>CAYPRN010000009.1:7347-23885 GCA_964413295.1 uncultured Gammaproteobacteria bacterium | reverse complement strand
TTATGTTCACAACTATAGTTATATTTATCATAGTCCTCTCAATCCTAATCTTCGCTCATGAGCTAGGACATTTTATGACTGCGCGAAAATTCGGAGTAAAAGCGGAAGAATTTGGTTTTGGCTTTCCGCCACGTTTTGGCGGAATTTATAAAACAACAGCTGGCAAGTGGCGGTTTGTTTTTGGTAATAAAGATGTACAGGATGCGGCTGATACAGTTTATTCTATCAATTGGTTACCCTTGGGCGGATTTGTAAAAATAAAAGGCGAGCAAGGGGATAATAAACAAGATGTAGATAGTTTTTCTAATCAAAAAATTTGGAAACGAATTGTAATTTTAACAGCTGGCGTAGTCATGAATTTAGTGATTGCCGCTGTTTTTTTATCTATTGGTTTCATAATCGGTTTACCACAAGCGCTTGATGGGGTAGACGTAAATGCGAAGATTAGCGAAAGAAATATACAGGTTATGCAAGTCATGGATAATTCCCCAGCGAAAGAGGCAGGTTTGCAAATGGGAGATGTAGTAGTAAGTGTCAATGGGCAAAAATTTGGCAGTTATAATGAATTACAGTTATTTACAGCTGACAAAGAAGGGGTAGAACTGGCATATTTAATTAAACGTGGCGATGAAGAATTAAATTTAAATATTACACCGTATATCTTAGAGAACACTGACGGAGCAGATTTGCCTGTTGTATTAGAAAATACTAATGAGGTAGGCTTGCCCGCCGTAGCTTCAGCGAAGGCGGGGATCGGCATAGCAATTGCAGAAACTGGCATAATTAGTTATCCGTGGTATCAGGCGATCTGGGAAGGGATAAAGGCCACGGTGTTAATGACCTGGTTTATTTTAGCTGCTTTTGTGGCTTTGATTAAAGGTTTGATATTAGGGCAGGGAGTAGGCGCGGAAATAGCTGGTCCAATTGGTATTGCTGTATTTACCGGTCAAGTTGCTCGCTTAGGTTTTGTATATATTTTGCAATTTACTGCCTTGCTTTCTATTAACTTAGCAATCATAAATTATCTGCCGTTTCCAGCTTTAGACGGAGGACGGGTTTTATTTTTGTTAATTGAAAAAGTTCGCGGAAAAGCAGTGCCAGAAAAAGTAGAAGCAATTGTTCATAATACTGGTTTTGTATTATTGATGATATTAGTTTTAGTTGTTACATATAGGGATATTGTTAAATTCTTTAGTTAGCCACTACAAATTAAATGTGATGCTAATCCACTAATAGTATGCTAATCCGCAAATTGCGAATAATTATATTCGTGGCATTAGCAATTCGCAGATTAGCATCACATTTTATTTGTAATTTGTAGTAATAATGATAACAAAGTTATTTAACTCAAAAATTAATTCCATCACTGTTGCGGCAATGGTGGTAGCGTCTGCGTCATTGGCCAGTCGTTTTTTAGGTATTTTTCGTGACCGTATTTTAGCAGGTGAATTTGGAGCTGGAGCTACTTTAGATATGTATTATGCCGCTTTCCGCATTCCTGACTTAGTTTTTAATCTTTTAGTTTTAGGAGCATTGTCTGCCGGTTTTATTCCTATCTTTGCTTCTTTAATTCATAAAAAATCAGTTGGACAAAATGATGATAAATGTCCAATGGCTGGCACAACGCAAGCCTGGCAAGTAGCTAATTCAATTGTAAATATTTTAGGAATATTATTATTAACAGTATCTGCTATCTTAATAATATTTGCCCCTGAATTAATGCGTTTTATAGCCCCTGGTTTTAGCGAAGAACAACAAGCTATCACAGCTACTTTAACGCGTATTATGTTTTTGTCGCCTTTCTTCTTGGGATTAAGCTCAGTCTTTGGTGGCATTTTACAATCGTTCAAGTGCTTTTTTGTTTATTCGCTTGCGCCCATTATGTACAATGTTGGCATTATTATAGGCGCATTATATTTTGTTCCACTTTGGGGAATATATGGATTAGCCTACGGCGTTATTTTTGGAGCTTTAATGCATTTTTTAATTCAAGTGCCAACCGCCTTCCATTTGGGTTATCGATATAAATTTGTGCTTGATTATAAAAATAAGTATGTGCGTGATATTGGTCTGATGATGATTCCGCGCACTTTAAGTTTGGCAATCGCGCAGGTTAATTTAGTAGTGGTTACTGTCATTGCTTCTTTGCTGACAGCTGGTAGTTTAACAATTTTTAATTTTGCTAATAATTTACAATCATTTCCGGTTGGCATTTTTGGCATTTCTTTTGCTATCGCCGCTTTTCCGACCATGTCTGCTTTTACTAAAGATAGAGAAGCTTTAATTAAAAATTTTTCTAAAGTATTGCGTCAAATTATTTTTTTCATTCTGCCGGCCACAGTTTTAATGCTGACCTTGCGCGCCCAAATTATTCGTGTAATTCTCGGAAGTGGTCGTTTTGATTGGCAAGATACTATTTTAACTATTGACACGCTCACATATTTTTGTTTAAGTTTATTTGCGCAGGCAACTATTCCGTTATTAGTGCGCATGTTCTATGTTAATAAAAATAGCAAAACGCCTTTCTATGTTGCCTTATCTTCAGTGATAATTAATATTGGTTTAAGCTGGTATTTTGCCAAGATCATGGGTGTGGCCGGATTAGCTTTAGCTTTTTCTATTAGCACTATTATCAACTTCGCCATGCTTTGGATATTATTAAAAGTAGAATTTGGAAATTTAGACGAAGTGCGAATTTTAATTTCCACCTTAAAAATTTCCTTAGCCAGTATTTTTGCCGGCGTCGCTGTCCAAACTATGAAATTTGCTGTCTGGCCATTTATTGACATGACAAAATTCTGGGGTGTTTTAATTCAAGGATTAGTAGCAGGTAGTTTTGGTATTTTAATATTTATCGCTATCACTTGGATTTTGCGTTCAGAAGAATTAATGAATTTTATCCGTAGTATTCGCGCCAAACAGAAGAGAGAAAGAATTGAAACAGATGATGTGGGGGAGGCACGAGGCATCTGAAGTTAGAAGTAAAAATTTAGAAGTAAGAATTATTGTCATTCCCGCGAATCCGCCAGCTGGCGGAGGGAATCCAGAAAAAAACATAAACAAAATACGCAATAGGAAATAAAGAAAAATCTATGAACAAAATTAGAAATTTTTGCATTATAGCCCCAATATTGACATTATGCTATACTTGAAATATATAAAATTATCACACTGTGGTCTCTGCCACAGTCTTCCTCTTAGGAAGGTTTGGAAACCTTAGGTTTCCAAGTTAATAAAATATTCATTATTTCGCCCTGTGGTCTCTGCCACAGGGGAATAAACTAATAAATATGCTTTAATACTATAATATGTATATTATAAAAAAAACAAAAGATCAGACTATAAAATTACTTTTTGGTAAATCTGTAGTGCCAAGAGGGCTTTTTGAGTTGAATCAATATTTTAGAATAAATGATCCTATAGGTTTTGATGTTAAAAAGAGTGGTGATGGACTAGTAGCGATTAGTAATAATTTTAGGCATGGCTCTATAATCACATCTGGTAAAGACAAAAAAGAATTAGATAAAAATATTAAAGATGCAATATTAACTTCTTTTGAAGTCCCCTCATCTTATTCTAAGGAGGCGCGCATTATTAAAGAAGGTGAGAAGCAAGAGAGTTATGCCCTCGCTTAGTGAGTTACCTAGTGAAATAAAAAGAAAAAAATTTATCAAGGCACTAGTTCGCCTTGGTTTTATTATAGACAGTAAAGGTGGAGATGGTAGTCATTTTAAAGCAACTTGGCCAAAAACTCAAAAGTCAATTACTATTCAGTATAAAATAAGAAAAGATGTTTTATATTATTTATTGAAAGAAATAGAAGAATGTAGCGGAATAACTTGGGAGGAAATAAAGAAAAATCTATGAACAAAATTAGAAATTTTTGTATTATAGCCCACATTGACCATGGAAAATCTACCTTGGCTGATCGGATGCTGGAAATTACCGGAACAGTGGAGAAAAGAAAAATGAAGGCGCAGATTTTGGATAAAATGGATTTGGAGCGCGAACGGGGAATAACGATTAAGCTTACGCCGGTGAATATGGAATATGAATATAAAAAACCTGACAATAAACATTTGACACTTGACAAGATCAATAGTCAAATATCAGACGTTAAAGGTCAAGTGTATCACTTGAACTTGATTGATACACCGGGGCATGTGGATTTTTCCTACGAAGTATCACGTTCGCTCGCTGCGGTTGAGGGGGCGGTTTTGTTAGTGGATGCCACCCAGGGAATTCAAGCGCAGACTTTAGCAAATCTATATTTAGCTATGGAACAAGAGTTAGAAATTATTCCAGTGATAAATAAGATTGATTTACCAGCGGCAGATGTTAAAACAACTAAAGAAAGTATTGTGAAATTATTAGGTTGTAAAATAGATGATATATTAGAAGCCAGTGGTAAGACCGGGCAGGGTGTGGAAGAAATTTTACAAGCAGTAATTAAACGTGTGCCTGCGCCCACAGGTGAAAATAATAAATCATTACGCGCATTAATATTTGATTCTGTTTATGACGAATATCGTGGTGTAGTGGCTTATGTCAGAGTTGTAGATGGGGAATTAAAGAAAGGCGATAAAATAAAAATGGTAACTACAAAATATGAAAGCGACGCTTTGGATATTGGTTATTTTAAACCAGATTATTTTAGTCGGCCAGAATTAAAAACTGGTGAAATCGGTTATATTGTTACTGGTTTAAAAACAGTTGATGAATGTAAGGTGGGAGATACGGTGACTTTGACTAGCGCTGTCATTGCGAGGTCGAAGGTCGAAGCTATGCCTACCGGCAGGCAGTCAATCCCGCCACATAGCGAAAAAGTCACGGGATTGCCACACGATTCCGCTAAAGCGAAATCGCTCGCAATGACAGTACAGCCACTTCCCGGCTACAAAGAAGTAAAGCCGATGGTTTTTGCCGGTATTTTTGCTAAAGAAGGAAATGAGTATGAAGAATTGCGTGAAGGCATTGGAAAATTAAAATTAACTGATTCAGCTTTAGTATATGAATCAGAACATTCACAAGCGCTAGGTTTTGGTTTTCGTTGTGGATTTTTAGGATTATTACATCTGGAAATTTTTCAAGAGCGTCTACGTCGTGAATTTAATTTAGAATTAGTAGTAACTACGCCGTCAGTCGCTTATCAGCTTACTAAAACCGATGGATCCGAGATAATAGTCCGTTCAGCTTTGGGCTTGCCTGATCCGGCGTATATTCAGGAAATTAGAGAACCTTGGGTAACTTTGGATGTAATTTCCCCGAAAAATTATATTGGCGGAATTATGAATTTAGTTCAGGAAAAAAGAGGGAATTATAAAAACACTGAATACATTGATGATAATCGCGTAGTCTTGCATTATGAAATGCCCATGTCAACCATCTTAACTGATTTTTATGATAAAATAAAAAGCGCGACTAGCGGTTACGCATCTATCAACTATGAATTTTTAGATTATCGCCCAGCCGAAGTGGTGCGAATGGATATTTTAGTAGCCGAAGAACCAGTAGAAGCTTTGTCAGTAATTATCTATAAAGATGAAGCGCAAAAGCGCGGTAAAGAAATAGTAGAATCATTAAAGAAAACTATGCCTCGGCAAATGTTTATGTTAAAATTACAGGCGGCCATTGGCGGAAAAATTATTGCCGCCGAAAGATTATCAGCCATGCGTAAAGATGTAACCGCCGGACTTTACGGCGGTGATGTTTCTCGTAAACGAAAAGTATTAGAAAAACAGAAAAAAGGTAAAAAGAAAATGGCTTCTATGGGTAAGGGAAAAGTGGATATCCCGTCAGAGGCGTTCTTGGCCGTTCTAAAGAAGTAACGCCCTCACCCCCCCTCTCCCGCGGGGAGAGGGGGACTCGCCAATGTAAATTTATACTAAACCAAACAGTTAAATAGTTTAAAATACTTATTATTAATAATTTTTAAAATAAATAAATCTCAAAGTTATCTCTGCCGTGAGATGAGGGAAGTCCGCCTACCGGCAGGCAGGATCCCTCTCCTTCTGGGAGAGGGTTGGGGTGAGGGCGTATGAAAAAGAAAACTATCAAAAAAATAATCGGTACAATTATTATCGTCATTATGATTATTGCTATGCTTATGTTTACAGTATTGCCGTTGTTTTATTTTTAGAAAAACAAAAGCCTTTCGGATGAAAGGCTTGATGTTGAGAGAAATTAAAGAACGGACTATAGATTTGGTATAATAGTGATTTCCCCATCGTTATCCTCAACTTGAAATGTTGCAGGAATTTTGTCTTCAACGCTGAATTCATAAAACCTGTCGTTGATTTTTGCTACTTTTGTGTTACTGTTTGAATCTTCAGCAACGAACTGTGTTGTGTAAAACACATTTTTTTGAAGATAAGTTTTGTCAAGAAGAGTTCCTTTTGCCATTTGGAAGCCGTAATTACCAGCACAAATTACTGTTGAGGCTGTAAGAAGCAATACTATAATACCACCTTTTAGTCTGTTATTTGCTGTATTATTCGCAGTCATGAAAATTCCAAATGTAAGTAAAACATTTAAAACAATAAAGACAACAAGATGAGTACTCATGATATTTACTCCTTTTTTTGAATTTTAAAGAATTATATAGTGTATAGTAGTATAACACTTAAAATATGTCAATAGTTAGCAAAAAATGGAAGTTAAAAGAAGCTAAAATTAGCGATAATTTAATAAAAGACAATCCGGATATGAGTCCGGTTATTTTACAATTATTAAATAATCGTGGTTTTTCTGTTGATCAAATAAAACAGTTTTTAGAACCGAATTATAGCGAACAACTACATGATCCTTTTTTATTTAAAGACATGCAAGCGTCGGTAGATTTGATTTTTAAGCATATAAAAAAGAAAAGTAAAATTACTATATATGGCGATTATGACGCAGATGGAATAACAGCTACTGCAGTTATGTTTAAAACATTAGAATTTTTAGGATGCAAAAAATTAGACATCTACATTCCACACAGAGAAACCGAAGGATATGGCATGAATAAAGATGCTATAAAAAAAATTGCTGATGATGGAGTAAAATTAATTATTACAGTTGATACTGGCATTCGCAGTAAAGCAGAGGTAGATTATGCTAAAGAGCTTGGTATGGAAATAATAGTTACTGATCATCATGAACCACCCTCCTCCGCTTCCCCCTTCGCTAAAGCTACGGAGGACAAGAAGGCTACGGCGGGCAAGCCAGATGAATTACCGAATTGTTTAATTATTAATCCCAAAATTGACAATGAAAAATATCCGTTTAAAGAATTAGCTGGTGTGGGTGTGGCTTTTAAATTAGCGCAAGCTTTGTTATTAACGCAAAAACGTGATAGAACGTCCCCCTCCTTAAGTAAGGAGGGGACAGGGGTGGTAATGAAAAAAGAAAAACGCATTACTTTATCTAATGACAAAAATGATAATTCAGAAATTTTTGCGAAAACAGAATCTTTTGAAAAATGGCTATTAGATTTAGTGGCAATTGGGACGGTTGCTGATTTAGTTCCTCTAATTAATGAAAATAGGGTATTAACTTATTATGGCTTAGTTGTTTTAAATAAAACCAGGCGATTAGGTCTACAAAAATTAATTGAAGTAGCACAGTCTAGAGTTGATAAAAATGGAAATAAAAAAGAAATAGACGCTTGGCAAATTGGTTTTCAGTTAGCTCCTCGCTTAAATGCGGCTGGCAGATTAGATCATGCTAATACTGCTTATCAACTCTTAGTTACTGAAGATGAGAATGAGGCTACTAAAATTGCTCAAGAATTAGATAAAACTAATAGAGAGCGACAAAAAATTACCCAAGAAATTTTTGAAGAGGCTGATGATGTTTTTTCTAAAGCTACGGCGGGCAAGTGTGATGATAAAATTATTTTTGCGATTGCTCCTGAGTTAAATTGTCATTGCGAGGCCGAAAGCCGTGATAATCCCGTGACAGAGGCGTCAGAACACTCACGGGATCGCTTCGCTACGCTCGCGATGACAAGCTGGCCAGCAGGTGTTATGGGACTGGTATCTGGAAAATTAACAGAAAAATATTATCGGCCGTCATTGGCGATTACTAAGAAACAAGACTCCATAGTTGGGTCTGGTCGCAGTATTTCAGAATTTAATATTACAGAGATGTTAGAAGAATGCTCTGAATTTTTGTCTGCTTATGGAGGACATAAACAAGCGTGTGGCTTTACTGTGAAACCCTCACCCCCTCGCCTCGCTGGATCTTTGGCGAAGCGGGCAACCCCTCTCCCAGAGGGAGATAGGAGTAATTTAGAGAAGTTTTTAGCGAAGGCGAAAGAAGTGGCAGAAAGAAAATTAAAAGATATTGAATTAATTCCGACTTTAAATATTGATTTAGAAATTGATTTTAAAGATATTGATGAAGAATTGCATAAAACTTTACAAAAATTACGCCCCTTTGGCATGTCAAATGCGCAACCTAAATTTATAACTAAAAATTTAAAGATTGTTAATGTTACAAATATGGGCGCAGAAAAACAACATCTTAAGTTGAGATTACAACAGAGTGGTGTTTTGCTTGATGCTATTGCTTTTTCTGTGCCAGACGAATGGAAAGAAATTTTCCCCCCCGGCTACAAGGCGGGCAGGCAAGGCGGACAAGGGAAGATTGGAGATGAAATTGATTTAGTGTATTATATAGATATAAATGAGTGGAATGGAATGAAAAGTGTGCAGTTGAAGATTATTGATCTCGTAACGCATAACGCATAACTCATATCGCGTAACAAATTTTCGCGGTTTCGTGTTAACCAACTTATGAAATATAAAAAATTAACAATTTACACTGACGGTGGCGCGCGCAACAACCCAGGTCCAGCTGGTATTGGCTGTGTTTTGTATGATGCAGGAAAGAAAGTTGTGCAAGAAATTTCTGAATATATTGGTAAAGCTACTAATAATCAGGCGGAGTATAAAGCTGTTTTACGGGCAATGGAAGAAGCTAAAAAACTATCCACCCAAGGCGGACAAGGGCGCTCTAAAGATGTGGAGTTAGATTTTTATTTAGATAGTGAATTAGTGGTAAAGCAACTAAAACGGGAATATAAAGTGAAAAATAAAGAACTGGCCCCGTTGTTTATAAAAATTTATAATATGTCACAGCAGTTTAAAAAAGTAACTTTTACCCATGTGCGACGGGAACTTAATAAAGAAGCAGACAGACTAGTAAACGAGGCGATTGATAGTCATTTTGGTTAGTCGCCCCCGCCTCTTCTATAAGCGGGGCAAGCTAATTGCTGGAAATAATGTTATAATAAAATTGAAAATTAGTTAACTGATTAACTAAGTAACCCCGGCCTCGCTCTGCAAAGCGGGGCAGGCTAATCAACTAATCACAATGCGATCACGAATATCGCGGCAACGCGACTTAGTAATAAAATCTTTTTTTTCTAAATCAAAAATGTTCCCGTTAATTGGGCTTATTTTAGTTTTATTAGTTGGTTATCCGTTGGTGAAAAAAATAAACCAGCAAAGAATGTTGAATAGGGAAATTGAAGAGTTAAGCGAAGAAATGGAAAGAATTAGTAATAAGAATAAAAAATTAGAAGAGATTGTCGGCTATTTAGAAAGTATTAGTTTTGTGGAGAAAGAAGCTCGGCTAAATCTTGACTTGCGAAAACCGGGCGAGAAAGTAGTAGTTGTTAAAGATAAAACATTTTTAAATGAAGAAAATGATATAGAATCAGTTTATATGATTGAAGGACTGGATAAAGCAGTTGAACCAGATGAAAAAGCTAATCCGCAAAAATGGTGGGATTATTTTTTTAATATTAATATATAATTTTTTTATGGCGCGTTCTATTGACGGTGTAAAAAAAATTAAAAAATCAGTTGAAAGCAATATTTTATCTTCAGAATATGTTCAACCTGATTCTTCAATTCAAGCCCCGCCTAAACCAAGGGAATTTTTTGGCGCGCAACAAATTAAAAAAGCAAAGTCTGTTATTTCTGGCAAGGTGTTAGGTGATAATAAAGGTTATTCATGGTTTAGCCGTAGAAAAGCAAATAAGCTGAAAAAAAAGCAAGAGCGCATAATCAATAAAGAGAATCAAAAACAAACTTTAATTAAATCACAAGAAGTGCCAGAAAAAACGTTTATTATGTTTAACGAAGAAAAAGAAATTTTGCATGAAAAAGAAAAAAGATTAAAAGCAAAAGCGCACCTTAAAGCAGATCGTTTAAAAGCTAAACAGAAGAAAAAAAATGATGCTCGGCGAATTAAAGAACATAAAGCGCAGGAGAGATTAGAATTAAAATTAAATAAATACAAAGGGTTAAAACAAAAGAAGCAGGAGCAAACTGAACTAAAAAAAGCAAAGAAACAGAAGCAAAATGAATTAAAGAAAATAAAAAAACAAGAATTAATTGAACTTAAAAAAATACAGCGCCAACAAAAAAAAGAAAAAATAGTTGTAATTTTAGGAAAGTATAAATCTACTTTAAAAAAATATAGCAAAAAAATTGCCTTAAGTTTAGGTGGATTATTAATTATGGTGATTATTGTAATAGCAATATCATCATTAGTTGTTTATTGTATGCCTCATACTGCTCCGGCTCAATTATTAATACAAAATTTGCCGTTTCCAGTCGCACTGGTTAATTATCGTCCGGTTTTATATTCAGATTATATGGAAGATAAGCGATTATTAAGCGATTATTATCAGATTATTAAAGAACAAGATCAAGTAGAAAAAAAAGACACGTTAAGCGCGCCTAAAAAAACAGAAGATGAAACTATTAATACAAAAGATATTATTTTAGAAAAATCAATAGAGAAAATTTTATTAAAATCTTTAGCTAGCCATTATAATATTTATTTGACTAAGCAAGATTTAGAATATAAATTCACGCAATTAGCCGAAGAACATAGTGGGGAGGAAAATTACTTAGACATTATTTATAATGATTATGGTCTAACCAAAGAAATGTTTGTTGATAAAATTGTTTATTATCAAATATTGCAAGAAAAAATTTATCAATCTTTTTTAACAGATGAAAAAGTGCATAAAGGAGCGGCTTTACGGATGGAAAAAGTTTTAAAATTAATAAATAAAAATAGAGAGAGTTTTGAAGAATTAGCGCGTAAATATAGCGAAGACGCCCATGCTTTGCGCGGTGGTGACATTGGATATGTTAAAAGAGAGGATATGAGTAAAACCTTTCAAGACACGGTTATTGGTTTGAATATTGGGGAAGCCAGTGGAATCATAAAAGAAAACGGAATATTTTATATTGTAAAATTATATGACATTAAAAGCAGTAAGGCCGGAGAGGAATATTGGTTTAAAAAAATAACCATTAATACTAATTATAGTTTTGAAGAGTATTTGAAAGATTTGAGAGAGAATGCAAAATTAATTGTTCTGATGGAGTTGTAAAAAATGTTTGCCATACGTAGCTTTAGCGAAGTATGGAGCCACCTGTCGGAGTCGAACCGACGACCCACGGTTTACGATACCGTTGCTCTACCAACTGAGCTAAGGTGGCAAAATGTAATTACTCCTTGCCCGCCCAATCGCGTAGCGAGATGAGAGGGAGCTAAGGTGGCTTATTAGGAGCGGGTGAAGGGAACCTGCCTACGCTAAAGCTACGGCAAGGCAAGTCGAACTCTATAATCAACTATAAAGGCTCGCCCTTCGTAGCTATGCCGTAGGTATAGCAAAGAAGGGAGCGAGTGAAGGGAATCGAACCCTCGTTTTCTGCTTGGGAAGCAGACATAATAACCATTATATGACACTCGCAATAAACTAATCAACTAATCAACCAAGTAACTATCTAACTAAAGTCTATCTAACTAAAGTCTATGAAAAAAAGTCAATTCTGGCAAGTAAGTTTAATAATATTTTTAGCCGCTTTTTTATTTCTGCCATTAGCAAATGCTGAAAGTACAGAATATCAAAATCGCGTTTACTCAATTTTTATTAGTGACGCGGCAATAAAAGCTGGTTATACGGTAGCGCCTTTTGAAGATCAAATTAAGTTATCATTAATTCCTGATTTATTTTTAGAGCCAACTAGGGTGCAAGTAATGGAATTGCATGAACCAATGTTACTGCCGTGGAATTTAGACAGAGTTAGCGAAATTTACCAGTTTGATTTTCAGAATAAAAATGCTTATGACAATCATAGCCCGTTTATAATTCAAATGAGCTATGATGGTGATGATGACAATTTAAAGCAAGTTTATTTTTTTAATAAAATAGCTAACAGTTGGGATCCTTTGCCGACGACAGACTTTGTTGGCGAAAATATGATTCGCAGCGTCATTCATTTGCCATATGCTCGCATTGCTGTATTTTCTAATCCAGAAGTAATGTCAGTGGGAAATGCCAGTTGGTATAAATATAAAAATGGTAATTTTGCCGCTTCACCTGATTTTCCCAAAGGATCAAAGTTATTAGTTAAGAATTTAGAGAATGGTAAATCTGTTGAAGTAGAGATTAATGATTACGGGCCGGACAGAAACTTGCATCCTGATCGAGTAATTGATTTAGATAAAGTCGCCTTTAGTAAAATATCTTCAGTGCGAGATGGGATTATTAAAGTTGGCGTTGATCCAATATACATTGCCCCTCGTCCTGCTGGAAGTGTATTAGGTGTAAAAATAGAACGCGCTTTGGTTGAACCGACTATGACTGCTTCTTCTACTTTAATTATGGATGCTGACAGCGGGGAAATTATTTTTGCTAAAAATGAGCAAGAAGTTCTACCAATCGCTAGTTTAACAAAGTTAGTAAGTATGAATGTATTTTTAGACACTGACCCTGATTTTGATCAAATAATAACTTACAGCAAAGCAGATGAAGAGAAAACATGGGAACATGTGGAAAATAAATATTCAGCCATGAAATTGAATTTAGCAGATGGCGACCAGCTAACAGTTAAAGATTTATTTTTTGCTTCTTTAGTAAAATCTACTAATAATTCAGTAGAAACCTTAGTTAGAGTAAGCGGAGTTCCTCGCGCAGAATTTATCAACAGAATGAATTATAAAGTACAGCAATGGGGAGCGACTTCAACTATTTTTATAGAGCCAACTGGACTTTCTCCACAAAACGTGTCAACCGCTCAAGATTATGCTATAATAAGTAAAAATGCATTAGCACATCCAAAGATGTTGGAAGCAACTACTTTAAAGCAATATAAATTTGAAACAATCAAAGAAGACAATCAACCCAAGGCTGACCCGCCTCGGGCGGGGAAAGAGTTCATCTTGGGTAATACTAATAAATTATTATATACTGAACTTTATATTACTGGTGGAAAAACAGGTTATCTAACTGAATCAAAGTATTGTTTAATGAGTAGAATTAAATCTGGTGAACGAAATATTATTGGTGTTTTATTGAAATCAGAAAGTAGAGATAAAAGTTTTGAGGAATTAAAACAATTATTTCAATATGCTATTAGGAATTATAGTTTAAAATAGAAATTAGTTGCATGGAAATTTGAAATTAGTAATAGAAATTGGAAGATAGAAAATAGTTGTTGTCTAATTTCCAATTTTTATTCTCCATTACTAATTTCTATTTTCTAAATAACTAATTTCAGTTCTGTAATTTTTTACATAATATAATTTGAACCCATGATTAGATTTGAAGATGTTACTAAAACTTACCCCCCTAACATTAAGGCACTTGATGGTTTAAGTTTACATATTAAGCCGAGTGAATTTGTTTCTATTGTCGGTCAGTCTGGAACAGGCAAAACCACTATGGTTAGAGCATTAATTGGTGAGGAAAGAGTAGATAAAGGGAAGATTATTATTGGGGATTGGGATATTACTAATATTAAACAACGGGAGATACCTTATTTGCGTCGGCAAATTGGTGTTATTTTTCAGGATTTTAAATTGTTGCCCAAAAAAACATTATTTGAAAATGTTGCTTTTGCTATGCAAGTAAGTGGACATGTTCCATCGCAGATTAATAAAATTGTCCCCCAGATGCTTAAGTTAGTCAGTTTAGAACATAAAATAAACCGTTATCCTTCACAAGTCTCTGGCGGAGAACAACAACGGGTAGTAATTGCTCGTTCGTTAGTGCATCGCCCGAAAATTTTATTAGCAGATGAGCCGACTGGTAATTTAGATTCAATCAATGCCGCTGATATTGTTAGTTTGTTAGAGCGAATAAATAAATTAGGCACCACTGTAATTTTAGTAACGCACAATAAAGAGGTTGTTAATAGCTTGCGTCGCCGAGTAGTAACAATTGACGGCGGAAAAGTAATTAGCGATCAAAAAGTTGGTAAATACATACTATAATCCTAATTAATTCGAATTAAAATCCGAATACCCCGAATGTATAAAATGGCATTCGGAGCATTCGGATAAAAATTAGGATTAATTCGGATTATATTTATCCATTTTATATTATGATTTTACTATCACTTGCCAGAGTATTAAAGTTTAGCTTTCAGGATTTTTTCCGTAATTTTTGGTTATCCATTATAACGGTTACTATTTTAATTTTATCGCTATTTACTATTAATTTTTTAATTATTATCGCTGTAGTATCACAAACCGCCGTTGCTACTGTTGAAGAAAAAGTTGATCTAAGTCTGTATTTGCTAGCAGATACGCCAGAAGAAGATATTAGTCTTTTAAAAAGTGAATTAAGTAGATTAGATGTTGTGCAAGAGGTTGAATATATTTCCCGCGCTCAAGCATTAGAGTCATTTCAACAGCAACACAGCGACGATAAAGCAGTTTTAGAATCTTTGCGTGAATTAGAGGCAAATCCATTAAATCCCAGTTTAATAGTACGCGCTAAAGAATTAGGGGATTATGAAAAAATAATAAACAACTTGGATAATCTAAGCAATCAGTCTATAATTGAAAGTCGTAATTTTGACAATCATAATAGTTTGTTAGAAAGTTTAAATAGTATTAAAAATAGAGCGCAACAGATTGGTATATTGATTAGTATTATCTTTGGCGCGATTACTCTACTAGTTGTTTTTAATGCTATTAGGATAGCTATTTATACGCATAAAAAAGAAATTGGCATCATGAAGCTTGTTGGAGCAAGCAACAGTTTTATCCGCACTCCTTTTTTAGCAGAAGCTATTTTATATGCTTTAGTGGGGGTAGTCGGCGTTATTGTAATTTTTTACCCTTTTCTTTATTTATTACAACCATACTTAGGCGCCTTTTTTGATCCAGGTAGTCTTGATTTGATTACTTATTTTAATAGCAATTTTATAAAAATTTTTGGCATTCAGTTTTTATTGGCAGTCGGTATTAATGTTATAGCGAGTTCATTTGCTGTTAGCCGTTATCTTAAGATTTAAAGTTAATTAACCAGTGTAGGTGATCACTTGTCATTATAACCCTACCAATTACTAATCCATACTAATTATACTAATATTCTATCAATTTATTTTAGCAAATAATAATTTGTATTTCTATAAACCGTTTAAGCAGTATTAGTATATTAGTATGGATTGGTAATTAGTAGAGGAACTAAGTTGAAAAAATAACATAACTAAATTTACTTCTCGGAATACCAACAGTGAAGCTAGTATTTATTTATATTCTATGAAATATGATATTGTCACCATAGGTGGCGCAGTTGAAGATATAACTTTTACCACTAAAGAAGGACAAGTTATTGATAATAAAAAAGATATTTTGCGCCAACAGCTGTTAGCTTTTGAATACGGTGCTAAAATAGTTATTGATAATGCTGAGTTTAACCTTGGTGGTGGAGCTACTAACGTGGCTGTATCGGCGTCACGTTTGGGTTTAAAATCAGCGACCATTTGTTGTATTAATAAATCTACTAGGAGTGTTAGAATTATTAAAAATTTAAAAAATGAAGGTGTTGATATTAAATTTATCCAAAAAGATAAAGATACCAATAGTGGTTTTTCTGTTTCGCTTGTTCTTTATCCGGAAAATGAGCATACTATTTTTACTTATCGTGGATCAAATGATAAATTAAAAATAACTAGCCCATTGTTAAAGGAAATTGAATCAGAATATCTTTATGTTTGTTCTCTGGACGGAGACTGGAAAAAGAATATTAAGAATATTTTTAAGTATAGTAAAAAATTTAAAATAGCTTGGAACCCGGGGTCTGTTCAATTAAAAGATGGCGCTAGCATAGTAAAAAAATATTTAAAAAAAACAGAGGTTGTAATTTTGAATCAAGACGAAGCTACTGAATTAGTAGTAAATGATAAAAAAATTATGTCTAATCGCAAGCACAATGCTACTTTTTTAAATGGTGTTAAAAATTTACTTCAAGTCATTCATAAATATGGTCCAAAAATTGTAGTAATAACGCGTGGAAAATCAGGGGTAGATGTTTATGATGGAGAAAAATTTTATCATTCAAATATTATAGAAAGTAAGCGGGTAGACACAACCGGTGTGGGTGACGCTTTTGGCTCATCTTTTATTTCTGGCTTAATGCTTTATAATAATGATATTAATAAAGCCATCCAACTGGGTATTAAAAATACTGCTTCAGTAGTAAGTAAACGAGGAGCGCAGAATGGATTAATTAA
>CAYPRN010000009.1:0-7247 GCA_964413295.1 uncultured Gammaproteobacteria bacterium | reverse complement strand
TGATTATTTGTATTTACCTACAAAGGGAAAGGTTAGTAATAATAGGCAATACCCCACAAATCTACAAATCAGCTACAAATAATACAAATGCTATAAATATTAATATTAGAATTTGTGATATTCGTAGCTGATTTGTAGATTTGTGGGGAAAATAAGATGAGAAAATCACAGAATTAAATTTGTTTCTCAAAATAACAATAGTGAAACTGGTTATCGTTTATTTTTTATGAAAATACCTATTGAAGTATCAGGAAGGCATGCGCATTTATCACAATCAGATTTAGATAAATTGTTTGGTGAAAATTATAAATTAAAAAAAATACGCGTTTTATCTCAAACAGGAGAATTTACTTGTGAAGAAAAAATTAAAATTGAAACATTGTCGGAAAATTTAGAAGTTAGGATTATTGGACCAACTAGAAAACAAACTCAAGTTGAAATTTCTCAAAGCGACGCAGAAAAGTTAGGTATAAATCCACCAAGAAGAATGTCAGGGGATTTACAAAATAGCGCAAATATAAAAATTATTGGACCTAAAGGTGAAGTAGATTTAGATGATGGTTTGATTTTAGCGCAAAGGCATATTCATTTAGATTTAAAATCAGCTGAAGAATTAAATTTAAAAGATGGACAGCTAGTAAGTATAAAAGTTGCAGATCACGTTTTTGATAATGTGATAATTAGAATAAACGCAAATTTTACAGTAGCCATGCATATTGATACTGATGAAGCAGTTAAAGCCGGAATTAAAAAAGGTGAGAAAGTTTTTGGAGAAATAATACTTGCTTAACATCCGACTTAATATACGATAATACGAAATGTGAAATTATAGAGAATAAATTTGCTATTTTTTTGGAAAAAAATACCCAGCTACTATTATTTCGCTGGGTCATGATTTATAATCATTAGAGAATGCCGTTGCCTTGGTCGTCCCACAGAGTAAATACATTTTTGTCATCGTCTTCTGCCAATTGTGCGACAACCTTTTCTGCTAAAGATTGGTTGTAAAAATCGGCTATAAGGATTAATTCACCATCATCCATATCTTCACGAACGATTCTGAATTGTCCCTCAGGTGCCTTGCAATCTTCTGGTGTAATCTGTCCATCTTCGACTGGCATTGTTTATTCTCCTTTTTCGAGTTTTTTGCATCTGATGACTAAAGTTTTTATATGCCAAAATAAATGAAATGTCCCCATGTTTCCCATTCATCTTCCCCAGATTTTTTCATGAGCATCGGCATTTCATGTAAGACATATGAAATCGAGGATCCTTTTTCATGGGGGGTTGTTGTAAGAATCGGCATATATACTTGACGATTTTCTCGTAATTTATCCTGAAATTTTATGTAAGTGTAGAACAAACCTACACCTTCTATCGGGATTGAATCACGATCCGCAATTGCCGTAGAAAAGCAATTACTTGTCGTTGGCTCTGGGACTGTAACATCCCCTGTAATGACTGTTTCTGGCATTCGTGAACCGTATCCTGATACGAAACCAAATATCAACGCGAGAGCAATTACAATCAACATTCGTGTATTCATTAGAAAGAACCTCCATTTATTAGGATAATATAAGTATAACATACTATCAAAATAAAGTCAAGCATTTTGTCGTATTTTCTCTAAAATAAGCCAAAAAATAATAAATTTTAGTTCCAGAAAAATTACTTATATTCCAATACACTTAATTGCAAATAATGTGGTATTTTGCTATAATAATAAAAAATAAAGTCCTCAATAGAGGGCTTTTTAAATACAAGCATTCAGGATTTACTCTGAATTTAAATTTTCTACACCACAAATCAACAAATCTACTACCCGCCCGCACATTGATACCATCAGTCGAGCAGGCAAATATCACAAATTCTAATGATAATATTTATAGTATTTGTATTATTCGTAGCTGATTTGTAAATTTGTGGGGATAAAACATATTTAAAATAATTCTATGCGAGTTTATGAGCCTAAAGTTTTTATAGTAATTCCAGCATATAATGAATCAGCGACTATTGCGCGAGTTATCTTTGATATTCGCGCTGTTAATAGCGAGTATGATATAGTAGTAGTAGATGATAAATCACAAGATAATACTATTGAAATTGTAGAAAATAGTGAAGCAGTTGTTTTGCAACATATTATAAACAGAGGACAAGGCGCGGCTTTGCGGACTGGGACTGAATATGCCTTACAGCACGGAGCTGATGTAATTGTTCATTTTGACGCTGACGGACAGTTTTTAGCTAGTGAAATACAAGAGGTAATTCAGCCGATTTTAAATAATGAAGTAGATGTTGTTTTTGGTTCTAGATTTTTAGACAAAAGATCAAACATACCCTGGTCTAAAAAAAATATAATAATGCCGTTAGCACGTTTTGTTAATAGGTATTTTTTTGGCATTAAATTAATCGACCCGCAGTCCGGCTTCCGCGCGATGTCACAAACGGCGACGCAAAAAATTAATTGGCAACAAGATCGGATGGCGCATTGTTCGGAAATTATGCGTCAGGTTTTTAGTCAAAAATTGCGTGTGTGCGAAGTGCCGATCACGGTCGTCTATAAAGATTTTGGGCAGAAATTTTCCGGCGGTTTAAAAATTTTAAAAGACATAATAATTGGCACGTTTACAAAGTAATTTAAAATTTATGTTTACACAACAAATAATAGGTCTGATAGTAATTATATATTTTTTAATCAGGCTATACTTGCAAAAAAAACAAAAACAAATTAATCAAAGCGAATTTTCTTTTTGGCTTGTTTTTTGGATTTTAGCCGCGTTGGCAATTGTGTTTTTAAAACAAATTGATTTATTAGTCCGCCAGCTTGGGTTTACTGCCTCCGGAATTGACGTGCTCTTATACTTAGGCGTGGTAATGCTATTTTACTTTATATTCCGTTTACGTATTCGATTAGCTAAAACAGAGAGCGAGATAACTAAAATTGTTAAAGAAATTGCTTTAAAAAAATAACTATGCAAAAAGTTGCTATAATCATCAGTCCCAACTGGGGTGATTACGCAAAAAAATATCTAGATGATTGCATTGATAGTATTAATAAACAGGATTGGCATGGCCAGTCCCGAATTTTTATTACTGATAATGAAACCAGTGAAGAGAGCTTTGCTTATTTAAAAAAGAAATTACCGCAAGTGGAAATTATTAGAAATAAAAATAACGACGGCTATGCTAAAGGATGTAATGATTCTATTCGAGCAGCGTTAAAATATGATTTTGATTATTTAGTAATTTTTAATATCCACACTATTTTAAAGTCGGATTGCTTGAAAAATATGATTGAAACCGCAAATAAAGATGACAAAATCGGCGCAGTTCAGGCGAGAATGATGCTTTGGTCGGATAAAGAAAAAATAAGCAGTTTAGGCAACTCAACTCATTTTTTAGGTTTTGGCTATTGTGCTGGGTATAAAAAAAAGTTTGATGAAAAAAATTTAAAGGTTAGAGATATTTTTTATCCCTCTGGTAGTTCATTTTTAATTAAAAAAGAAATATTAGATAAAATAGGTTTATTGGACGAAGAGTTGTGGATGTATAATGAAGATCAGGATTGGGGCTGGCGAATTTGGTTAGCAGGATACAGATGTGTATTAGCGTCAAATGCTGTTATGTATAATAAGTATGATTTTTTACGCTCTACTAAGAAGTATTATTGGATGGACAGAAATCGCATTATTGTGATATTAAAAAATTATCACCTTTTAACTTTAATCTTAATTTTGCCCGCATTTATTATAATGGAGCTGGGTTTAATTCTTTTTTCTTTAAAAACAGGTTGGATTAAAGAAAAAATAAAAGTGTGGTTCTATTTTTTAAATCCGGCAAAATGGATATATTTATTTAAAGCTAGAAGAAAAACACAGCGTTTGCGGAAAGTAAAAGATAAACAAATTATCCATTTAATAACTGGAAAAATTTGGTATCAGGAGATTGATGATATTAAGTTAAGATTGATTAATCCAATTTTTAATTTATATTGGAAGATTATAAAAAGATTAATTTTTTGGTAAATAATATTAATATTTAATTCGTGTAAATCTATTTAATCAGTTCAATCCGTGTGCCATTATTTTATAGAACACAGATTAAACGGATTAATACAGATAATTATGGTAAAAATTTTAAAATCATTATCAATATTTTTTTGGCTAGGGATTATTTTTATTTCATCTAACATCCCTGTACCCTATGATGACCCAAATAGACAAAGAGCTATCTGGGAGTATCTTTATGATAAAAGCATGCACTTACTTTTGTTTGGCATTTTATCATATTTGATAATTAATTTTTTGGTTGAATATAAAAAGTTAAAATTCCGTCACATCGCTATTATTGCTGTATTATTTACTTACTTTTACGGAATTACCGACGAATGGCATCAGGGATTTATTACGGGTAGGGGAGTGAGTTATTATGATTTATTATTTGATGTTTTCGGCGCTATTTTTGGTTTAATAGTTTATAAAGTTTTTCAGAAAAAGTAATTTTTGTCAAGATATGAAAAAAAGAATGGTGTGATATAATAGATGTGATGCTAACAAGTATACAAAAATTAACTTGAACATATGGATATACAAAATTATTTTAAAATAGCTATTGAAAAAGGGTCAGCTGACCTGCATTTAGTAGGCGGATCAAAACCAGCTATTCGTATTGATGAACAATTAATCAGAATAGAAGAAGAAGTGTTAGATCATAAAAAGCTGGAAGAAGCAGTTTTTGGGTTGATTACTGAAGAACAAAAAAAGAGGTTTATAGAAGACAAGGACTATGATTTCGCTTATGAAGTTTTTGAAAATAGATTTAGAATTAATATTCATATGCAGGAAGGAAGAATCGGCATGACTGCTCGTTTAATTCCTAGTGAAGTCCCTAGTCCTGATCAACTTAATTTTACTGAAACATTATATAATTTAACTCACTTGAAAGACGGATTTGTACTAGTAGTTGGTCCTTCTGGCAGTGGTAAAAGTTCAACTTTAGCCGCCATGATTAATATTATTAATAAAGAGCGTAAAGCTCATATTATTACTATTGAAGATCCGATTGAATTTTTATTTAAAGAACAGCAAAGTGTAATTGAACAACGGGAGTTAGGTATAGACACTAAAT
Organism: uncultured Gammaproteobacteria bacterium; assembly: GCA_964413295.1. Taxonomy (GTDB): domain Bacteria; phylum Patescibacteriota; class Patescibacteriia; order Patescibacteriales; family XYC2-FULL-47-12; genus CAYPRN01. Next base: position 2,120 of record CAYPRN010000009.1, on the reverse strand, counting down.
CTTTTTCTGGTGCCTTAAGATCAACCTTACGCCAAGACCCTAATGTAATTATGGTTGGCGAAATGCGCGATCCAGACACTGTTTCCGCGGCTATTACCGCGGCTGAAACAGGTCATTTAGTACTTTCTACTTTACATACTTCTAATGCTCCAGAAACTATTCAACGTATTGTAGATTTATATCCGTCTGATAAAAAACAGCAAGTTTTAAATCAATTAGCTTCAAATCTGCGCGCGGTTATTTCCCAGGAACTTTTGCCGGCAATTGAGGGCGGACGTATTGTTGCCCGGGAAATTTTAATTAATAATAATGCGGTCGCTAATTTAATTAGACAAAATCATTTAGAACAAATTATTTCTACTATCCAGACAAATGCCAGTACTGGTATGATTACCATGAACAAGGCGATTGATAACTTATTAGCTGAAGGTAAAATTGACGCTAAAGTAGCAGATAATCGGAAGAGGGATTTAGAGACGAAGAGTGTGTATTATTAATTTCACATAACGCATAACTCATAACACATAGCGCAGTCTGTTTATTAATTATGTTATGCGTTTTGAGTTATGTGTTATGCGATAAAATATGACTAAAGAAAAATGGGAAGATACAAAAGACATGGTAAAAGATCAATTTGAAGTTGAGGAAGAGGGTAAGGAAGAATTAGATGATGCACCAAATAGTAGTGTTGAATTCATTATATTTGAGGGACCGCTTGGTAGAATGAAATTAGAATATATTACTAAGCCGATAGTCTTGGATAAAAAAACAATCGGTTCTCGTCGGATTGGTTCTGACACAACCGTGGAATACATTTACAGCGAGGATGAATTTTCTAATATTTTTAAAGCGTATAAATGGGAAAACGATAGGTGGGAAGAAATGGAAAAAGAAAGGTTAGGGGCGTTTACAGCTTAATTAGTCGAAAGTTGAAAAGTCATAAAGTTGAAAGTTATGAAAATAATTATTGATTTAAAATAAAAAATATGGAATATATCGGAGTATTAGCAGGTTTTTTTATAGTAACAATTTTTTTAAGGTGGAAATTTAAAATTCATAATACTTCAGAAAAAAGAAAGGCTGAATTATTACTGTGGCTTTTAACTATAGCAATAATAGGAATTTTGTGGGATTATTTTGCCACATGGAGGGGGCATTGGACGTTTCCTGGCAATGGGTTAATTGGCATAAGAATATTTGGTTTGCCGATTGAAGAATATTTATTCTGCTTGATAACTCCTTTTTTTGCTATTACTGTGTATAAAATATATAAAAAAAATATAGATTTATGATAAAACAAGAAAATCCTAATTTAAATTTTGAAAATAAAAGAGAGGGTTCAGTTTTTGATTTTGATTCAAAAGATATTATTAATAAACTTGAACAGATGAGAGAAGAAAAACAGTGAATCGTATTAGATATACCAAAACTTGCGGAAATTTTAGAAAAGTCGGAGTTTTACAAAGAGGATATTAACAACCTAATACAAGAAAAAATTAAATATTTTGAAAAAGATCAAATTATTGAATTGGAAAAATTAAATCGTTCATCTCAAGAGGAAAAAACGAAGGAGTTATTTTACAAATCATTTCTTCGAACTAGAGGAGAAAGATCAGTTTCTTTGATAAGTTTTGTGGATATTTATAATAAAATTGATTCTGTTGAAATTGCCGGTAGTTTATGTGAACAATCTGATATTTTTTTAAAAGAAAGAGTTAATTATGAAAGTAAAGCGTTTGTTATTGATATTTCAGAATTAATAAAAAAAGAAGGAAGCGCGCCAGATAGTCCTAAAAAGATAAATTTATGGGATCCAGAAATTCAAAAAAAATTGGGAAATATAGAGGATGAAAAGAACCTTTTTATTTTAGCTGGATTTGAAAAATTATCATATCCGGAGCTTATTGCCATGTTTGATTTAGATTTTGAAGCTTCTTTCTCGCACTTTCAAGAGAATGCAGGGGAATGGAAAAATAAAGAACACAAAGCAAGAGTAGTGTTTTTAATAGCTGGTAAAGCAGAAAATGCTTATGACGCGATGAAACATTTTAGTACTGGGTTAGGGACTTTGGCAAATTTTGAGCATAAGATTAAAAGTAAGGAACGTTTTTATATAAAAT
>CAYPRN010000008.1:0-24922 GCA_964413295.1 uncultured Gammaproteobacteria bacterium | reverse complement strand
GATTAATTCACGCTCTGTTTTTAGGGGGAATTTATGAAAACTCTATATGAGTTCAGTCTTATACACAGTATAACATAAAACTATATTTTAGTATATAGCTATGTTGATAATTATATTATTAAAAAAATATCGAAATATTTATTTTATATCCACTTATTAAATATAATATCCAAAAAAATTAGCAAAACAAAAATATAAAGCGTGTTCTTTTCGTGAACACGCTTTTAGTCTGTGAACTACAGGATACATAAAATTAAATTTCATTGTTGCCTACTAACCTTATAAACAGCTATGCATTTAAAAAAGTCAATACCATCTTCTGTTGTAGACCACTGATACCCTTTACAACGTTGAGCTAATCCGCTATGTCGACTAATCCATCCATTGGTTGCGCGCACTATCAAGGGATAAAGAGAAAGACTATGGTAATGGCAAGGTTTGCCTTCTATAATCTCACAATTACACCCCTTCTCTGTTCTCTTATAATCCTTATCTTTATTTCATACTTCTTACTTCATGCTTCATATTTTTTACTTCATACTTCGTAACTCTTCCCTGACAACTTTCCGATCATCCCATGGAATCGTTTTACCACCATCAATACAAATGGCTTGTTCACAGCCCTTTCCGGTTATTAAAACAATATCCCCTGCCTCTGCTAATCGCAGGGCTTTTTTAATCGCTTCCCGCCGATCTAAAATTTTAAATAAATTTTCATTTATTTTCTTCTCTTGTCCGCCTTGAGCGGAGCCTTTTTCCGCGCCATTTGCCACTTGAGCAATAATAATTTCCGGATCATCATCGTATGGATCTTCGTTAGTTACGATGACAATGTCAGCTTTTTCGCCGGCAATCTTGCCTAAAATCGGACGGCGTGATATATCGCGGCCACCGCCAGCTGAACCTAAGACATGAATAATCTTTTGGTGCGGCACAGCTTCAAGTGTCTCATATAACCTCTTTACAGCATTAGGTTCAAAGGCATAATCAACTATTACTGAAAACTGCTGGCCTTCATTTATTCGTTCAAATCTTCCTGGCACACCTTTAATACTTTCCAACCCTATTTTTATCTGCTGCAAGCTTAAACCTTGTGACAAGCCAATGCTAACAGCTGTTAAAGCATTATATAAATTAAAAGCGCCCATCAACTGTAATTTAAAATTAATATCATTAATAGTAAATTCAATCCCGCCTTTATTAAGAATACGTTGGGAAATTATATATTTTTTATTTTCTACATTAATGCCTGTACGTTGAAAGGTTACTTTTTCATCTGCCTTAAAGTTTAAAAAATATTGCGCCTGTTCATCGTCGGCATTGGCAATAATAATTTTTTTAACTCGCTCTAAATGAATTTTTTTAATCTCGCTCTTAATTACCTGCACTTGCTTGATGTTGTTTATATATTTTGTTTTACACGCGCTTAAATGCTCAAATAATTTTCCTTTAGCTTCTTTATATTTAGCAAAACTACCGTGCGCCTCAATATGTTCTGGATATAATCCTGTAATTAAAACAACATCATAATTAATAAATCGATGACGAAATTGTTCAATACCTTGTGAAGTTGTTTCTATAATCGCATACTGGCAACCGGCTTTAACCATTTTAGCTAACATGCTTTGCGTAAAAAATCGCCCTAACATCGTCATCTTCTTATTATTCATCCATTCTTTTTCTGCCACCTTAAACATAGCCGTAGAAGTATACCCCACTTTGTATCCGACGCTCTCTAACACCTTGGCGATTAAATGCACGCTGGTTGACTTACCGGTAGTGCCAGTTACACCAATAATAATTAATTTCTCGCTGGGATGCCGATAACAAAAAGCAGCCATCCAAGCAAAGACGAGATGATAAGTTGGTTGAAATTTCTTGAAAAGTTTTGCGGGAATCAATCTTTTTATTATATAAAATAATTTTTCCATTGTTTTATTGTTAAATTGTTTAATTGTTAAATAGTTTATAACAATTTAACAATTAAACAATTTTTTTTATAGATCTAAAAAATTCTTTTTACAGCGCGAACTAATTTATATATCGCATACCAAACTTTATTAAACACAACATCAAATGTTCCTAGATAATTAATTTCTTCCCCTCCAAATCCTTTTTTAAACCTAGTAACTCCCGGCCACTTCTGTTCATCAACGCCATAAAAATCATAATATTTATATCCTTCTTTCTTGGCAAATTTAATCATTTCCCAATGCAATAAATACGGCGCCATTACATTTTTATTTTCATGGGTGGACGCTCCGTGCAGATAGGTCGCTGTGTCATTATAAAATACAAAAATTCCCGCTGTCAAAACTTTCCCTTCGTATTCGGCGATATATAACTTAATCTGCAACTCACCTCTTTTATTCCCCACCCTTACTAAGGGGGGGCTAGGAGGGGTCAACATCTTTTCATAATATTCCCTGTTATGCGACTTAAACTTATCTCGTTCAGTTGTTTCTTTCATTAAATTCCAAAATTTTTCAATGTCATGCGATTCAGTAATTTTAACACCCTTCTTCTCTGCTAGCCGAATATTATATCTAGTTTTTTGGTGCATGTTAGCGAGTAGCTCATCTTCTGATTTACTTAAATCTAAGATGATAGTTTTGGATGGTTGCGTATCTTCAACCTGCCTTAAGTCGTAAGACTTAAGTCGTAAGTCAGAGGATGGCTCAATGCGTAAAAATATACAATTATTTTCTTTCGCCACATCTTTAATCTTACTAAAAATATTATTTACGTCTTCCGACTTAAGACTTACGGCTGGCGCGTATAAATAATTTTTGTCCAACGGCAAACTTTTTTTAATTAAAAGCACATCATCAATTCGAAATGTCTGATGCCCAACACTTTGCTGAAATTTTTCCCAATCCCCTGATTGTAAAAATGATTGGCTCATATTTAAAATTAATTCGTGTAAATTTATTTAACAATAAAACAATTTAACAATTTTATCTATTCCCCATCCCCCGCAATGCTACCCGTATTCTCTCTCCGCTATCTATAATTTCTGGACCCACACTTTTTAAAGCTTCTCTTGCTTGCTGTACATTATAGCCAAGCGTAATTAAAGCGTCTATTTCATCACCACTAATGGACATTGTGTTGGTCAACGCGTTGCTGTCAACTGACATTAATGCATCAACCTTATTCCTTAATTCTAACACAATTCGTTCGGCTGTTTTAGCTCCAATACCAGATACTTTATTTAACAGCGACGGATCACCTTGCGCGATAGATTGTTTTATTTCTTCAGCTGATGCCATTGCTAATACTCCTAAGGCTGATTTTGGCCCAACACCGGAAACAGAAATAAGCAGTTTAAAAAATTCCAGTTCGCTAAAATTCTTAAAACCATATAAATCCTGCGCGTCTTCTTTTATATTGTGATGAGTATAAAATTCCACTTCTTGCCCAATCTGTATATCTACTAATATTTTAGCATTAACAAAAACCTGATAACCAATGTTATCAGCTTGTAATATCACAAAACCCTGCCCTTTATTAATAATTTTTCCCTGTAAAAATGCGATCATAATTTCAGTCTTAAGTTCTAAGTCGTAAGTTCTAAAAAAATTAGCTATTTTTTTATTCTATTTTTACTAGTAGAATCAAATATATCCTTAATTTTAACTATCTGTAGCTTACCAATTTTACCCTAAAAAATCAAACTTTATTGTCATTCCCGCGAAAGCGGGAATCCAGAAACCCCACAGACTCTTTTTTATCCTCTGCTCTTGCAAGAATGACTACACAGAAAAGACGCCCCAGCGGGACGTCTCTATAACATAAACATGATATATTTACTTCCTTTTAATCCTTATCAAACCCGACGTCGGCACTACTTTAACACCTTTCTTTTCTACTTCATCTAAAAATAAATTAACCCCTAATGAATCTGACGCCATATGTCCGGCTATTACCACATTCAGATGATATTTTTCTGCTTCTTTGCGGTGTTCTTCTTTCATGTGCATACCAATAATTGTGCCAATGCCAGCTTGCGCCATTTTTTCATAAATTTCTTTTGCCCCTGAAGTGCCACCGGTAAATTCCGTTACTACAATTTTCCCTGCCATATTTTCTGGAGAACCAGTAAAAAGAGTTGGTCCAGCTTTGCGTTTTATTGCTTCTTTAAATTCCGGAATTTCTTTTAGCATAGATAAAACTTCGCCAACAATTTCTGGCTTTTTCTTATTTAATAATTTTACAATAAATTTCGCTGCCATATTATCACAAGGCGTATGCACACACATAAATCCCATATTCAAAAGTTTAGCCGCATCTACTGAACGTTGATGGTTTATTAGCGCAACTCCACGGCTGACTTCACTGATTCTTGGCTTTAAGATACTTTCTGCAATATTAATTGGCACTCCGTATTTTGCTAAAACTTCTGCTTGCAAGTCCATTACATCATGCAAGTCAGCATAAGCTACCCCCTTCAGGATGATGAGCAAAAACTAAATCAATGTCGCCCATTTTGTCTGCTAATAATAACTCACCCACTTCCATGTCAATGCCAGCTAAAATCTTTTTTACCTTCTTCGCCTCGCCGGAGCCTTGGCGAAGGCGGGTTGACTCATGCAAAATTCTAGCGTCAGAATAAGGGTTAATTAATTTTTCTGTATCAAATTCTTCTTTTTCTTCCTCTGATAATTTATCATATTTCTTTTTAGCGCGTTCTAAATATTTTTTTACACTCACTACTCCTCTTAGATCATTTTTAACCCCAAGATCAATTGCTAATTTATATATTTGTTTTATAGTCATAAATTTAGAAAATAGTTGTTTAGAAATTCGAAATTAGTAATAGAAATTGGAAAATAGAAAGTTGGAAGTTTTTTCTAATTTCCAATTTCTATTTTCCCTGCCTGCCGGCAGGCAGGTATTACGATTTTCTAATTTCTATGCAACAAATTTCTTTTTATTTTTTAAGCTTATTATTTTGCATTTCTAAAACGTTCTAATAATCTCCGCTGTCTCCTTTTCGCCCATTGCACAATTAACCACAATGGTATTTCCCTAATCAAGGGTTTTAATTCTAAAATCGTAAAATCTATTAAAATCAAATTGTTACTTGGTGTTACTAAAATATTACTAATTTTATTCGGTCGTAAGCCCAATAAGCCCTCTCTGCCGAATAGATCGAACAATAATCCTGTTTCCTGCTCCATTTTTTGATATCGTTGTATAATATCATCAAACTGTTTTTTAATCAAATGATCTTTTAGGTCTTTTTTTTCTAAAAATCTACACTCTATTTTTTCTTGAATTTCCACGACCTTCCTACTATTTTTCCAAGTTAAAATATCTGTTGGTAAAATATATTGCCCAAAATACTTCTGTCCTAATTCATAATCTTTTTTCAACTTTTCTACCGCGCTTTGACCACTTAACCAGACATGGAGGGAAAATTTTATTACACTATTAGCGCCATAAGCAAAAACGAGGTGTTCACCACCCCATCCTATAAACTTACCTATTTTGTTTTTGTTGTATGGCTTCTGCATCTTATAAATCTTACTTGTCTTGCCGTAGCTTCGGCGTAGGCAGATAAATCTTTGCAAAAAAATTAGCAAAAGATTGATATGATTAATATGATTATTTTTTTTCTACTCTCAACTCCACTTCTTCGCTATTAATTTTTACAGCATCACCATTCCCATTCTGAATATCATCGCTAAGAGTATCCTTTTTAATATCTTCACTAAATTTAGCAAAAGCTTCTTTAATATCTTTAGAATCTGTCTGATAATAAACTATTGCCCGATCTTGAATGGTCATGCCAGCATTTTTACGCGCATTATTAATCGCTCGCACTAACTCGCGCTTAATGCCTTCTATTTTCAATTCTGGAGTAATTTTTGTGTCTAGCTCTACTGCTAATTCCCCATCACCTTTTTTAGTATGAATATTTTTAACATTTAATTCATCTTTAACTAAATCTTCATATCTTTTTCTTAGTTCATAGTTTTTAATGGTAATAGCACTTAACGGTTGCTTAACTTTAATATTTTTTTTATCTCTTTGTGCTAATCCTAACTCTGCCACTTTACGCACTTGCTCCATTTCTTCTAGATTCTTTTTATCAATCCACTCATTTTTAACTTTTGGCCATTCTTTCAAATGCACTGACTCAACATCAGCCCCTAACTCTTGATAGATATGTTCAGCTGTAAAAGGCATGAACGGCGCCATCATACGCGCTAAGTGATATAAGGTTCGACGTAAAATTTTTAATGCCCGCATTTTATCTTCTTGATTTTCACCTTTAAAACGATCACGAGAACGACGCACATACCAAGTTGATAAATCATCTATAAAAATAGGAATTTCACGAATCGCGTGCAAGTCATAATTATTCATTTTTTCAGTTATTACTTTTTTTGTTTCTTCCAGTCGTGAAATTATCCATTTGTCTAAAACGTTTACCAAGTCATCTTGCTCTAAATCTTCTACTTTTAAATCACCCGCGAACATTTTATAAAAAGTCAAAACATTTAATAAAACATTAAAAAATTTTGTTTGTTCAACCAATTCTCTTTCGGAAAAACTTAAATTCTCCGCCTTCATAACAGGCGCCGAACAAAAATAATAACGTAATTTGTCCGCGCCGTGCTTTTCCATTATCTCCATCGGGTCCGGATAATTTTGCAGACGCTTACTCATTTTTTTACCGTCTTCAGCAACTACAATACCATTTACAATAACGTTTTTAAAAGCCGGCTTGTTTTTTATTGCAGTCGCAATTACATGTAGATAATAAAACCAGGCGCGGGTTTGGTCAGTGCCTTCGGCAATAAACTCAGCGGGGAAATTATTTTCAAATTTCTGCTCATTTTCAAAAGGATAATGCATCTGCGCGTACGGCATGGAGCCGGACTCAAACCAGCAGTCTAAAACGTCCGGAATGCGTGTCATTGTCCCGCCGCATTTACATGGCCAAGTTATTTTATCTACTACATGCTTGTGCAAATCATCTATTTTTTCACCGCTTAGTTTTTCTAGTTCTGCTACGCTACCAATCACCTGAGCAGGGCAATGCCCTGTTCCTACGGGGTTGCTGTCGCATTGCCAGATGGGAATTACACTTGCCCAAAATCTTTGCCGAGAAATTGACCAATCACGCGCGCCTTCCAGCCATTGCCCAAACCGACCGGCTTTAATATGCTTTGGTGTCCAATTTATATCTTTGGCTAACTTGATTGTTTTATCTTTTACATCTGTCACTTTTACAAACCAAGAAGAAGTTGCGTAATTTAACAACGGAGTTTCACAACGCCAACAATGCGGGTAGCTATGTTCATATTGTTCTTTAGTAAGCAATAAATTCTTTTTTGCTAAATACTTGATAATAGCTACATCAGTTGCCTGCGGATCATCAATTGGTTTTACATCTAACCCAGCAAAATCTTTTGCTTCATTTTTAATTTTTCCGTTCATTTCAATGTGCTGAATAAACGGCAAATTTTCCTGTTGACCTAAATTCATATCATCCTCACCAAAAGCTGGCGCAATATGTACTACTCCAGTTCCTTCTTCGGTATTTACAAAGTCTGCCACGTAAATTTTCCAACCATTTTTGTGATTTTCTAATTTTTTATTTTTATAGTAATAATCAAAAAGTGGTTTATATTTTTTCTTCTCTAATAAACTTGCTTTTAGATTATTTTTTAATATCTTAATTTGTAAATTATAAAAAACATCTTGTTTGTTAGCGCAATTAAATTTATAAATATTTTCTTTTATTGGATATGCTCCTTTGCCTTGAAAAAAATTTTGGCTAAAAATATACTTTTCACCTTTTTTTATTGTTTTATCATCACCTGAATCTAAAATTTCAACTAATACATAATCAATATCTTCACCCACTGCTAACGCTACATTCCCTATTAACGTCCACGGAGTGGTTGTCCAAGCTAATACATACACTTTATCCGTATTTGTAAATTTGTAGCCGATTTGTAGATTTGTGGGGTCTAGCTCAAATTTAACCGTTACTGACAAATCTTTAACATCTTTATATCCTTCCGAAACTTCCATTTGTGAAAGTGTAGTTTCACAACGAGGACAAATGTGCATAGACTTATATCCTTCATAAACTAAACCCTTATCATACAATTCTTTAAAAACATACCAAACACTTTCCATATAATCCTTGTCCATAGTCTTGTAAGAATTTTTCATATCAGCCCAACGGCCAAGACGTCTAATAATTTTTTCCCACTCATCAACATAGGTTAAAACTTTAGAACGACAAGTTTCATTAAATTTCTCTATCCCTAATTCTTCAATATCTTTTTTAGATTTAAAACCCAATTCTTTTTCTACAATATTTTCAATTGGCAGTCCATGACAATCCCAACCCCATTTGCGTTCCACTTTATAGCCCTGCATGGTCCAATAACGCGGCACCACATCTTTCATTAAATTGGCGACAATATGGCCATAATGAGGCGTCCCCGTCGCAAACGGCGGTCCATCATAAAAAACGTAATCGCCTTGCGGAGCATCACGTTCTACGGATTTTTCAAATATTTTATTCTTATCCCAAAAATTCAAAACCTCCTCTTCTATGGATGGAAAAGGATTGTTTGATTTGGGTTTATTTTTGCTTTGCCTTGCCGTAGCCCTGCCTTGCCGGCCCGCTTCGCCAGAGCTATAGCGAGGCGAGCAGGCAGGTTTAGCGGAGGCAGGTATCTGTTTTTTAGTCATATCTATTCATTACTTTAACTAAAATGCAATAAAATGTCAAAAAAAATCCGCCGTTTTCTTCAAACAGCGAATTATACTTTTTTACAACATTTACCCATGCCCATTCATGTAGACAGGTATTAACTTTCTTAATTTACTCATTATACTTTCTATGTCAGTGAATGTGATCCTTTCTTTCACTTGTTTATTAGTAGTAACAAAGGGCGAAAGCTGTTTTAGATTTCTTGAGATCAATATTACAGGAATTTCAAAATAATGACAGATGGTTATTTCTCCCCCAGCTCCGCAAGATGGCTTGTCTAAAAATGCAACTACTAATCCACATTTTTCAAGAATTTTTCTGTCTTCGTCAAAAATTTCATCTTCAGGAAAATTTCCATCTACGTCCATTTTTTCCGGATCAAAAATATTATATCCCAATTCTTCACATAAAGTATGTAACCTTAAGCCAAAATTAACATTTCTCCGTCTGACATTCTTTGTTTGTTCAGTCATAGCGCAAGTAAAATAAATGTCGTATTTTTTTTCTGTGTTCAATGAACTATTCCTCCTTTTTTAAAATGAACAATATAATTAACAGTATTAATTATTTTTAAAATTAAGGCAAGTTTATAACCTTCCCGCTTTTATTTCTTCTCTAATCTTTCTCATTAAATTAAGATAAAATTCCAAATTATTTAAACTAGCTAACCGATAACCAAGTGATTCATTAGTTTTTAGCAGATGATGCAAATATGCCTTAGAATATTCTCGTAATTCTGGCAACTTAGAATCTTTATTAATCGGCGATAAATCCTTCTTAAACTTCGCGTTATTTATATTTAAAGTTTTATAGAACTTCTTTGAATTTTGAGATTTGAGATTTAAAATTCCTGCCTTGCAGGCAGGCAGGTCTTTGTTTTTTGTTATTTGTTTTTTGTTATTTCTCTTCCAGCAGAAGAGTCTTCCATGTCTCCCCTCCCTTGTTGGAATTACACAATCAAACATATCCCAACCCATTTGCGCGCAACGAACAATATCTTCTGGCAAACCAATTCCTAAACCAAAACGCAAATTTTTTTTTGGAATCAAATCAGCTGTATAATCTAAAACTTTATCTAAAAATCTTCCGTCAGTGTCAATTGGTCGAGCGCCAAAACCATAACCATGGAATCCAATTTCTAATAATCCTTCAGCACACTTTTTTCGCATGGCCAAATCAGTCCCACCTTGAATAACGCCAAAAAGTAACGGTTGACGATTATTTTTTTGGCATTGCTTGTTATATTCTTGTTTGCATCTTTTTGCCCAAGCAATTGTTCGCTCGACTGACTTTTCCATTTGGATATTATCAATATTGTGTGGCGGGCAATCATCAAGACAAACAATCATATCTGTCCCTAGTGTAAATTGAATTTGAATAGATTTTTCTGGAGTTAACTTATGTAATGCCCCATTAAGCGGAGATTTAAAAATAACCTCTTTATCAGTAATTTTCCCTTGCCTCGCCGTAGTTTCAACGCAGTTGGAACGAAGGCGGGCCATGCTCCTATGTTTATGAACTAAAGAATAAACCTGAAAACCACCACTATCAGATAAAAGTGGCTTGTCCCAGTTCATAAAACTATGTATTCCTTTGGCTTTTTTAATTACTGATATTTCCGGTTGCAAATACAAATGATAAGTGTTACATACCATTGACTGTAATCCTAATTGTTCTAAATCAATATTATTTAAGCTCTTCACAGCCGCTCGAGTCGCATCTGGCATAAAAAACGGCGTCTGAATTTTTCCGTGTTCAGTATTTACAACGCCAATTCTGGCTTTAGAAATTTTAGATTGTTTTATTATCTTAAATTTGTTCATATTAAAAATGCCCATCGACAAGCATGGACATAAATACTTTACTCCTCCTAACATTTTATTAAAGTTAAGTGTCAGATATTTACCTATCCTCACATGGTGAGAATGAGGTTAATTGTCAAATTAATTGTCAAATGTTACTCGTTAGTAATTGCCTGTGTTGGACAAATGTCAATTGCCTCTTGTACACAATCATCATTATCAGCATCTATAGCTTCTGATTTAAATGTTTCTTCATTTAATTTAAAAACTTTTGGGCAAACGGCTTCGCATGAGCCACAGCCAATGCACTTTTCTTTATCTATTTTTATCATAGGTTTTATTCTTTTTGTCATTTCGACTTCAATGGATATTGAGGGAGAATCCGCCAGCTGGCGGATATAATATTTTATTAATCTCATTAATTATTATAGATCCCTGCCTTGCCGGCCCGCTTCGCCAGAGCTATAGCGAGGCGAGCAGGCAGATTTCACTCCGCTTCGCTCCGTTCAAGATGACAAAAAACAAATTATTTTGTAATTACTAAGGATTCAGCTATGTTACAACTTAATCCCTACTTTTTCTCCTGCTAAAATTTTATTTACACTGTCAACTAGTTCGCGCGGAGTTGCATCAGATTTAACTAAATATCCGTCAGCTCCCGCCTTTTTAGCTTTTTGAATATCTGAATCCTGATTTAAATTACTTAAAGCATAAATCGGAATACTCTTTAAATCCAGATTCTTTTTAAGTTTAGCAATTACAGTAAAACCGTCAAGATACCCTCCTTCTGCCTTATTTTTTAAAATTAAATCTACTAAAATTATATTTGGTTTCTGATCCTTAACAACATTAAGACCGGCCTCGCCGGTAGTAACTCCTAAAAAATTAAAACCAGAAGATTCAAATTTAATTTGATACATCTGTAATAATGTTTCTTCATCCTCTACAATTAAAATTGTTTTTTGCTCTCCTGACATATAATTATAACTTAAAAAACGAAATGCGCAATTTTAATCCAAGCGCGTCAGCAATTTTCTAAAGAAATGCGAGTGTGGAATTATAGATGCCACGCTCCAGCCGAGAAATAGCTGACTGTTTAGTGCCTGCTTTTTTAGCTAGTTCCGACTGGGTAAACCCTTGCTTAATACGCTTTTCAATAATCATTCAAATCTAACGCATATTCCGGCCCTAACGCATCATAGGCATTGCGAATTTTTTTATCTTTGAGTAATTCTTTTTTTAATGTTTTATAAAATTTCATATTATACAAAATAGTTATGAATATAAATCTGAATGCGTGCCAATAATTATGAAAACTACTCTATCTTCTTGATTATAAAAAATTGCGCGATAATCGCCAGAAATATTAATACTGTGGCAATTAGGAAAAACTCGTCCGACTGCATGATTATTAAGAACTTTATTAAATTTATTTTGTAAAAATAACTCTATCCTCTTGTAAAACTGTTGCTGAATTTTTAATGGCAATTTTTTAAATTTTTTCTTAAAATTTTTATGGAATATAATTTCCATGCGCTAACTACTTAAAAATTGCATTACCTGCTTTGTGTTTTTTAAACGAGGTGAAAGATTTCTTTTCTTTTTTATATCCTGTAAAGCGCTTTTTATTTCCTGACTTGTTGCTTTATTTAACTTTTCCATACCCACTAAACCAACTTCCAACTGCCCGCTAACAAAAGCTTTGGTAGCGAATTTTAATATAGAAGCAAAAGGCAAACCTGCATTTTGAGCTTTTTTCATAGCCTGCTCTTTTAGCTTTGAATCAATTTTAAAAATTACCTGACTAGTCATATTTTTATATTTAGTATATTACTAATATATATCATATATAACTTTAAACTATATGTCAAGTTGCGTTAAGTTTACCTATCGGCAAATCAAAACAGAACTTGCTTCCCTTGCCATCTCCGTCTGATTCAACCCAAATTCCCCCTTGATGTGCGTCAATCATCATATGGGCGACATATAATCCCAGTCCAGTTCCTTCAGTATTAACCAAAAAAGCGCCTTTACCACGGGAAAATTTCTTAAATAATTGAGATTTTACTTCTTTTTTTACTCCCATGCCAGTATCCTGCACACAGCAAGTTGCCTTGCCATTAGCTAATGAAACGGTAACATCAATTCCGCCCTTCTTAGTATATTTAATAGCATTATCAATAAAATTAATAACCACTTGCCTAATCTTTTCATCATCAGCCTTAACTATTGGAATTTTGCCAATTGTCTTAAAATTTAAATACAGTCCTCTTTCTTTAGCCACTTTTTGTAAATTGTCACAGGTATCTTTTACTAAAACATCTAATTGCATTGGCTCAAAATCAAATTTAAGCCGACCAGATTCAATGCGGGAAATATTTAGCAAATTTTCCACTAAAGTTATTAGCCGATCATTGCTGATAAACATCTTTTTTATGGCGTCGCGCTGTTTTTCTTCTTTAATTTCTCCAAAGTCCCCCTCTAACAGCATTGAACCATAACCTTTAATGGCAGTCAGCGGTGTGCGTAATTGATGAGAAGCAATAGAAATAAATTCGGACTTAGCTTCATCAAGTTTTTTCAATTGCTTGTTTGCTTTATGCAATTTCTTGCCTGTCTTTGATAGTTCAAACGCCAGCTTTTCCATTTCTTCCCGACGACGCACTTCTTTAAGGACAGAACGGATGAGGAGGGTGGCGAAGATAAGAGTCGTAATAAAAATTGATACTTTAACTATAAAATTTTCCAGAGATCCTGTATTGAAGGCATTAAACGTTTCTATTGAGGTAACCAAAACTATAGCTGTAGAAAAAACTTGGGTAGTAATAAGCTTGATATCCATTAATCGGTATTTAAGAATTGCATAAGTAATAATAATTACATATAAAGGAATAGCAATGTTAAGAACGGGGTATAATTGAATACCAAAACAAGGTAAAAAACAAGTACTGCCCCCAGCAAATGCTATGACCATACCTAAAAAGAAATATTTAATTTGCATCTGTTTTAATCCAGAAGATTTTTTAAGAGCCTTATATAATTCAAAATGACTATAAATTATAATAAAAAACCAAAATAAGATAAAATAAATAAATAAAGGAGTGGGTGGATAAACCCAATATAAGGAATCAAAAAGTAATGATATATTATTTAAACCGAAAAATAAATAAGCCCAAGGTGTCCATTCTAATATTAAAAAGAGTAATCCAAAAAAATAAAATAAATAAAGTATTTTTCTTTTCTGTAGCTCTAAGAATAGATGTACAAATTGATAAAAAAGAATAGGAATAAAAATAATTCCAATATAAGTCATTCGCCACCAAAAAAGAGCCTGTAACTGATCTGTGATTAGACTTATTTTTAAACCACCAAAACCCCAGACAGCAACAGAAAAACAAAAAATTGCCCAAACTTTTTTTGCCCTATCACCTTTGCTTTTTAATAACACAAAAAATCCCAGAAAGACACTGGTTATTCCTATTATTAATCCTGAAATAGAAAAAATATTCATTATAATTATTTTAACATTTTTAATAAAAAAGAAAAAGGGTTGAAATTCGCTTTTACACGATTTCAACCCTCATTTTTATAATCTTTTCCCTAACCATTTAGCTATGGCTACAATCGTCAGGATAGGCGGCAGTCCCGGCGTAACAGGAAAAACACTGGCATCACAGACATAAAGACCTTCACAGCCCTTGACCTTCAGTTCACTATCCACTACTTCGCCGACAGCTGCTGTACCGCCCGGATGAGCGCCTCTCGGATGTTTAGTTACAATGATATCACGAGCACCGGCTTTTGTAAGAATTTTTTTAGCCAACTCGGCACCGGCTTTAAGGCGATCTTTATCCTGCTGCGTAAGGCGCTTACTGATCAAGCCGTTTCTGTGAACCAGACCTGATCGCTCATCCGTAATTTTGCACATTATCCCAAGAGTCCTTTTTTGAGGAAAACCATGGAATATGTACCACCTAGGCAGAAACAACGTCATTTGCGACCAATGATCCAAAAATGGTGAAAGTAAAAAACCATCTTGGTGATATTCCACGTCCACTGCGGCCATACTTACTCCTCTTGCTTGAGTTGTATCATTTACAACTCCATAAGTTGCGTTGAACGGATCAATAAATAAACCATCACCCGCTTTGATGCCGGATTTTTGTAAAATCACCGGCGTATTTAGTCCGCCCGCAGCCACCACAACCCGACTACCTTCAAAGAAACCTCTGTTAGTTTCAACTCCTAGCACCTCACCGCCCTGAGTAAGACGAATTCTCTTCACTTTGGTGCGCGTCATGAGTTCTGCGCCTGAAAGTTGAGCTTCATCTAAATACTGGCGAGCGTCCCACTTCGCGCCTTGATGGCAACCAAGAACACAATCACCACAGGCATTGCAAGAAGTTTGGTAATTACCGGCCTTTGGCATTGGTCCCATTTTCAGACCCATATTTTGAGCGACTTCCATAATAATTCGAGAGCCGTGGAGAATTTTACTGTCCATTAACGGTTTAACGTTTAATTCTTTTTCAGCCTCTTCAAAATCCGCTTCCAAATCAATACCGCAACGTTGAAAATCCAGTTGTAAGCTTCGCACGAAATTACCACATGCTACTACGCTGGTACCGCCAGTATTCTTAGTATGATAAATAGTCGTGCCTTGAAGAGACATTGAAAAAACAGCGTAGTTATCATACCACCGACCAGGTAAAATTACGGTTTTCCAAAAATTCCCCAATTTTTGCTTTTGAACTGCTGGACCGGCTTCCAAAATCAATACTTTTTTTCCACGTTTGGCAAGCTCTCGAGCAACCGTTGCTCCTCCAGGGCCTGAACCAACAACAATTACTTTATAATTCATCTTCATCGCCATATACCTCCGTGATCTTTTGATTTTTTTATTTAAACTACATTATATTAAAAATAAGGGAGGGGAATTTCTTAATCCTCCCCTCCGTTAATAGACAAATTAAATGATCTGACTGACTTACCAAAACACCTTGGTGAGGGAATCACTATTCCCTCTTTCTTAAACATCTTTTCAACAATCGCCATGTTTGTTTCGTTAATTGCAAACCAATCAACCTTTTTGATGTCGTTACCACGTCTTAATTCCAAAAATAACGCAAGAGTTTCGGCAAAGCAACCAAACGTCACGGCTCTTGTTAGGCGAAATCTCCTGTAAGAAAGCGCTCCAATGACATATTTTAATCCTTTCATATAAGCGTTTCCTGCATCCTGGCGAACAACAACATCTTTACATTCTTCATACTCCGCCTTAGTAAAGTTTGATGGCTCAGCAACATCAACAACTAATAACTTCTTTTTTGGATGTCGAATCGACTCTACTGCATCAGCATTAAGACAAATGGCCTCGCTATGAGTACAAGCTATAACCGCATCAACTTGATCCATGTCGCTAAAAGTATGACATATTTCTATATTATGCTTTTTTGCCAAACTTCTAATAGCGTCATTTGTTCCTGCTCCTACAACTTTGTATCCAGCCTGTTTAAGCGCTATAACTATTTGCTCTCCTAGTAATCCATAAGGACCAAGAACAGCGATTCTACTATCTGCGGGCTTTAAATCTGCTTGACGCAAGGCCCTAAGAGTTTCGAATTTTAAAAGCAGAGCAGTGCCATTATCCCCAATAGAAAAAATTAAATCAGGGAATAACTCTTTTAATTCAGCGCCATCACGCCCGAAAAGTCGTTTGGTTCCCGCGGCGAGCAAAATTACTTTTGCTCCATGCTCACCTGCCCATTGAACTGCATTAAGAAACTTTTTTTTCGCTTCTTTGCGGATTTTAGGATTCATTAATTCTCTTGCTGTTACATCAAGGGCGCGAGTGCGACCGGATATTCCATGAAACCAATACCTAGGTCCATTAAAATGCCCACATTCAGGACGGAATCGCCCCAAAAATTTCTTTCTGTCAATCCTGTCCCTCATATTTGTGATAAAAACCACATCAATTGCGGGACGACCAGTAATAACCCGAAGATGGGTTCTCCAGTCGCATACAGCGACAAAAAATCTCCATGTCATGGATAAAAAAGTCTGCCAATTTAACAACATCCAGAAGAAACTGAAAAAATTAACAAACCCTGTCCAAAAAATTACTAATAACTGTAAAAAACTAAATTCATGTAAAGATTTTTTGGCCACCACAACTATTTTTGCGTCTTCAAGTGAATGTTTTCCTACAGATAATATAGACATGGTCCAGTTTCTCCTTTCTGAAAATTGGTTAAGTTGGTAAATAATTTATGAAAAGAACTAAATATTTTAATTATTAATATATTACACTAACACATCAAAAAATTTCTGTCAATACCTAAACAAAAAAACACCCCAAAGGGTGTTTTATTTGATAATATTCTTTAAACCACAAATTAAGTAGCCACTCGGACTATTTATTTCTATCAATATTATTTTTTTTTGATTTTTTCTTAACATACCTCAATTATAATATAATATCTTTAAAAAATTGACAAAATAAATGCTTTAATATAAACTCTAATAATCTTATCTTGAGGAGGTTAAAATGAGTCAAAGAAAAGGCGGTTCTAAAAAACTAAAGAAAAGGAATAAAAAACTACAACAAAAGCAACAAAAGCAAAGAAGAAAAAAATATCTTTAAAAGATGCCACATTGTAAATATAAAAATTGGCATCCAAATGCACCTTTAATACTAAGTTTAATTAAGCGCTACTAGCTAGCGCTTTTTTTATTTAGTTATCGCACTTACATTAAATTGCGAATATATATAATTATGCATTATGTGCTATGTTTTGTGTGTTATGCGTTATTGTTTCAACCCAATAAACGGGCTAGCCTGCCCCCAATAAGTCGGAGTTTTGCCGTCCCATTTTTCAATCCAACGCAACTCAACAACCTGCGCATTAGCTCGTAAAGCTTGAGCTTCAATTAAAATAGCTTGGGCCTTTGCTTCCGCTCTAGTTATCTCCTGTTCTTTTTCTATAACAATTCTCTCTAAATCACGCGCTGCTTTTAATTTAAGCTGTTCAGCTGTAACCTTTTGTTCGATCGCTTCGTTAAATGCCTTTGAAAAATCAAAATCAATAATATTAAATTCATCAACAACAATACTATTTTCTAAAAGTCGCTCGGATAAATTCGCCTTAATCTCTTCTTTTACTTCTTCACGCTTTGTAATTAACTCTTCAGCTGTAAATTTTGCTGTTGTTGCTTTTACCGCTTCCTGAATAGAGGGGGAAATAATTCTAGTATTATAACTTTTTCCAACTTCCTGCCAAACCTTATTTACGGATTTTGGATCAAGATGGTAGTTAAGCGCGATTCTAGATGTAACCACCTGAAGATCTTTTGAAGATGCTGTTGCCGGAACCTCATCTTTTTGCATTTTAACATCTATCCTAACCACGCTCTGCACAAACGGAATTTTAAAATAAAGTCCTTCATTAAAAACTTTATCCTGTACCGCTCCGAATTGTAATAATATACCGCGCTCACCCGCGCCGACTGTGCCTAAACTATTAAAGGCCAATATTAACACAATAACTACTATTACAATATAAAATGTAAATTTCCCTCCCTTAACTAACCCTTTCTTTACTCCTTGTTTAACATCCTCCATTTTTTGTTCAATGATGTCCATAGATTCGCTTGCACCCGCCCAATCCCGATTATTCAGGAGATGGGAGGATTGTTTATTAAATTATTTTTATTTTTTTACTATTTTAATTTTCTCCACCCTAGACAACTGCTTAATCCTAAACTCTTCTTTTAATGCCATAGATTTATCTTGATGTGAACTTGAATATACTAATTTCACAGGACGACGACCTTTGGTATATTTAGCGCCTAAAGTAGAGGTGTTGTGTTCTATTACTCTCCTCTCTAAATCAGTCGTAACTCCCGTATAAAAACTTTTGCCTCTACACTGTAAAATGTATACATACCACATAATGATAATTATTTATTGTTATTTTTAATTTTAGTAAAAGGCTTGCCGTCCGTAGTACCGCAAGGCGAAAACGAGATTCTCCCTGCCTTAATCTTATTTGTCTTCATGCTCTTATTAAGCTTAATTGTTCGCTATTTCAAAAGGAGATTTTCCGTTAAGTGTTTTGTGGGAAAAATAATTCCAAGCATCATTAGTAATCTGCAAAACTTCATTAAGATCGGCTCCAGTATTTTCAAACAATTTCATAAATTTATCCTGAAATTAATGCACTGCCTTCAAAGGGCTTCCTTCTTCATTAAAAACCCACTCTTTTACTATTGCAACGCTTAATTCATTCTCTAATTTATATTTTTTAATAAACTCCTCTAATTCTTGTTCTATTTATTGTAATGTTTTTTGCATAAATTTATTCTCTAAGTTCTTTATTTTTATTATTTTTTAAAAAATTTTCTTTTGTGATTACGCTTTTTTTAGTTTTACCTTCTAGTTCTTTTCTGGCATTTTTCGCTACTGTTCCGCCTCGTTTAGCTGATATTTTATTTTCTTTTAATCCTTTAGCTTCCATATTTTCTGCTATTTGCCTGGTTGATAATTCAGCTAAGGCAGTGAAAATTAATTCTGCTTCATTCATATGATCCCGTAAATTTTGTGATTTTAAATTTTTTAAAGCCTTATGCGCTTTAACTGACAAACCGCTCCACTCTGAATGGATAATATTTGTTAAAACTGCAAATTCTTGGCCTTCTTTAATATCGTTATCTTTCCAGTAATCAGTTAATTTATTTCTAGTCTCCTGCCCCATCATTCTTTGTTGGATCCATTTCTGGCTTCTGCCATGCTTCTGCCAATTTTCCCTAGCGCGATTAATAGATTTTTCGGGATCTATTATTTCTTCCATTCTTTCATAGCCAACTCTAGCCAGCCAAAGCTTTATCGGTTCTGCTTTTTTACTTGGCACAGACTGTACTAGACGCAAAATAGTTTCTACATCTGCCACATCAGTTAGATACTTTTTTCCGTCAGATGCTATTAATTTCAGTTGGTGACAATTTGTCACCGACTGACTTCCTTCTAGTTTTAGCCTTTCTTTTAGCTTATTCCAATATTTTCTAGCTTTTTTGTAATCAACTTGTTCAGTTAAAACCGCAATAATATCAATAACAGAAAAATACCATTTTTCTTCATTTTCATTAAAATGGCGACGAATTTTAAAATTTTCAAAAATTATTATTGATTTTTCAGTAGACATACTATTTATTTTACTATTCTTTTATTATTTAAACCCTTTATGGATAAATATTCCCAGAGTAATCCCGATTAAAAATAAAAGCAAAGGTCCTGTCTGGTGTTTGCCGATTAAAATGCCTATAATCGCCATTGCCGGCGCCAGCTTCACCATGCTTTCTTTACTGATTGTGATAGAATTAATTTTCATATATTTTAAAAGTTAATTATTTTTTGCTAGTTATTTTATTTATTTTTTTAGCAAATGATTTATAAGATTTATATGATTATTTTTAATTTTGTTTATTCCCTTGCGACAGAGACCGCAGGGCAAAATAAGGAATATTTTATTAACTTGGAAACCTTAGGTTTCCAAACCTTCCTAAGAGGAAGACTGTGGCAGAGACCACAGTGTGATAATCTTATATAACTTTATTATAACATAAAACAAAAAAACCGCCCTGAAATATTTCAGAGCGGTAATTTTAAAGTTATTTATTTTAACCAAATCTTTTTTGCCACTCGCCATAAATACTTAATAATAATTAAGATGGCGAAGAAATAAATTATATATTGTAGAGCTAAAAATAATGTAGCTAATAAATTAATAGTAATATCCTGTACAATCATGTTTAAATCGCAGACAAAATTCTTCACAGCCATTTTCCAAGAATCTTTCAAATTTTCAGAATCAATAAACTTATTTTCTGACACATTAACATTAAAATAAGTATAATCCAGCCGGTCCAGCTGTTCGGCCTTAGACCGGTTAAGGCGCTCTAAACGCGCGCTAATATTTATTTTTTCCTGCGTCAAACGCTCAATAATATTTATTTTACTGTCAATAATTTTTGCTAAACTCTCTACGTCCTGCGTTCTAGTGGCCAATTTTGTAATATCATCATAAGCGCTAATCGCGTTCGCCAAAGTTTCTTCAATAGAACTCATTTTCTTTTCTAAAATATCCACCTCACTAGTATAGTCATCTACTATATTTTTAATCGTATAAGTATTTTCACTTAAATCCTTCGGGTCCAGCTCTTCAATAATTACCAAAATTTCAGTCACACTTTTACTTCTTACTTTAAAAGCATAGTTGCAGTACTCATCCCCCTCATTAGAATTTTCAAAAATTACATCCTCACGCGCTTTTAAATTAACAATGCTCGCGCAAGTATCTTCTAGACGTCTAGTTTCTATCAAAGCGTTATAAGAAGTTACCTCAAACTCTTCAGCATCATCCCCAGTCGTCCCATTTCCCGGCATATGAGGAATAATATTTCCGGTAACATTACGCACTGATAATTTAGACGCGCTTTCTCCGTTATAAGCCATCATATCAATCGCTTCCTCCATTCCGCCCATACCAAAACTAGTCGCGCCCTGCTTAGTAACACTACTAGTCCAGCTACTCGGAGCAAATGTCTTAAAAGACACAGAAATTAAACTAAAACCAACGGCAATAACAATAATCCCCGCTAATCCCAAACCGGCAATCTTTAAAACATCAACCGGCTTCCAACTAAAATTTTTAAAAAAGTCATTCATACTATTTTTATTAATTTATTATAAATAATTGCTAATACTTAGTTTAAAATTATTTGTATATATATTATAACGTATTTTTTTAAAAAAGGTAACAAAGATAACAACTTCCTAAATTAGTTTTTAGAGTCAAAAAGCGCGCGTAAACAAAAAACCGCCTTTTAGCGGTTTTATTTTACTTACATTAATTTTAAATTATGCTTGATTTTTGGAAATACCCGATGGCAAATCACGTTGTATTTCTTTTTTTAATTCATCAGCTAATTTAACAGCTTCTTCGTATCTGCCCTGTCTGGCAAATGCGCGGGCCTTGATAAAAGCATTAAATTTTTCTTTTGTGACTATTTTGGCTATCTTACTATTTACGCCAACCATTTTTTTCCATTTTTCATAATCATTGTCTTCAAAGGCTTCTAAAATATCTCTCTGCTCCTCTTGCTGGAAAAAATTGGTCATCATCTGCTCGGCTTCTGTCGGACTAGCGTAAATCGCGGAAACATTAATGGATATTGCCAAAGTCAACACGGCCATAGTAATGGCGACTTTTTGATATATAGTCATAGTTTATAAAAATTAAAATTTAAACAATCGCTTGCTGTATAATTTAATTATTTCTTACCAACAAAGCTCAACCTCTTCTTCAATAACCTCCGCTAAATAGTTTTTTACATCATGTATATCGCCAATCCTATCTATTAACCCTAACTCTAATGCTTCATCACCCAGTACTTCCCCGTTGTTAGCTATCACGCTAACTTTAGCAACCTCTAAATTTCTATTTTCAGCTACCACATCTACAAAATTTCCTAATAAAATATTTAGATATTCTTGTAACCATTGCTTTTCTTCATAAGTTAAAGGTTTGTCCGGATCTAACGTATCTTTAAACTTTCCGGTACTTAACTGATTATAAGTATAGCCCTCTTTCTGATTATATTTCGTATTATCTAAATAAGACATAGTAACGCCAATACTGCCAACATCAGAATTTTTAGAGGCAAAAATAACATCCGCGCCAGTCGCTGCCCAATAAGCCGCCGACATTCCGCTCTCTCTAATTAACGCCACTGTCGGTTTACTCGCCCTCCGCAAAGCATTTTCCACCTCTTCAGCCGCCACTGCTCCGCCACCGCCAGAATCTATCTCTAAAACTATCGCCTTAATATTCTCATCTTTTTCCGCTTCATTTATATAATAAACAATAGATTCTGATGATGTCATATCATACCCTTCCTCATCACTATCAGTAGCATAAGTATATAAATCACCTTGCAGTATAAGACCAGCTACATTACACTCCTCCGCCCATATTTCTTCTTCTGCATAATAATCATCTTCATAATTTCCGTCATCAGAAGAAAAAAATAAATATAGCAAAGCAAAGATAAAAATTACCAATAAGATAATCACATGATTCTTAGTTACTTTTGGATTGAATTTTGTGGGGAACATAATTTTTGTTTTAGTTTATAAATTTAATTATACTCATTCACCGCCTCAATATACTGACAATAATCACAATCATCCCCAGCCTTAGGTATTTTTTTACTATTTAAACATTTATGCGCGTTAATAATCGCCGGCTCTACCCATTTATCATCGCCCTGATACGCAATCAAAGTAATATCAAATTCCAGTTTCGCGTCAAAAGCTTTTTTGTCCGTAATCCCGTTGCAGTAAACAAAATACCCTGTATCACTTACCTTAAGTTTATTCTGTCGTAAAAGCCACTGATACACCTCCATCTGCCTTTTATAGCCATCCTGCCAGTCCTTATCCAAGGCAATTATCTCCTCATCCTTAGAGGTCGCCTTATAATCAACAACAATATATTCTAATTTGTCATTCCCGCGGAGGCGGGAACCCACTCCTTTAACCCATAAATCATCAATCGCGCCAGAAATTATCATCCCGGTCTGCTCATGAAAAAACTGCACTCCCGTAAAATTATGTCGCCACTTGTCTAAATCCTCATGCGCTACCGGCACCGCATCTACCCCGTACTTTTCCATTAGCGGATGTCGCTTATTTTTCGCTCGATGAATATCAAACTCTTTTTTCAGCAAAGTATCAACCGCCGTATTAAGATTAAAAGGAAATCCTCCGGGACGCGCAGTCCCTAAGCGGTTGTTAATATAGAAACAACGCGGGCATTGCATAAACATATCCAACTTTGAACGGGATAGTTTCCAATTTTTTCCACCATAATTCCAGTTTGAACCGCGATGGGGGTTGTAATAATCTGACATAATTTTATTTATTAAATATTTCGTTGCGTCAATAATGCATTGTTTATGTGCCATACCAATCGATTGCGTGACCAAATATCAAGGGATCGTTGCCCACTTATCATGGATGAGAAGAATATTGGCACTTCTTTTCCATTACTGAGTGTGAAAAAATGCCAGCCATTTTTACTATCAAAACGCAAACGATTTTTGTAATAATTATTTATTAACTCTGATCCATATGCATTAGCAATTACCACAATCTTCGGTTTTGTGTCCGTTAGCGCTTCATCAAAAATTTCTAGTTGCTCAATAGCAAACTGATTCAACTTTCCATTTTCTATAATTTTATCTTTAAATTTTTCTTGGGATGTAAGTTTGTATAAAAATATATCTAAATGTGCACATGGAATTTTTAATTCCGCAGCTATTTTGTGCATTATTTTAAAATACGAATATTTTTGAAAGGATAATTTTTCAAACTCTATACATATAGCAATATCTTTTGGACTTTTAGAAAGATTTTTCCATAGAAAAAATTCCTCTTGTTTAATATCGGCATACTCAGTGTCCTTTAGGATCGTTTTTTGTCCAGAAGGACTAGATGACGGATTTATTCCGACGAATACAATTCCACCCGGTGTAAAATCATCGTAAAAGAGTGGACCATGCTCGTTTGGGTAGTCTTTAAAATATTTATCCCAAAGTTTGATTATTTTTTTATTAATCTTTGCATTTTTCATATTTTTATTGGCCAGCAATAAACCCGTACATATCAATTAATTTAGCTTTAGTATACTTGATATCAGTATCTTGCCCAGTAAAAAAATCTAGGGTATTAATTTCATAACCATCAATTATATCCTTATTATTATCATAAAATATCTTTATTTTGTTTAAAGTTTTTTTATTTAGAGCATATACTTTAAAACTTTTTTTAACATATTGATCAAGTGCGGGAGCATTACCAAATACTCCCAACATAATCTTTGTTATTAATGTATCAGATGGATATTTTTCTTTAGAACTTAATGATTCTTTTATCTTTTTAGCAACTCCTAATAATATATGTATATTATCTTCGTTATAATTATCAACATCTATTTTCCATACCTTAGGCGGAAGTTTAGAAATTAATTTAATTAAGTTACTATAATGCCTAATACTTTTTTCAAGTAAAAATGATGACCCTCTTAGCATACCCCAACTAGCCAAATAAAAGCCTAGATGTAAACAACTTGCCTGTAAATTTTTTTCGCTTGCCATATCTGAAATTTTATTTTGTCTGTAAAAAGAGTAAAAATGATTGTAACAAAAATCAAAAGAAGCGTAACGCTCATCTGGTAGTCTACCTTTATTTTTACCATCACCTTTTTTAAATTGATCTATGGCTAATTTAATATCCATATTTTTATTTTAGAAA
>CAYPRN010000007.1:4167-27191 GCA_964413295.1 uncultured Gammaproteobacteria bacterium | reverse complement strand
TCTGGCGATATTTTTGAGCGCACTTTCCGATCACGGCAATATTCAACTAACTTCTTGATATATTCTTCGCGATCAGCCGAATCGCCAATGCTATTTATTTGCACTTGAACTTTAAGTCCTAATTCTTCCAAAAATTTATAGCCCAACAGTATTAACTGCGCGTCAGCTACTGGCGATTGTTCACCAATTACTTCTAGATCAATTTGACTAAATTGGCGATGCCGACCTGCTTGCGGTTTTTCTCGACGAAAAAGACTGCCGATCCAAAGTAATTTTATCGGTTGTAAAGACCAATTAAACAAGCCGTGCTCAATATATGAACGAACTAAACCAGGGGTTGCCTCTGGTCGCAAAGCAACTCTGTCATTGTCTTTATCAATAAAAGAAAACATCTCTTTACTGACAACATCTGTTTGTTTGCCAGTAGATCGTTCATATAAAGACATCTGTTCTAACACTGGAATTTCTGTTTTTTGAAATCCATAATATTTAAACAAATCTTCTGCTTTGTTTATTACATAATCCCAATAACGATATTCATCAGGCAAAATATCACGCATTCCCCGTAAACGAGGAATAGTTTTTGCTCTTTTTACATTATCGTTGATTTCTTTTTTTACTCTTGCTCTATTCCTATTGAAAGATTGACTTTTTGGTTTTCTACCCATAAAAATTAGTTAAAAGTAATAAAGTTGAAAGTCTAAAGCAGTAAAAAGTTTAAAGTCAAAAGTCGGAAAGTCAATTGACTTTGGACTTTTGACTTTAAACTTTTTACTGAATTAGAGAATATTCTGGCACTTCAAAAGTACCGAGTTTACTAAAAGGCCAGCCACGGAATAAAACACGGCCGACAACAAAACTTTCTTTGACTGTGCCAAAACTACGTGAATCTTTACTATGATTTCTATTGTCGCCTAACAGATAATATTCATCGCTTAGAATTTCTATAATCCCATCTTTACTGGATAAAGTGCTAACGCCTTCTGATAAATAATCTTCATCTAATTTTACTCGCCGATTAGAATCCTTAGTATAGATATAAATTTCTCCTTCTTTAATTTCAATTTTTTCTCCGGGCATGCCAATAATGCGCTTAATAAAATACTGACTAGGATCGCGTGGATATTTAAAAACAATTATCTCTCCCCTTTCCGGCTCTCTAAAACGATAGCTTATTTCATCAATAATTAAATATTCATGATCATGAAAATTAGGTTCCATTGAAGCTCCTTTGACATAAAATGGCTGTATTAAAAAGTAACGAACTGGGATGATAATTGCTAATGAAATTACCACTATTTTGACAACCTCAAAGACAAATGTTAAAAAATTACGCATACAACAATAAATAATAATCCAAATTACTTAAAATTTATACAAAAAACTTAATAAAATATAAACCTAATTTTATATAAACTAAGGTTTAGAAATAATCCGAATGCCCCAAATGCTATAAAACAATTATAACAAAATTCGGGGCATTCGGATTAAAATTCGGATTAATTAGGATTGTGTTATCCACTTATTAATTAAGTTATATTTAGTATAACATTTGTTGATATAAAAAGCAAATATAACATAATTGGCTATCTTGTGTCAAGAAAGCTAGTTAAGCTTTTAGTAAACATATTTACTAATAATTAACTTTATTGTATACTACATTCATAATTACCTTTGAATTATGAAATAAAAATATTAGTGTTTATTCGCAACAAATTAATACGAATTTTTAATTTTATGATTTAAGGTAGCTAATAAGACGCTTTAGCCGTCTTTCTTTATGTTCAAACCCCTACCAATTACGAATTACTTACTAATATACTAATACTACTTAAACGGTTTATAGAAATACAAATTATTAATTTACTAAAGTAGGTTGATAGAATATTGGTATATTCGTATGTGATTCGTAATTGGTAGGGGAAAAATTTATTTATATAATTTACCATTCATAAATAGATGAAAGACATAGATTTATTAAGAATAGAACAAAAAAATTCTCTCGGACAAAACCACTACCCTGACCAGCACCGAATAGGTAGCCGTCCTAAAAGAAGACTAAGAAGAGTTGGTAGGTTTTTTACTTATCTAGCAGCTGTCTTTTTTATTATTTTTTTTGTTTTTACCAGCCGGATTATCATGTCTGAAGATAATAGTGTTATTAATACTCTTTCTTTTTTTGGCAATCTCACTAAACTGGCCAAAACATCAGAAAACATGCTAAAAGGTGAGGCTGATAATCGCATTAATATTTTGCTTTTGGGCATGGGTGGACAAGGCCATGAAGGTGGCCTGTTAACAGACACTATTATATTAGCCAGCATTATTCCGGAAACAAAAGGAGTCTCGCTTTTATCCATACCGCGCGATTTAATTATTCCGATTGAAGGATATGGCTGGCGTAAAATCAACCATGTTAACGCTTTCGCGGAAATGGAAGAAGTTAACAGCGGAGGTATCGCCCTTAGCCAAGCGCTAAGTCGCGTGCTTGATATGCCGATTGATTATTATATTCGCGCCGACTTTGCCGGATTTGAACAGTTAATTGACGATCTAGGCGGCATTGAAATTGAAGTGGAAAATTTAATTGATGATCACCGTTATCCTATTTTAGGCGAAGAAGAAAATGAAAACTATGAAAGCCGTTTTAATTATTTTTATCTTGAACCGGGCACTTATAAAATGGACGGCGGGTTGGCCTTAAAATACGCCCGTAGCCGCCATTCAACTGGCATTGAGGGATCTGACTTTGCCCGTAGCCGCCGCCAGCAAAAAATACTCCAGGCTGTAAAAGAAAAAATCATGAATAAAAATATTTTATTAAAACCACTTATGATTACTAATGTTTTATCCGCCTTAAAAGATAATATTGATACAAACCTTAAAACTTGGGAAATTGCCAAATTCTGGAGCATTATTAAAGAAGTTGACAGTGAACAAGTGATTACCAAAACCTTAGATAATAGTTTAAGTGGCTTATTAATTGATTCTATCACTGCTGATGGCGCTTATGTTTTAGAACCACGCACTGGAGATTTCAGAGAAATCCAATATTTTGCTAAAAATATCATGGAGAACGCTCCGCCTCAACAACGAAGCGCTGTTAGTGAAGAAAATGTAAAATTAGAAATACAAAATGGCACTTGGGTAAATGGTCTAGGGCAAAGCACGGCCATTGATTTAGATAAATTCGGCTTTGATATTGTACGCATTACTAATGCTACCCGCCAAAATTATGAAAAATCAGTTATTTTTGATCTTACTTACGGCGAAAAAATACAATCTTTAGAAATACTAAAAGAAAGAACAGGGGCTAAGGTAAATTACGGATTGCCTGATTGGTTTATTGCTGAATTGGCTGAAGCTAACGAAGATGACTTAAACATAACTCAACCTGATTTTATTTTAATTTTAGGACGGCCAGCTGATATTACTAAAAGTGGGATGGAGAATGAGGAGGAGTAACTCGCGTAACGCGGAACGCATATCGTGGAACGTGTAACACTGTCATTGCGAGGCCGTAGGCTGCCCGCCTGCAACGCTTGTGCGTAAGCACTGCGGGCAGGTGGCAATCCCGTGAGGAAGGCAAAAACGAACACTGCTATTCTCACGGGATTGCCACGTCTTAATTCAGCTACGCTTCATTAAAACTCGCAATGACAATATAGTATAAAATATGTCTACAAAAATAAAACAAATAAAATCCAACTTACCAACTGTCGTTCTATTTGGTCGAACCAATGTCGGCAAATCCACCTTGTTTAACAAGCTGGTTGGTGGCAATAAAGCAATGGTTACAAAAATTGCCGGCACTACCCGCGATACTAACCATGCCGTTGTTGACTGGCAAGATAAACAATTTGAGCTCATTGACACGGGCGGTATTTTGGAACCAAAAATTTTAAGCGGTGAAGATAAAGTAAAAAAATTAAATCTTGATAAAAATAATATTGATGTTTTAGTTCAACTGCAGGCGCGCAAATATTTAAAGCAGGCTGACTATATTTTATTTATAGTTGATAATAAAGATGGCTTGCTAAAACATGATAAAGAGATGGTTTTGCTTTTAAAACGAATTGTTGAAAAAAAGAAAAATATTGTTTTAGTTGTTAATAAAGTTGACAATCCTAAAGAAAGGGCAAAAACAGCGGAATTTTATAAATTAGCCTTGGGCGACCCCCTACTTGTTTCAGCTACCAATGGTACTGGAACCGGTGACTTGCTTGATTATGTCTGCGCCAAACTTCCTAAAATTGCATTTAAACAAAATTCTAAAGAAATTAAAGTAGTAATTTTAGGGCAACCTAATGTCGGAAAGTCAAGTTTAATTAATGCTATCGTTGGTGAAGAAAAAGTAATAGTCAGCGAACAGGCGCACACTACTAGAGAACCGCAAGACATGGTTATAGAATATAATAAACAAGCTATCCGATTTATTGATACTGCTGGAATTGTTAAAAATAAATCTAAAATGACTAAACAGCAATTGATTAAACGCGGTATCGCTATGAGTCTAACATCGCTAAAACACGCTGATATTGCTCTTTTAGTCCTAGATATAACTAAAGATATCAGCCATCATGAAACTAAATTAGTCAGTGAAATATTAGAAGACCAAATTAATATAATAATTGTTGCCAACAAATGGGATGCAATAGATGATAGAAATCATAAACAATATCAGACGTTTATTAAAAGTAAATTCCCTTTTATCGCTTGGGCGCCAATCATTTTTTTGTCAGCTAAAAATAAAACTAAAATTAATCAATTGATAGAAAATATTTTAATATCTTTTGCGTCCCGCAATAAAAAAATTAATGAGGAAGAACTTAAAGAATTTTTAAAATCTTCTGCTCGTCATGCCACCCCTTTATCTAATACTAAAGTTCGCGGTATAATGAAACATAAGATGCCCAAGCCAAAATTAATCAGACTTGAACAAACTTATGTTAATCCAGTTGAATTTACTTTAACCATTAAATCTAAATTCGGTTTGAAAGATAATTACCTGAAATATTTAGAAAACAGGTTGAGAGATAAATTTGAATTAGTAGGAACGCCGATTAGAATAATTATCAGGCATAAATTGTAAGTTGCCCGCCCGAGGCTGATCCACCGATGTTTGAAATTAGTTGTTTAGAAAATGGAAATTAGTAATGGAAAATAGATATTAGAAATTGGAAAATAACTATTTTTTATTTTCTAATTTCTATTACTAATTTCTAATTTCCATACAACTAATTTCTAAATTTTATAACTAAACTTATGACAAAAATAATTGTCGGCCTGGGCAATCCAGATGAAAAATATAAAAACACCCGTCATAATACTGGCTTTATTGTTTTAAATGCTTTAGCAGAGCAAGAAGGTTTAAGTTGGAAATTAAACAAGAGGTTTAACGCAGAAATTTCAGATCCGCCAGCTGGCGGAGAAAATTACATATTGATAAAGCCACAAACTTTTATGAATAATTCTGGACAAGCGGTTCAAGCTGTTTTAAATTATTATAAACTTCTGCCAAAAACTTTAGGTATTTTACAGAAAAAAAATACTGATCTCTCTGACCAGTTAATTGTAATTCACGATGATGTTGATATTGAATTAGGAAAATTTAAAATACAATCTAATCGTTCTAATGGTGGACATAATGGTGTAAAATCCATTATTAATCATTTAAAAACACAAAATTTTACTCGTGTTCGTATTGGCATAGCTAATTCTTTACTGCGCGCAAAAATTGCTCCAGAAAAATTTGTTTTACAAAACTTTCCTGTTTCAGAAAAAAATACTTTAAATAAACTAATTCCCGAAATTCTCCAAAAATTAAAAGAGCGTTAAATAAATATAACGCTCTTGGATGTTTTAATTAAGGGAGGAGAAAAGAAGTGGGACCTACGCTGATGGGCTATAGGTGTCCGCAGATTCTTGCGCCAGAATGCTTAATACTTCTTTAGTCTACAGATAGAAGCTTTTCGGCTAAATAGCGAATCTGTCTTTCATATGAAAGATCTTCAGTTGTCCTCCCTTAATATTTTAAGGAAGTAAAATCAACTTTGGAATCTCAACCTTATCTTCTCTATATGCATGCAAAAAAACACTTGAAGTAAGATTGCTCCTATCTTAGGAAGGTGAGATTGACAAAAATTGATCTACTTCCTTTGTATTTTTAGAAAGTCCACGATCGGAGTTGAACCGATGACCTTGCCCTTACCAAGAGCGCGCTCTACCGACTGAGCTACATGGACAGATAAAAACCGATACTTGCCCGCCTATTCGCAAAGTCTCGCCGATTCGGCGGGCAAAACGAGATGGGAGGGAGCTACGTAGACATGTTTTATGAAAAAGAACTAAATTAATATTCATCATCCCGCTTACTAAGGATAATAATGCAACAAATGAACAAGGAGGAAAGTCATTTACCACACACAACCTTAAGCAAGCAGGATGATGAATATTAAGTTTTTTTACAAAAGTTAATAAAGTTTATTCTAAATTCAAAATCCTACTAATTACGAATCACTTACTAATATACGAATCCCGAGTACTCGGGACTTAAACGGTTTATAGAAATACAAATTGTGTATTTGCTAAAGTAGGTTGATAGAATATTGGTATATTCGTAAAAGATTCGTAATTGGTAGGGGGATAAAGCCTGTTTATATAGTCTACTCTTTATTAACATCAGAATGAATTTAAAAAAGCTTTATGTGAATCCACATTTACCCCTGTTAAATAATACCTTTGACCCCGTAAAATTATTTTACAACAACGGGGCAAGTGAAGTCGGAGGTGTAATAGATATGTTGTAGCTGGCAATCTACCAGCTGACGACACTTATTTAACGGGGTTTACTTATCTTATCATACCTTATTTTTTATGTCAAGCGACTCTAATTTCAATGAAAAACACCTTAATTACTGGGTCGCTTTATCCTGTTTTCCTAAGTTTGGCCCAGTACGCTTTAAAAAAATAATTTCTTATTTCCCTTCTATGGGGAGCGCTTGGCATGCTTCTCTCATAGAACTTGAGTCAGCTGGCATTGACTATAATACGGCGACTGAATTTATTCAAGAACGATCTAAAATCAATCCTGACGCCGAAGTAGAAAGACTAATGACTGAAAATATTAAAGTAGTTACTATTGAAGATATTAATTACCCTGCTCTGTTAAAAGAAATACCTGACGCGCCACCCTTACTTTATTACAAGGGCAATTTAAATTGTGTTAAACAATTTTGTTTGTCAGTCGTTGGTTCGCGCAAATACACCAGTTATGGAAAACAGGTGGTTGAAAAATTAGTTAGTCAACTAGCTGAAGCTGGCATGACTATTATCAGCGGACTAGCTTTAGGTATTGACGCTTTAGCGCACGAAAGCGCTTTGCAAGTTAACGGTAGCACGGTGGCTATTTTAGGATCTGGTATTAATCAAAACAGTATTTATCCTCGCGCTAATGTAAATTTAGCCACCCGAATTTTAGCTAAAGACGGATTACTCTTAACTGAATTTCCCTACGGCACTCCTGCCTTAAAACATCATTTTCCCCAACGCAATCGTATTGTCGCTGGACTTTCTTTAGGAACATTAATTATTGAAGCAGCTGAAAAATCAGGCGCCTTAATTACCGCTCGTCTAGCGCTTGATTATAATCGTGAAGTATTTGCTGTTCCCGGAAATATCTTTAGCGCCAACAGTCAAGGAACAAATAAACTTATTCAAAAAAGTGGAGCTCAACTGGCAAATTCAGCTGATATCATCTTGGAAACACTGGCTATTGAAAATATTCAAGCCAGTAAACAAGTACAAAAAATTATTCCTGATAATCCGACAGAATCACAACTGATGAAAATATTAAACCACGAGCCAGTGCATATTAATACGTTGGCCCGCTTAACAAAACTTGACACTGCCACTATAAATGCTACATTAATAACGATGGAATTGAAGGGATACATTCGAAATTTTGGAGGAAGTAATTATGTATTAGCGTAAATTGCTATAATTGAAATTAGTTGCATGGAAATTCGAAATTAGTAATAGAAATTGGAAAATAGAAAATAGTTGTTTTCTAATTTCTAATTTCTATTCTCCATTACTAATTTCTAATTTCTAAACAACTAATTTCTAAACCATGAACCTTGTCATCGTAGAATCGCCTACTAAGGCCAAAACAATAACTAAATTTCTTGGCAAAGACTATAAGGTCGAATCTTCCTTCGGCCATATTATGGATTTGCCTAAGACAGTATTAGGGGTTGATGTTGATAATAATTATCAGCCAAAGTATGTAGTGCCGACTAAGGCAAAAAAACAGGTTGCTATGTTGAAAAAACTAGCTAAAGATGCTGATGAAATTATTCTAGCAACTGATGAAGATCGTGAAGGCGAAGCAATTGCCTGGCACTTGGCTGAACAATTAAAATTAAAAGAAAAAGATATTAAACGGATTGTTTTTCATGAAATTACCAAAAGCGCTATTGAAAAAGCGTTGGAAAAACCTCGCAGTTTAGATAAAAATTTAATTGATGCTCAACAGGCTCGACGTATTTTAGACAGATTAGTTGGTTATAAACTTTCTCCTTTTCTTTGGACAAAAATAGCCCGCGGTTTATCAGCCGGACGAGTGCAGTCGGTTGCCGTGCGCTTAGTCGTAGAGCGAGAGGAAGAAATTAAAAAATTTAAGTCAGATGAATACTGGAGTGTTGAAGCGCTATTGAAAACAAAAACGAACGAATTATTGACTGCCAATCTACATAAAATTAATGATAAGACTGTTAACAAATTAGATCTAAAAAATGAAGCTGAGGCGAAAAAAATAAAAGAGGAATTAGAAAAAGCCGATTATAAAATTATTGATATTAGTAAAAAAGAAACGATTAAATCACCTCTTCCTCCGTTAATAACCTCTACGCTACAGCAAGCGGCTCACTCTCGATTTGGCTATAGTTCAAAACAAATTATGATGCTAGCTCAACGACTTTATGAGAATGGTCATATCACCTACATGAGAACTGATTCGGTTAATCTGTCTGAACAATTTGTAAATGACGCTCGCGCTTATATTGAAAATAAATACGGCAAAGAATATATTACTGCATCCCCAAGAAAATATAAATCAAAGAGTAAAAATGCCCAGGAAGCCCATGAAGCAATTAGACCGACTGATGCTAATGAGCCAGATCTTAAACTGGCAGACGAAAAACAATTAAAATTATATAAATTAATTTGGGAGCGAGCCGTAGCTACTCAAGCCTCGGCTGCTGTTTTAGATAACACGGGTATTGATATTCAGGCTTTGTCATTGCGAGAAGCGAATCCGCCAGCTGGCGGAGAAGCGACGAAGCAATCCCGTGGTAATACGGAAGACGACGGGATTGCTTCGTCGTCGTCCCGAAGTGTCGGGACTCCTCCTCGCAATGACACTATTACTTATTCCCTGCGGGCGACCGGCCAAACTATTAAATTTGCTGGCTATTTAAAAATTTATCAGCAGACTACTAAAGAAAATATTTTACCAGAAGTAACAGTTGGCGAAAAACTTGATTTAGAAAAAATTAATATTGATCAGCACTTTACCGAACCACCGGCTCGTTACTCTGACGCCACCCTTGTTAAAGCGCTAGAAAAATATGAAATCGGCAGACCTTCAACTTACGCGCCGACTATTAATACCATTATTACACGCAACTATGTTGAACGTGATGAAAGAAAAAAACTCGCTCCAACTGAAATTGCCTTTATTGTTAATAAACTTTTGGTGGAACACTTTCCAGAAATTGTTGATTATAAGTTTACAGCTGAATTAGAAGATGATTTGGATAAAATTGCTGAAGGAAAAATTGAATGGGAAAAAACAATTGATAATTTTTATAAACCTTTTGCTAAAAATCTTATGGGAAAAAATAAAGAACTCTCTAAAAAAGAGCTAACTGAAGAAACAACCGATGAAAAATGTGACAAGTGCAATTCGCCCATGGTAATTAAAATGGGACGTTATGGTAAATTTATTGCTTGCACAAATTTTCCTGACTGTAAAAATACCAAACAGCTTAATCGTGGTGATAAAGATCATGATGGGCAAAAAGATGATGAACAACTGGAAGAATTTGCTAAAAAATATAAAGACATAAAATGTGATAAATGTGGTAGTGACATGGTGGCAAAAATTGGAAGATACGGTCCATTTATAGCTTGTTCCGGCTATCCAGCCTGCAAAAATATCTTAAATACTAATGGTACTGGTATTAAATGCCCCCAATGCAGTAAGGGGGAAATTACCAAAAAACATAGCCGCCGAGGAGCATTTTATGCTTGCGACCAATATCCTAATTGTAAATTCTCGCTTTGGGCAAAACCAACCGGAGAAAAATGTAAAAAATGCGGTTCTCTGCTTGTAGAAACAAAAGATGAGGTTAAATGTTCTAACAAAGAATGTGGGAAATAAATAATCATATAAATCTTACTTGCCTTGTCGTAGCTTCAGCGAAGGCAGGTAAATCATTTGCAAAAAAATAATTAGCAAAACTTGCCTACCTGCAGGCAGGGATTTATAAGATTAATAAGATGCCGATATCTATCCAACAAATTATTGATCAAGTTAAAGAAAATGATCCTAAGGCAGATATTACTCTACTTAGACTTGCTTATGATTTTGCTATCAAAGCTCATCAAAATCAAACTAGAAAATCTGGAGAAAAATATATTCAACATCCACTGCAAACCGCTTTAACTTTAGCAGAAATAAGATCAGATTTAAATATGGTAATCGCCGGCTTACTACACGATGTTTCTGAAGACACTAGCCATAAAATAGAAGATATTGAAAAAGATTTTGGCAAAGAAGTTGCCTTTTTAGTTAATGGTGTAACAAAATTAGGAAAAATAAAATATCGTGGCGCTGAACGTTATGTGGAAAGTTTAAAAAAAATGTTCATTGCTATGGCTGAAGATATTAGAGTTATTATTATTAGATTTGCCGATCGTTTGCACAATTTAGAAACGCTTGATTCCCTGCCATTGGAAAAACGCCAACGTATTGCCCAAGAAAGCATGGAAATATATGCCCCGATCGCAGATTTATTGGGTATTTGGTATTTTAAAAATAAAATAGGAGATTTATGTTTTAAGCATCTTTACCCTGAAGAATATAAAAAATTAGAGTATAGATATTTAATTGAACAAAAACTTGAAAATAAACAATTTATTGAAAAGACAAAAAAAATTATTACTCCTCATTTAAAAAAAGAGAATATTAAATTTGAGATTAATGGACGCTTTAAAGGTTTGCACAGTATTTTTTTAAAAATGCAACGTAAGGACCGTAAATTTTCTGAAATCTACGATGTTTTTGCCTTGCGTATTGTGGTTGACTCAATTGCTGATTGCTATAAAACTATTGGCATTATTCATAGTATTTGGAAGCCAAAATCCCATCGCTTTAAAGACTATATTGCCATCCCTAAGCCTAACGGCTATCGCGCTTTGCATACTACTGTTTTTGGGCCAAATGGAAAAGTAACTGAATTTCAAGTGCTGACTAAAGACATGTATGAGGAGTCTCTCTATGGTATTGCCGCTCATTGGTATTATAAAAGACAGACAGTGCGATTAGAACATCAACCACGTTGGATTCAAGATATTTTAAATATAATGAAACAAGCCAAAAATAATAAAGAATTTGTTTCTAATATTAAACTAAGTGTTTTTCAAGATAGAATCTTCGTCTTCACACCCAAAGGAGATGTTATTGATTTGCCAGAGGGAGCTACTGCGATTGATTTTGCTTATGCTGTTCATACTGAAATTGGTAATAAATGCGTCGGAGTTCTAATAAATGATAAAATAAGTTCGCTTGATGTTTCTTTAAAAAGTGGCGATTCTATTGAAATTATTACTGAAAAAAATAGAAAAAAACCAGGCAAAGACTGGCTAAAACTGGCTAAAACTCCGCGCGCTCGGGCAAAAATAAAAACCGCTATCAAAAAAGACAGTGGCATCGGACTTAAGCGTTTTATTAAGTGGAAGTAGTTAGATTTTAACTATTATTATCTATGTTTTATTTAATATTTATAGCAGATAAAAACTTTAGAAAAAATATAAAGGATATCAGGTTATGAAGGAAACTAGGGAAAGGATATTAGGATAGCATAACATCAAAAAAAACATTTCCTTGATATCCTGATATCCTTTCCCTGTTCAACTAATTTCCTGATAGTCTTATTCTATCCCCTCTCCTAATATCTTTTCTACCAACTCAACTAACTCATCATAGTTAAAAAATTCAATTATAATTTTTCCTCGATAGCCGGTGCGATAAATTGATGCGCGTGTTCCTAAGAACTGGCGCAATTTTTTTTGCATTTCTTCATCTTGAGGATCAACTTTGTGCTTGGCCTTTTTAGTCCCGCCTACTTTTTGTGTTTCTATGCGTGATCTAGCAACTGATAATCCTCGCCCTATTATTTGTCGACATAGGGCAATCTGCTGATCAGGACTTGATAATCCGACAATAACTTTAGCATGCGCGTCAGAAATTTTTTTATCACGCAATGCATTTTTTACTTCATCAGGTAAACTTAATAAACGTAAAGAATTAGTAATATGTGAACGAGATTTTCCCAAACGATAAGAAGCGTCTTCATGGGTTAAGGCAAATTCTTCAATATATCGCTTGTAAGCCAAAGCCGCCTCTAAGGGATTTAAATCTTCCCTAATAACATTTTCAATTAAAGCTAACTCTAACTTTTCCTGATTATTTGCACTACGAACCATAGCTGGAATTTCCATTAATCCAGCCCTCTGGGCTGCTCGCCAACGTCGTTCACCCATAATAAGTTCAAAACGACCGCCACCTAAATCACTTACAACTATCGGTTGTAATATACCATGCTCTTTAACAGAGTTAATTAGTTCTTCCAAAGAATCATCGCTAAAATACATGCGCGGTTGCTGTGGGTTAGGAGTAATTTTATCTACAGAAATATTTAATAAATTACTATTTGAAGCAATAGTTTCATCTATCATTTTATTAATACCTATTTCTTCGGCCTCTTGAATGGAGTTAATAAATTTAGAGTTATCATTTTTTTGTGGGATAAGAGAGCCTAACCCCCTTCCTAAAGATGATGATGGTTTTTTAATTTTTGGCATATTTATCTAATTAATTAGTTAATTGTTCTATTGTTAAATTGCTTATCTTGCCGTAGCCCCGACGCTTCGGGACGAAGGCAGGTTAAACCGTCGTTGGTAAATTTAATTAAGCTGTGCAACTCTTTAGGTAATTTTTGTAACTCTGTAAAAATATAATCATATTCCTCTGGTTTTAATAATTTTCTAAATTAGCATCTTATTAATCCCTGCCTGCCGGTAGGCAAGTTTTGCCAATTATTTTTTTAGTAAATGATTTACCTGCCTTCGCTGAAGCTACGGCAAGGCAAGTAAGATTTATATGATTTTTTTTAAAATATTTTTATTATTTTTCATATGAATCATATAAATCCTTGCCAATTTTTCTAACTATTTTTTTAGCAAATGATTGATCTACCTACGTTTCCCCCTTCGCTAAAGCTATGAAGGACAAGAAAGCTACGGCAAGACAAGTAAGATTTATAAGACCATATTAATCTTTTGCCAATTTAACAATAGAACAATTAACGAACAAAGTGAGTGATAACAATTTAACAATGATTAGCTAAACTCTAAATTAATTACCTCTCTCGCTAATTTCTCATAAGCTCTTCCTCCTTTACTATCAGGATCATAGTGAAGAATGGAACGACCAAAGCTAGGGGCTTCTGCTAATTTTACTGAACGCGGAATTATACTGCGAAAAACTTTATTAGGAAAATATTGGTATAATTCATGCATTACATCTTTAGAAAGTCGGTTACGGGTATCATACATAGTAATAACCGCGCCCATGATTCCTAAAGATGGCTTTAAGTTACTTTGCACTAAACTAATTGTATGTAATAAATGACTTAAACCCTCTAAAGCATAATATTCAGATTGAATAGGAATTAAAATTTCATCAGCCGCTACCAAACCGTTAATTGTTAGTAAACCTAAAGAAGGCGGAGAATCTACAATAATATAATCAAATTCATCACGAATTTCGTGCAATATCTGTTCCAGTTTATGTTCGCGATTAGGGACGTTTACTAATTCAATACCTGCCCCAGCCAATGACATAGTAGCGGGCGCAACTTTATAATTATCCTGCAAAGTGTGTTTTAGTGATTGATTAAGTGGATATGACTCTATTAAAGATTCGTAAATTCCTTTTTCTAAATTCTGATGGTTTATTCCCAACCCAGAGGTAGCATTAGCCTGCGGATCAATATCAACCAAAAGAACGCGCCTGTCTAAATGAGCTAGATAAGCGCCTAAATTTACAGCGGTTGTGGTTTTTCCGACCCCGCCTTTTTGATTAATAATGGAGACAATCTTAGACATAAAATCTTATAAATCTTATAAATCTTATAAATCATTTGCTAAAAAATAATTGGCAAAAGATTAATATGATTAATATGATACATTTATTATACAACATTCTTCTTCCTTTTGACAACCTGCTT
This sequence comes from uncultured Gammaproteobacteria bacterium, assembly GCA_964413295.1. GTDB lineage: Bacteria > Patescibacteriota > Patescibacteriia > Patescibacteriales > XYC2-FULL-47-12 > CAYPRN01. Next base: position 12,615 of record CAYPRN010000007.1, on the reverse strand, counting down.
TATTTAAGATAAAATTGAAAAAGACTTGTTTTAAACAAGCCCTGGTGGCGGAACTGGTAGACGCGCTGGATTCAAAATCCAGTGATGGCAACATCGTGAGAGTTCGAGTCTCTCCCAGGGCACACTTCTTCGCTAAAGCTACGAAGTGCAAGCAAATAAAAAGTTAAAAGTGCTATGTTTTAATGACTTTTGACTTTATAACTTTTTAACTAATGAAATGTATCTAACAGTCCATGCCACTACCGGTATTGTTATCGGCCAAAGCATAATAAATCCTTGGGGGGCTTTTTTAATTGGGCTACTCTCTCATTATATTTTAGATTTTATTCCCCACGGGGATGAAAAAAAATTTAAAAATGCCAGTGTTTCCTTTATGGCTAAAGCGGCGATTGTGGATCACATGTTTGTTTTTATTATGTTTCTCACTCTTTTTTTATTTAAACCAAATTTTACATTTACTCTTAATATTATTTTAGCAATTATCGGCGCCATGTTGCCTGATTGGTTAAGCGCTGTTTACAGGTTATCAGAAAAAACAAACGTTTCTTTTTTTAAATTCTTACATAAAATCACCAAACCTCTGCAAAATTTTCACCAATTCTGTCATTACAAAATTATTAAATATGAACTTGATTTTTATCTTGGCACAGCGCTACAAATTATGCTTTTAATTGGGTTTTGGTGGGTGATTTAAAATAGCACACAGATTTAACGGATATAACGAATTAGCACGGATTTAATCCGTGTAAATTTATTTAATTCGCTAAATTCGTGTGCTAATTTTTATTCTACTAGTTCAGCCACTGGTTCAGGAGTTGATTCTATAGTTGGCGCAGGCTCTGGAGTTGTTTCAACCTCGGATTCAGATGTCGTCTCTGGCGCAGACTCTGAAACAGGCTCTGTTGCAATTTCCTCGGTAGATTCCGTAGCTGATTCTTCATCCGTAGGAATACTCTCTATATTTTCTTCAGTAGAGCTGTCTGTGTCTTCCACTAAAACATTTTCATCATTAATAATAGTTTCACCCGCCACTTCACCCTCTACACCAATTTCTAATTCGTGAAAATTAGTTTCTAATCCGTGTTCATTCGTGACAAATTCATCTTGATTAGCTAAACTCTCATCTACTATATCACCATCTAAATTCTGCACTAAATCCGAATTATCTTCCACCCATTCATTATATACTTCCGCTAAATTATCTCCTCCGCTTAACATCCGCCCCAAAGCGCGCTCGTCCGCCTTCGGGGTTTTTAATTTTACTTTTTTCACTGGTTCATAGCCGGCAAATACCGCGCTGGATAAATTTAACACTTTACCGATTAAACCGGAATATTCCGTTACTTGCACAATTTGAGTCTGGCCTTTTGTCTGTTCTTGCTTTTGTAATTTTTTCAATGCTTTAACGCGCGATGTTGCTTCCTGCCCCAGCTGGCCGGCCAAATACAACCCTAAATCTTTGCGGAACGGCTTAGAAATCCGGCGCCCGCCTGTCTTCTCTATATATTGCCACGCTCCGTCTATGATATCAAAATCAACATAACTGTAAGTAACCAAATATTCTTCATCATTTTCAATAATGCCGGTGATCGTAAAATCCATATTAAAATTGTCTAAATCCAATTCCAACAACAAGGTATTATCTACACCTTCGGCATAAACTTGTTTCCCGCCGATAGTAGCATCTCGCACGTCATCGCTGGCCATCGCTAAACTAGAAAAAGCAATTACGCCAATAACCAGCATCGCTAAAAAGCCGTTGTTATATTTTACAAAATTTATAAAGTTAGTTTTATTTTCTTGCCCGTCCTGCCATCGGCTAAGGAGGGTCTCTTTATTTAATTTGTTTGACGGCTTTGTTTTTGGCTTATTTTTTAAGTCCACCACAAAGTCGTCAGTCTCGGGTATTTTTGGCATATGTTTTTAAATTAATATCTTATAAATCTTATTAATCTTTTGCCAATTATTTTTTTGCAAATGATTGATAAGATTTATAAGATCATATTAATCATAATTATTTATTTTATCCTTGGACAAACTATTGACATATTTTTTTAGTATGCTATACTGTAAGCATCACGATAAGAGGACTACCAAAGGGTCTCGTCCCGAGGGAATGCCTCTTTTTTTATTTTGTTAATTTTGCTTTAAATAACTGAATATTAGAAATATACAAACTAAATTTGCGGAGTAAAGATGAAAAACGCTTATTTGGAACTATAACTTTCAGAAGTTTTCCATTCTCCTCTAAATACTCAATCAAGCAATAAAAATCGCCGTCACCGCTCACAATGACGGCTTTTTTATAATTTGAATACTCAATCATGGCATGCAAAACTAATTCAGCATCAACATTTCCTTTGACTTTAGCATTGCCGTTTTCTTTAATTAATAAAGTAGGCTTGAATACGCAAATGTATCCGGCCTTTTGTAACCCGGTATATAAAATTTGATTGCCCGGAATGTAGCCGATGAATAGAAAAGCTTTTTCAACTCCGTACTTATCCTGCAAAAAACGACGAAAACGAAAAAAATCCAATTTCCATCCTTGGCTTTTTACTCCTAAATTAACATTCTGACTGTCTATAAAAGCGTAATTGTTTTGTTTTTTGTCCATGATACTTTTTTAACTATTTTTTCTATATTTTTAAATAAGTTTTCTATCTTATAGATCATTGTTTTATGACACGCTTTATGGCACGCGAATTTAGCGAATTAAACGAATCTTCACGAATTTGTTTTATCTATTTTATTAATTCGTGTAAATTTATCTAATTCGTTCAATTCGTGTGCTATCTAATTATTACTTAGCGCAACGGAATCCAACATCTTCACTAATGTCACTCGGCGCATGACTCAAATCCAGCCCAAACACACCAGCCTTTTCGCCATCTAAATATGAACCGCCCCGAACACTGCCGCGTGTAGCAGAACCAGCATCATAATCACTATAAATTTGGCCAATGCCATTCGCGCTAGTCCAGTTATAGCCTGAAGGCCTAATATAAGACATGTTGGCGTACTTAGTAATAGCTCCGTATTCTAACCATTCACTTGCTGGTGTTGCGTCAACCGGCTGTTCGTCAGCGTTAGATAATTCATCCACCCATTCGGCCACGTTGCCGGCTATGTCCCAAATAATTTGTCCATTTGATAAGACTGCTGTTCTTAAACTAGCTTTTGAACTAGCCGTTACATTATAGGCGTCAGCGAAATTCGCGTTAGTATCAGTATAGCCGAAATCAGCTGTATCACCGTTTGTTCCCTGTAATTGACAGGTTTCACTAAACGCGTTGTCTGCATGCGCTAAATTTACATATAAATTACATCCGTCAATATTCGGATCGTCGTCTCCCCTCTCCTTTACAAGGAGAGGGGTTGGGGGTGAGGTAGCACCATTCGCCAACTGCATCCCCACTTCATCACTAACATCATTAATTGGTAAATTAGTAATCTGTTCCGCAATAGTCATCCACTCCGCGTCGGTCACTAAATGATTACCAGTGCCTAAACTACGACAATAATTTTTCGCCTCAGTCAATGTCACGTTCGTCATCGGCATCCGTGCTCCGTTTTCATCCGTATTCAAATCCGTGTCAATCTGTGCCAAAACCTCGGTCTTCATAACACAGAAATTCTGGAAAGTATGTTTGTTATCACGTGGCACTTCAACCCAGCCTTCCGGACAATGGACGCGATAATCTTGCGCGAATACAGATGCCTCAACGCCTAAATCGCCTTCATTTGTCGGCTTAAAGCTTTCTGTATCCGGACAAGCGCCAACGCAGACTTCCAAATTGCCACCGGCAACCTCAACACCGCCTTCATTTTTTATGGTCATGACTGCTATAGTCGCGTTTCTAAATTCTACAATATTACCCGAGCCGTTTTGTTGAACTGTTAAAGCCGTTGCCGTACTTGACGCGTGTGTCTCAATTCTAGAACTTCCACGAACTTCAAGAGCAAACTCCCCCTCGCCCTCTGGGAGAGGGGTTGCCTGTCCGCCTTGGGAGGAGGGGGTGAGGGCGTTTTCATATGCACCGGCAATAATCATCTTCCCCATACCTAATCCTATATATAGATCTTTTTCTGTGCCTAAAACTTCAACTCGTCCTGTAGAACTATTGTAAGCAAATGTCATTTCTTCATTATCACCAAAAGCTAAAGCCATATTGTCAGCTATCTTCACGACTGCTTCAAACGGACAATCGCTTTGCTGGTCGGAACAGCTATAGCTGTTCCGACCAGCCATAATAGCCAAAATTGTGCTGGACGCATTCTTAAACTCCGCGATATTTCCTGCGCCATTCTGTTCTACTGTTAAAATAGTTGTAGTTGAATTGCTAGTGATAGTTACTTGCTCTCGTTGTCGTAACAATTCAACAATGTAACCATTTAACAATTCTGATTCTTCTTGTAATCCTAAAATAACCTCTCCATTAGCATTCACCGTAGCAGTAATAGCGCTTAATTTTGTATCTAAAGTTGCTGAAGATGAATTTATTAAGTTAGTTAATTCATTTTGCTGGACAGTTAATTGCGAGTCAAAATTATCAGACAGCAATGCTAACTCTCCGCCGATAATTTCGATTACTACCGGATTAAAGTCATATCCATCAACTGCATTCGCCACTAAAATAGCCACTTCATCTTCTATTTCCATAGCCGCAATTCTATCTATAACTGTCTGTTCTACCTGTTCCACGGTCATAGACTTATTACGGCGAGAAATCAAGACATTAATTTCTCCTGTTCCGTTAGTGAGGTTTTCCAAAGCCACACCAACCGTTGGATCACCCGCTCCGGCTTTCATCGCGTGCCCCGGATATAACTCCGAAGAAGTTAAACTGTCTCCCGGTCTAATCGACCCATTCTCATCACTAACCTTTGTTGGCACTTGTCCCAACATACCAACAATTGCATAATTCGCATTATTTTGATAACCCTTAGAGTTTCCGACAATAGCCGGATCAGTAGAAACAATACCCATCACATTTCCATCCGCTCCCCGTTCGCATCGCTTAACCGCGTTATCTTGTTCCACATCCACGCAAACCACTTCGCCAGCGTGTAAATCAGTATTAATGCTGTAATAATATTCCGCATAATCAGCTCCGCGCGCTGTCCAAGTATCTGCTTCAGTAGTCGCGCCGATTGCTATATCTAAATTAGCTGATGGAGTAGTAGTGCCTATTCCGACATTGCCGGATCCATCAATTTTTATATTATTACTTAATGGCAAAAAATCCTCATTTTGCTGAATTAATTCTTGAATGGCCCTTATAATTTTTGGTTGAGAAATAGCTGACACTCTCAAATAAGGTTCTAAATCTTCTGTGGTAGTAGCAATAGTATCATCTATTGATACAAGTTCAGGATAATTTTTAATAGTTTCTTGAGCTATTTGCCCTAATATTCTTTCACCAGTTGATTTTAAGGTGTAATCATACAATGGAATACCTTTAAAATAATCAATAAATGAAGTAGTAGTTACTGAAATATCCTCTTTTAATCTTTCATCAGATGAACATGCCCAAGTTAAACCACCTGTTTCAGGTTGCGCTTCGCAAGCGGCATTATCATCTTCAATAAGAAGCGCATTACTAGCAGTTCCTTTTATATGAAGTCTGCTTCCTGGGTCAGTGCTTGTGCTAACACCAATACTAATATCACCGCCATGGGGTTGCATTTGAATATCTCTAAATACAGATAAGTCACTTATATTATTAGCTTGAATCCAAGCTCTACCTGTAGCATTTACCGCGCCAAAGTGCATATAAGTATTACCACCACCCACGCTAAATGACCCAGTTGGAGTAGCTCCAGTGAAAGGAGCATCTGCCGCCGCTCCTGAAATTACTAAATCTAATGCTGGCGTAGTGTTGTTAATACCAACATTGGCTGTTGTAGAAATAGTGTCATCTCCTTTAAATTTTAATATCGCCGCTCCTCCATAAAGGTTAATTTGTCCATAAGCATTAGCGGCTGTAGTATTAGGAAACATGCCAACTTGAAACATATTTCCAGTGCTAAACGCCTTACCTATGCCTAAAAAAATTCCACTTCCATCTTGCGCTTTATTAGGAGCGTAAATATCCATTGCAAATATATTGCCATCCGCCGCTAAATCTGTTACGGTAAATTGTCTATCTTGAACGGGTTTATTTGTTCCAACATGAGTATTACCATTATTATTAACTATAAAACTAGTAGCCGTAGAAGAGCCGATAACGAAAGAAGATTTTCCTGCTGGAGCGTCTACTGATAATTGCGCCCATGGTGAGGTGGTGCCGATGCCGACGTTGCCGGAATTTAAAATAGTAAATAAAGTAGTGGAGGCCGTATCCACTGCGCTGAATAAAGTCGCGCCTGTGCTAGTGGCCCAAATAGTTAACAGCGAGGACGGGCTGGAAGTGCCTATACCTAAATAACCATTATTAGTTAAGCGCATTTTTTCCGTGCTACCGGTGTAGAAAAATAACGCGTCTTCATCAGAAGCGGAACTTAATTCAGATAAAATATAAGTATCACTATCAACATCTATCACTCCGCCTAAACCTGACCAATTACCACCTCCATAACCTTCAAAACCGCTGGTAGTAGTATTATAACGCAACATTCCGGTATAAGCTGAGCCTGGACGTTGAGCGGTTGTTCCGACTGGAATTACCATGCCATCAGTCGCGTCAATTGCGAACGAAACTGACGGAGAGGTGGTGCCGATGCCGACAAACCCATTATCCATGATAGTTAAAATAGTAGTGGAAGCATTATTTATTACATTGAAAATAGTTGTAGAGCTATTGGAAGTATCTCCCCAGACTGTTAATTTTGAATATGGAGTGGATGTGCCGATGCCGACATTATAACTATTACTTTGCAAACTAACAGTAGCACTGCCGATCAACTGCCAGCCATTAGAACTAGAAGCAGTATTCATAAAAGTTCCGTCGCCAAAATAAATTCCAGCTGTAAAGTAACCACTGCCGACTACGCTTAATACCTGCGCTGGCGTGGAAGTGCCAACTCCTAAATATCCGTCAATACCTAATAAGCCGTCATTAGGAGTAATTTCATAATCAGAAGATCCGCTGGTTGAATTTAAAACTAATTTACCCTGGCTGTTAATAGTCATAATAGTCGCGCCGGTGGAAGAAGCGATTGTAAAAATATCTTGTCCGGCTGTGCCTTGAATAGTTAATTTAGCGGTCGGGGTGGTCGTTCCGATGCCTATTCTGCCAGTATCTAAAACAGTGAGTAGAGTTGTAGAAGCAGTATCTACCACATTAAATAAGGCCATACCGGTTCCACTAGTCTTCCCCCAAACACTAAGAGTGGCATAAGCAGTAGAAGTGCCGACTCCTAATCTAGTATTAGTATCATCCCATGAGAGTAAAGCGTTAGTGGTACCGGTGGCGGTTGTGCCTGACGCGGAATAAAATGCGAGCGAACTAGCCGCGCCGTAATTAACCGTGCCTGATCCAGCGCCCATATCAGTCCAATTGCCCGCGGAATTTTTATACTGCAATGTTCCGCTATTATCTTTTAATCCATAACCGTTAGTTCCCATAGTTGTTCCCCAGTTTAGATAAGAGCTAGCTTTTAATCCCACATCACCATTAACATCTACTAAAAATGTAGTGGCAGTGCTTGAACCAACTGCAAAAGCATTAGTTCCGGCGGCATGATGCACGGAAAGTGTTGCCCAAGGAGAAGAAGAACTAATACCAATTTTTATTCCATCATCAGATAATATACTATTAGAAAAAACTGAACCACCCCATTTTGGTAAATAGTTAGCAGTTAAAGCAGATACTGTGGAAGAACCTAATAGACCAAGTGAGGAAGTAGCGACATAACTAGGCAAGCCGGTGGTAAAATCCAACTGTAATATTTTACCGGCGGTGGAAGTGGCTAATCTAGCTAAACTGTTAGCCACGTCAGCGTAAATAATATCGCCGATAACATAGGAAGTTAAACCAGTACCGCCTTTAGTAGTGGTAATGGTGTCTGCGTTCCAAGTACCAGCGGTAATAGTACCAACAGTTGCTAAATTAGCTAACGAAGTAACAGCCGTATTGCGCAAATTAAAAGTAGGCGCGCCGGATACTCCATCCGGATCTAAAATAATAATTTGGTCAGAGCTGGTGGCTAAAGTGCGGTTGGCGTAAGCCCCGTCAGATGTCCTAATCATAATGCCGTTGGAAGTGAAATCAGTATCAGCCACTAAACCTAAACTGGTGGTGGCGGTTAATGTATATCCAGAGCTGGCATTACCCAATAGTACTTGGCCGTATGATGGAGTGGAAGAGAGGCCGGTGCCACCTCGGTTTACCGCTAAAGTGCCTGTAGTGTTAGTTAGGGCGATGTTTAAAGTGGAAGTAGCGACATAGCTAGGCAAGCCGGTGGTAAAATCCAACTGTAATATTTTACCGGCGGTGGAAGTGG
>CAYPRN010000007.1:0-4067 GCA_964413295.1 uncultured Gammaproteobacteria bacterium | reverse complement strand
CTAATCTAGCTAAACTGTTAGTCGCGTCAGCGTAAATAATATCGCCGATAACATAACTGGTTAAGCCAGTGCCTCCTTTGGCAGTGGCGATAGTAGTGCCTTGCCATGTTCCTTGCTGGACTATTCCTGAACTGTCTATGCCAAAACCGTTTGTGCCACTATTCATTGAAAATTTGTAGAGAGGTGAAGTCGTGCCAATGCCAACGTTGCCTGCGTTTGTAATAACCATTTTAGTACTACTAGCATTATCAACTACTTCAAGTATATTTCCACCATCACCCCAAATAGTCAGTCTAGAATATGGGGTTGATGTGCCAATACCAATATATCCACTATCATTAATTGTCATTCTATTGCTAGCTCCAGTTGAAAATTGTAAATAATTAGCTGTATCACTATAAATACCTGTATCTTCATTTCCGACAAAGGCGTAACTGGGAGTGGCCGCGCTTCCTGCGCCACGCAAAAGATAAAAACCGTCATTAGTGGTTCCAGTGAAGGCAGTATCTGTCCATGCGTATCTTAAAATAGTATTAATTGACAAATTTAATGCATCATCTGCGGTTTCATAAAATCCAGTATCACCATCTCCAAAAGAAAGAGTTGGATTATCACTTAAATCCGCTGGAGTTTGAAATAAATTTAATAAACTATTCGGATTAGCAGTCCCAATACCTACATACCCATTCGCATCAACTATAAATGAGGTAGTAGAAGAACCAATAACGAATGCTGGTTTTGCTACGGGAGCATCTACAGATAATACACCCCATGGGGAGGTAGTGCCGATGCCGACGTTGCCAGTATCTAAAACAGTTAGTAGAGTTGTAGAAGCATTATCTACAATATTAAATAATTCAGCGCCGGTTCCTGATGTATTACCCCAAACACTAAGAGTGGCATAAGCAGTAGAAGTGCCGACTCCTAATCTGGTATTAGTATCGTCCCATGAAAGCAAAGCGTTAGTAGTACCAGTGGCGGTTGTTCCTGACACGGAATAAAATGAGAGCGAGCTAGCCGCGCCATAATTACTGCCACCGCCAGAACCAATGGCTGCCCATGTTCCGCCAGACGCTTTATATTCAATCGTGCCAGAATTATCGCGCAAACCATAACCGCTAGAGCCATCCGTATAGCCCCAATTTATATACTGGCTTTCTTTTAATCCGAGATTGCCGTTAATATCTAGAGTATGGTTAGGAGAGGTGGTGCCGATACCAACATAGCCGGAATTTAAAATTGTAAATAAAGTAGTAGAGGCGGTATCTACCGCGCTGAATAAAGTCGCGCCAGTGCTGGTGGCCCAAACAGTTAACATTGCGCTTGGGCTGGAAGTGCCGATTCCTAGATAGCCATTAGCTGTCAAACGCATTTTTTCAGTGCTATCAGTATAGAAAAATAACGCGTCTTCATCAGAAGCAGAACTTAATTCAGATAAGATATAAGTATCTTGGTCAACATCAATTACTCCGCCTAAGCCTGACCAAGCGTTGCCATTGTAACCCTCAAAACCACTGGTAGTGGAATTAAAACGTAGCATTCCTGTTCCGCCGGTCGGTCTTTGGGCGGTAGTGCCGACTGGCAAGCGGATAGCGTTAGTGGAATAAATATCTAAAACAACTGCTGGCGAAGTAGTGCCAATGCCAATATAGCCAGTAGTGTCTATATACAATTCTGATGTTCCGATTACTGTATCGCCAGTGGCATTATAATAAGCAACCTGTCCGATGCTACTGCTGGTTACTGTTCCGTCAGTGGTGTTATTAGTAGTGTTGTATGTATTATTAGTAACACTGCCACCTCCTCCTCCTGAATGGGCTAATGAGCTTAAAGATATCCAAGAGCCACTTTCATTTTTATACTGGATAAATCCTGCTCTACTGCGAAAACCAAATCCTTGTTCTCCTGAAACATCATCGCCAAAGTTAATATAGCTATTGCCATCATCAACTCCTATTGTTATTTCTGCTCCTGTTCCTTTTCCTACTGTTAAATATTTATTAATATCTACGCTGTCATCAATAATTAAATTACTATCTGAATTATAAATCGGCGAACGCAAGTCAGCTGATCCAAAAACAATCAGATTATCATTAACAATTAATTTTCCTTTAACATCTGCGTCGCCGTCCACTGTCAAGCCGTCAGCAACATTTGAAACATTAATAATTTTTTCTATTACTACTTGTTCTATAGAGTCTGTTGCAGTAGGCTTGTCCTCCGTCTTGTCCACCATAGCTTTAGCGTCGGTGGAAGCTTTAGCGGAGGAGGAGGGTGGTATTGTGCCAGACGTTGCAGAACTATCAGAAGTTGTAGGCGAAGTTATAGTAACTGTCTCGCCCGTTCCGATTGATGGCTGACTTTGCAAGAGAGCTAATTTTTGTTTAAAGGCTTTTGGCAAAAATAAATCTAAACTTGATGAAATAAACCGACTAATAGATCGTTTACTCTTATCAGTTTCTTCATCAACTACATTTTGATAAGCGATTAATGAAGTATCTATGCCATTGCCTAAAGCCAGCAAGCTATTGTCAACTCTTTGCCAGACTTGCCCAGTGGTTTTATCAGCAGTTTCCTGCGTGCCTTGGACAACAGATTTTCCTTGAGTAATTTTATGCTGGACATAATTTTGCGCTTTGGCAATAGTTAATCGCGCTGTAGTTATCAAAGCTAAGCCGGCGCTTTTTTGCATGCTCTGTAAATTGTAAACATTATCATTGCTCTGCTTATGTATTTTATACGCCAGCACTTTTTGTTTTTGCGCCACATTGTTTACAGTAGCTGACAAGCGCTCTTTAATGGATTCTTTGGAATCATCAGCCGACTCACTAATACCAGCTACTTGCCCTTGCTTTGCCACGCCGTATCCGCCAGCTGGCGGAGAAGACGGACTTACCACACCACTTAATTTTTCTGTTCCACTGGTAATTGCTAACTGGGATAAAATTAAACTTTGCGCGGTTAATTGTTTAACAGGGGTTGGAATAATTTTAGCCGGAGCCAAGGCAACTTGTTTAATTGCCTGACGCAAATCATCGGTCATATTGTCCGCCTGGCTTATTGCTTGTTTTACGGAATGATCAATTGTTTTTAAAATATAGTCCTGCCGTTTAGCGCTACGCGATTCTAAAAAGGCCATGCTTTGCGAAGCTACCTCGCCTATTTTTTGAATTCCTAAAACCGTCTGCACGCCAGCCTTTTTTGTTTCGCCAGCTAAGCTGTCATCTGAATTGTTTAAAATTTCTTCACCTTTTTTAAAAACATTATCTGAATGTTTTAAAACTGTCAAAACTGTATTTTTTGTTTTAGCTGCCACATAATTTTTAGCTTGTTTAGCTACAGCCACAACTTTATCTTTAGTAATATCAAATCCATTTTCTAATTTACTGGCATAAGTCGGCGACAGCCAAAATAAAGAAGTTAAAGCAACTGTAGTGACAATTAAAAAACTCGCCATCACAGTTTGGAACTTATGGCGAGAAAAATTAGTTAATTGCCTGACAGCCAAAGGATTATAAATTTCTTTATCAGCCGAAGCAATGGCGTTAACTATTTTAGCAATCTTCTTTTCAGCTGGAGCAGACTCTGCTACTGCTTTTTTAATTTCTTGCTGGCTTTTTTTCTTATCAATTTTAGCAATATATTCTTCTATGTCATTCATCCTCACTTTCCAATTTCGACCAAATTTTCGAGCGGGCATTCTACCTGTGCGTGCCATTAATGATAAATAATCCTGACTAAATTTTGTATATTTAGACGCTTCAATTAAAGAAAGATATTTGTCTTTATCGCCAGTAAAATCAAAACCCCGATCCTGATTAACAGCATCGGATACATCAAAAACATCCGGCTTATTTTGCCCTTCTTTTTTACTTGCCCCGTTTCCTATTTTTAGTTTAACAGAATTAACGGGGGCTCCTTGTTTAAGCATGGGGAGAGGTTGTTTAAATTATTTAATAATATTCAATACTAAATTTAATTTTAATACCAAATTTCAAAATTCAAAATCCAAAATAAATTCAAATAATAAATTCTTAAAATTATTTACTTTTGTTGCATATTGCGCC
>CAYPRN010000006.1:0-29126 GCA_964413295.1 uncultured Gammaproteobacteria bacterium | reverse complement strand
GATTATTTTCTTTATCTTAGCACTTTTCTGTGATAAACTCTATATGAGTTCATTATTAACAACCAAAATAAAAGATCAAAGTTACTACACATTTAAAAATACTCTTTGTGTAGTTTGTTAAAACAAAAATAGAAATAAATAAAATAAAATATTAAATCCCTTAATGAGGGAGGAACATTAAAGGTCGGTTTTTTAATTTTTTTATTTATGAATTTAAAAGGAGAATAGAAATATGAAATTTGATCTTATGACTGTTGGCCATTGGTCACTTATTGGTGGTTTGGTTATTACAGTCTTAGCAAGCTTAATGGTTATTCCAAATTTAACACTTATTCTGTTTGGCTTAGGCATTATCGTCGGATTTTTGAATGTAAATGATAAAGGAAGCTCTTCTTTCTTAATAGCAGTAATTGCTTTATTAATAATTGGCGTTGCCGGTTTGCAATTAGGAGAATTAACAGATTTGGTTTCTGAAGTTTTACAGAACTTTATTACTTTCATGGCTGCGGCCGCTTTAATAGTAGCTGTTAAGCAGGTTTTATCCGTTGCGAAGATAAAGTAATCTATATACAAAAATAAAACTCTATTAATATTGTAGTTAATAGAGTTTTATTTTTGGTTTGACACTCATTTTTTATGTATTTTTCCTTGTGGATAACAGCAATATAATATTAATAAAAAGGGATTAAAATATATTTTTTTGGCTAAAATAACATAAAAATTGGTAATATTTGCATTTTTTTGGAAAATATAGTAAAAAACACTTGACAAATAATTTTTTTGTTGTTAAAATAGATACTAATATGATATAGTTTACTTTTATAAACTACTTTTTAGCATATAAAACTATACAAAAATAAAGATAATAAACGGTTGAATGATTTTTTAGGAAAAGGCCGTTTTTTTCTTTTCTTTTATAAACTCACGTGCAATTACATACCCTTCATGTTTGCTCGCTCTCCTCGTAAATAATTGAATAATTTAAGTCAAGCCTGCCTTAATTAAAGGAAAGGTAATTTTTTGTGTTCGCATATTCCCTACGAATTACGAATCAGTACCCGCCCGCACGCTGACAGCGTCAGTCGGGCAGGCGAATACACTAAAATTAGTATATTTAGTAAAAATTGGTACAGATTAGTAATTAGTAGAATTCAGTTTAATTGATAAATTGCTTTATTAATTAAAAAATCTTTAATATATGTCGCAGAAACCAACAACTTCACAAATAAAAGAACGAAAGTTTTTTATTGATAAGTCATCAGCAGTAGAAATGCCTGATTTAATTGAGATACAAAAAACATCATACCAATGGTTTTTAGAAGAAGGATTAAAAGATCTTTTTGAAGAAGTTTCACCTATTGAAGATTTTATCGGACGAAATTTAGAATTATGTTTTGAAGATTACTATTTAGATGAACCAAAATTTAGCGAAGTAGAAAGTAAGGCAAAAAATATCAGTTTTGAAGCTCCTTTGCGAGTGAAAGCCAAGTTAACAAATAAGCAAAGCGGTAAATCAGTTTCTCAAGAAGTATTTTTAGGTGATTTTCCTATTATGACTTCTCGTGGAACTTTTGTTATCAACGGCATTGAGCGGGTAGTTGTTTCCCAGCTGATCAGATCAGCTGGGGTTATTTTTACTATGGAATATTTGAAAGGTCGTAAAAATTACGGCGCTAAAATTATTCCTAATCGTGGCGCTTGGTTGGAGATTGAAACTGATCATAATAATGTTTTATGGGTGCGCATTGACCGTAAGCGTAAAGTGGCAGTAACTTCTTTATTGCGCGCTTTTGGTTATGAAACTGACGAAGCAATTAAAGAATTATTTAAAGATGCCGAAGCAGAAAATGGTAATGAAATAAGTTATATTGAAGCGACAATTAATAAAGATGTTGCAAAAAATGAAGCAGAAGGATTAATTGAAGTATATAAACGGATTCGTCCGGGCGATTTAGCTACAGCGGAAAATGCTAAAAATTTGATTTATTCCATGTTCTTTCGTTTTGATCGTTATGATTTTGATCGTGTTGGTCGCTATAAATTAAATAAACGTTTTGGTTTTGATATTCCTAATAATAAAAAAACTCGTATTTTTCGTCGGGAAGATTTGATTGCTATTATTCAGCAAGTTATCAAATTGAATATTACTCAAGGAAAAGAAGATGATATTGATCATTTAGGTAATCGTCGCATCCGCGCTGTGGGAGAATTAATTCAAAATAAATTCCGTTTAGGACTTTCTCGCATGGAGCGCATTATTAAAGATAGAATGAGTACTTTAGATGTAGCGGAAATTACACCAAATAAATTAATTAATGCTCGACCGGTAATTGGTGTAGTCAAAGAATTTTTTATGTCTTCTCAACTTTCGCAGTTTATGGACCAGACTAACCCTTTAGCAGAGTTGGAACATAAACGTCGTCTTTCTGCCATGGGTCCGGGAGGTTTATCTCGTGAACGCGCTGGTTTTGAAGTGCGTGATGTGCATTCAACTCATTACAGCCGTATTTGTCCGATTGCTACGCCAGAAGGGCCTAATATCGGGTTAGTTGGTCATTTAGCTAGTTATGCCAAACTTAACAGCTATGGATTTTTAGAAGCGCCTTATCGTAAGGTTTTGCATGATGTAAAAAATAAAGCTAAAGATACTTTAGGAAAAGTTTTGCGCGAAGATGTATATAAGGATACAGACGTTGACAAAAAAGGAGAATTAATTGCTAAAGAGGGAACAACCATTAATGAAGAGCTGGCTAAGAAATTAGAAAAATTAGGCCATATTACTATCCCGATTAAACCAATCGTGACCAATGAAATTATTTATTTAGACGCTTTTGAAGAAGAAAAATATATTACTACTTTTTATAACATGCCGATTGACTCTGGCGGTAATTTTTTAGTTGATCGAGTTGAAGCGCGTGTTTACGGTCAGCCGTCTATGTCGCACGTATCTAAAGTAGATTTTGTGGAAGTGGCCGCTAATCAAATAGTTTCTATTGCAACCTCTTGTATTCCGTTTTTAGAACATGATGATGGTGTGCGCGCTTTAATGGGGACAAATATGCAACGTCAAGCAGTGCCGTTAATTAAGCCAGAAGCGCCGATAGTGGGAACAGGAATTGAAAAGCGAGCGGCGGAAGATTCAGGGCATGTCAGTTTAGCTGAAGATGACGGGGAAGTTACAGCCGTTCAAGGAAATTTTATTGAAATAACTCATAAAAATAGTAATAAAACCAGTTATAATTTAAATAAATTTATTCGTTCCAATCATTCTACTTGCATTAATCAACATCCAACTGTTGATTTAGGGCAGAAAGTTAAGAAAGGAGAGGTTATTTCTGATGGAGCTGCAATTAATAACGGAGAGTTAGCTATTGGTCGCAATGTATTGGTAGGATTTATGACCTGGGAAGGATACAACTTTGAAGATGCCATTATTATTTCCCAACGTTTGGTTAATGATGATGTTTATTCATCTATTCATATTGAAAATTATACTATTGATGTGCGCGACACTAAACTTGGCCCAGAATTAGTAACTAGAGATATTCCTAATATTTCAATTGAACGTCTTAAAGATCTTGACGAAGAAGGTGTTATCCGCGTTGGCGCAGAAGTTTCTTCTGGCAATATTTTAGTCGGTAAAATTACACCTAAGGGTGAAACAGAACTGTCAGCTGAAGAAAAATTATTAAGAGCGATTTTTGGTGAAAAAGCAAAAGATATTCGTGACAGTTCACTTTATTTAGAACATGGCGAGCACGGCAAAGTTGTTGATGTAAAGATTTTTTCTCGGGAAAACGGCGATAAATTATCAGCTGGCGTTATTAAATCTATTCAGGTTACTATTGCTAATTTGCGCAAGATTCAAGTAGGAGATAAAATGGCTGGTCGCCATGGTAATAAGGGAGTAATTTCTCGCATTGTGCCGGTTGAAGATATGCCTTATTTAGAAGATGGCACCCCACTTGATATTATTTTATCTCCATTAGGGGTTGTTTCTCGTATGAACTTAGGGCAGTTATTAGAAACTCATTTAGGTTTAGCAGCTCACAAACTTGGTTATACAGTAGCCACACCGCCTTTAAACGGCATTACTGAAGAAGAAATTAAAGGAGAGCTGAAAAAAGCCGGATACCCAGTTGATGGAAAACTTCAGCTTTATAACGGTAAAAATGGAGAACCGTTTGATCATAAAGTAACCGTCGGACATAAATATATGTTAAAACTTAACCATTTAGTTGAAGATAAAATGCATCAGCGATCTATTGGTCCGTATTCATTAATTACCCAACAGCCGTTAGGTGGTAAAGCTCAGTTTGGTGGACAAAGATTTGGGGAAATGGAAGTTTGGGCACTTGAAGCTTATGGCGCAGCTCACTGTTTGCAAGAAATTTTAACGATTAAATCTGATGATGTGCCAGGGCGATCTAAAGCTTACGAGGCTATTATTAAAGGTGAAGAAATTAGAAAGCAAAATGTGCCAGAGTCATTTAATGTATTAGTGCGTGAAATTAAAGGCCTATCTTTAGATGTTGAACTGGTTGGGCAGAAAGATATAGTAATTGATAGAGAAGATGCTGAAGATGAAAGTAAAGAGTCAAATAATAAAACGGGAAAAGAAGATGAAGGAGAAAAAAAAGAAAAAGATGAAGATAAGAATGACGAAGGATAAATTATTTCATTGTTAAATTGTTATATTTAAATTTATTATTAACAATTAAACAATTTAGCAATGTAATAATAAAATAAGTAACTATTTAACTATTCTTAGCCCAAGGCTGATCCGCCTCGGGTGGAAACTAATTAACTAAGCGATTATGCTAAATCCACTAAGAACAACCGACTTTAGCGCTATTAAATTAAAACTGGCTTCTCCAGCTGATATTTTGTCGTGGTCAAATGGCGAAGTAATTCGTCCGGAAACCGTGAACTATCGAACTCAAAAGCCAGAAAAAGATGGGTTATTTTGTGAAAAGATTTTTGGTCCTTCTAAGGATTGGGAATGTTATTGTGGTAAATATAAAAAAATTCGTTACAAAGGAATTATTTGTGACAAATGTGGCGTAGAAGTAACTCGCAGTATTGTTCGTCGTGAACGTATGGGTCATATTAAATTAATGGCGCCAGTAACTCATATTTGGTTTTTGCGTGGAATTTCTTCAAAGATAGCACTCTTACTTGATATGCCGGCAACTGCGTTGGAAAAAGTTGTTTATTTTGCAAACTTTGTAATTACTAAAGTTGATGAAGATTTAAAGGGAGCTACTTTAGAGCAGATCAAACAGGAATATAAGAATAAGAAAAAACAGATTGAATCTGAAATGAATCAGAAAAAAGATCAGTTTAAAGGAGATGAAACTAAAAAGAAAGAATTAGACGCTTTAGAGAAAGTTGCTGAAGAAAAACGGGATCAATTAGAACAAGCTTTTAAAACAGCCCAAGTGGAATTAAAAGAGATTCAAATAAATAGCGTAATATCAGAAAATCGTTATCAAAATTTGGCGTTAAAATATGGGCATATTTTTGAAGCGAGCATTGGCGCAGAAGCAGTTTTAAATTTATTAGAAAATCTTGAAATTGCTAAACTTATTAAAAAATTAGAAAAAGATGCCCCAGAAGCAAGTGAAATTAAGAGAGAAAAAATGATGCGACGTTTAAAATTACTACGTAGTTTACATAAAAATGACATAAATCCTAGTTGGATGATTTTAACAACTGTTCCGGTCATTCCTCCGGATTTACGTCCAATGGTGCCACTTGATGGAGGTCGTTTTGCCACTTCAGATTTAAATGATTTATATCGTCGAGTTATTAGTCGCAATAATCGTCTTAAGCAACTGACAGATCTTAATGCTCCAGAAGTAATTACTCGCAATGAAAAACGTATGTTGCAGGAAGCAGTGGACGCTTTGATTGATAATTCTGCCCGCCATGGTAAAACAGTAACAGCGTCCACTGGACAAAAACGGATGCTTAAATCATTAGCCGATGTGCTAAAAGGTAAGCAAGGGCGTTTTCGCCAAAATTTATTAGGTAAACGAGTTGATTATTCTGGTCGTTCTGTAATTGTTATTAATCCTAGTCTTAAGCTTTATCAGTGCGGTTTGCCGAAAAAAATGGCTTTGGAATTATTTAAACCTTTTATTATTAGTAAATTAATTAAGCGGGAAATTGTCCATAATGTCCGTAGCGCTTCTCGCTATATTGAATCTGGCGCGTCAGAAGTCTGGGATATTTTAGAAGAAATAGTTAAAGATGCTTATGTTTTATTAAATCGCGCTCCAACTTTACATCGTTTAGGTATTCAAGCTTTTAAACCTATTCTAATTGAAGGTAAGGCTTTACAAATTCATCCTCTTGTTTGTAGCGCTTTTAACGCTGACTTTGACGGTGACCAAATGGCCGTGCATGTGCCTTTAACTAAAGAAGCAGTAGCTGAAGCAAGAGATATTATGTTGGCTAGCCATAATTTATTAAAGCCAGCTACTGGTAGCCCGATTGTTACACCTGGTCAAGATATTGTTTGGGGGACATTTTATCTTACTGATATGAATGAAGAATTAAAAGTAGAAAAAGTAAGAATTTTTAGCGATGAAGAAGAAGCTATTTTTGCCTATGAGAGCGGTAATTTAGAATTACAAACGTCGATTAAAGTGCGAATTAAGGATGGTAAAAAAACTAAGATTATTGACACCAGCGCTGGTCGAGTTATTTTTAATTCAGTTGTACCGGGAAAATTGCGTTTTATCAACGAGGTTGTTTCTAAGAAAAATATAAATAAATTAATTAAAGATTGTCTATATTGCTATGGTGAAGACCGCACAGTTCAGTTCCTTGATGATATTAAAAATTTAGCGCTTAAATATATTACTAAGAGTGGTTTATCTTGGGGAATGGGCGATTTACCATCTTTAAATAAACGTGAAGGTTTACTTGAGGATGCCGAAGGTAAAATTGAAATTATTCAAGAACAATATGAAGAAGGGCTATTAACTACCAGTGAACGTTATAATAAAGTGGTTCAGTTATGGACAGAAACAAAAGATAAAATATCTCAGACAATTATAGATGGAATTGACCGCTATGGTTCAGTTTATTCTATGATTCAATCAGGCGCTCGCGGTTCTTGGGCTCAGCTTACTCAAATTATCGGTATGAAAGGATTAGTAACCTCTCCATCAGGTGAAATTATTGAGTTGCCAGTAAAAGGTAATTTTAAAAAAGGATTTGACGTGTTAGAATATTTTATCGCTACTCATGGCGCTCGTAAAGGATTATCTGATACTGCTTTGCGTACTGCTAACGCTGGTTATCTAACTCGTCGTTTAGTTGATGTTGCTCAAGATGCAGTTATTACTCAAGAAGATTGTGGTACTAAAGAAGGTTTTGTTTTAAGTCAAGAAGAAAGCCAAGAATTGGGCACAACCTTACTTAAACGTATTACCGGTCGATATTTAGCCGAAGATTTAAAGAATAATAAAGGAAAAGTATTAGTAAAAACAGGAGAATTAATTAGTGAGGAAGTTGTTAAAAAAATAGAAAAGGAAGAATTAGTTGAAGCATCAGTGCGATCTCCATTAAATTGTTTATTAGAAAAAGGAATTTGTATAAAATGTTATGGTTATGATTTAAGTTACAACAAGCCAGTTAAAATAGGCACGGCGGTTGGTATTATGGCAGCCCAGTCAATTGGTGAGCCAGGCACGCAGTTAACTATGAGAACTTTTCATACTGGTGGCGTGGCTGGTCAAAGCGATATTACTCAAGGTTTGCCACGTATTGAAGAAATTTTTGAAGTGCGTCCGCCAAAGAGTAAAGCATTTGTATCTGATGTTGATGGCATAGTTAGCATTGAAGCAGCTGAAAAAACTGTAGAAGATGTCAGTGGTAAAATTACTATTGCTAATAAAAACTCTAAAATTATTAAAATAACTTATCGTGGCATTGATAGTGATAAATATTATTTTGCTGAAATTGCGCGCGATATCTTAAAGGAGAAGGGCGCTAAGAAAAAATTAAAACCAGAAATAAAAGTTAAAAATGAAGAAGAGATTAAACGAGGTCAGACTATTTTTGTCATGGACGATACAGAAATAAAAGCCAAGCGCGCAGGTAAGATAACATTAGCTGATAAATATATTAAAGTAAGTTATGAGGCTGATAGAATAAAAGAATTTATTATCCCTAAAGGTTATACTATTTGGGTTAAAAATGGAGACAAGGTTACTAAGGGAATGCGTTTAACAGAAGGCAGTTTAGATTTACAACAGTATTATTCTTTATGCGGTCGTTTAGCTGCTCAAAGATATATTATTCATGACATTCAATATGTATATTCTTCACAAGGACAACCGCTTAATGATAAGCACATTGAAATTGTAGTCCGTCAGCTTTTCTCCCGCGTACTTATTAAGGAATCAGGAGATACTGATTTATTAATAGGTGAAATTATAGAAAAAGGTGTTTTTGAACGCGCTAATAGAGAAGCAAAAGCCAAGAAGAAAAAATCAGCCACTGGTGACCAGTTGCTTTTAGGAATGACCAAATCTTCATTAACTACCGACAGTTTCTTATCAGCTGCTTCTTTCCAAGAAACCGCCCGCGTCTTAATAGATGCCGCCGTTACCGGCAAGGTTGATCATCTAGAAGGTCTTAAAGAAAATGTTATCATCGGTAAATTAATTCCAGCTGGAACTGGATTTAGGCAGAGTGTGAAGAAATAATGCGAGAAACTTGAGTCTTTATCCCTACCAATTACCAATCACTTACCAATATACTAATACTACTTAATAGAATATTAGCAAAGAAAAAGAGACGCTCTAAACAGGGCGTCTCTTGTTTTTTTATGATTTTATGCTATGTTATTAACAGTAGGTGGCCACCACAAGGAGTTACGTCATGAGCAATATACCTGATTTAGATATGATATCTTAGATTCTAGGTATCATTGGGCATTGCGGAATCAAGAAAATCCTCTTTCATTGGATAGGGTGAGACAATTGTGCAAACGATATAATGGAAATGATAGTTTAGTTGATTTCCATAAATATATACGCCATGTAACAGTAGAAAATCTGGACGTAGGCATTACCAGTCAAATATGGAACAGAATGGGGGAATTTTTAAATGGAGAAGAACAGGGATAGGGAAAAACCCCAATCAGAAAGATGGGGTAAACAAAAAAAATGGCCACCAAAGGTCTTAGTGATATTTACTAAGACCTTTTATTTTTAAATTAATTTTCAATATAATTTTGTTTATCTGAAATTATATTTTGCTGTTCGGAACAGCTATAGCTGTTCCGAACAGCAGAACTGACATTTTTATTTAAAAACAAGTTTATCTCCAATTTTTAAACCAATATCTTCTGCTACACCAGCGTTTAATTCTAAAACATAACTAGCAGGTGCTTCTGGAATTATATTAGGACAAATATTAGTTTGACAGGGCAGGGCATTATGTTTAATAAAAACAATTTTTCTCTGTTTATTAAGCCAAATAATATCCAAAGGAATCAATGTGTTATTCATCCAAAAAGGATAAATATCAGGGCACTCAAAAATAAAAAGCATGCCGGAATTTTCAGCAAGTTGTTCTCTATACATTAATCCACGACCTCTCTCTCCAGATGTAACAGCTAATTCAACTTTAAAACAGGTTTCTTGCCAGCAAATTTTTTGAATATCAGTAATAGTTGACGTTTCAATTCCTTTAATAGAACTGTTATTAGCACAGCCAGATAGAATAATAACAGATATTAGTAGTAAAGTAATTAAGCGCATGTGGTTTTATTTTGTCATTGTGAGGGTAGTAAAATTATTTACCCACTGGCTGGTATAACAGAGTTAATAATTTCTTGCTTACTCATATTTTGAAATTGGCTGACAAATTTTCCACCGTCTAAAACTTCAATCAATAAAGGAGTCTGGTTTTTGTTAACATGAATTAAAAAATTACCCAGTTCAATTACATGGTCTATTCTGCCTTTGGCAATATCTATGGATATTAAATTGGATTCTGGATCGTAGTGCATAAAAGTCTTAAGTCAGGAAGTCAAAAGTCTAAAAATTATAAAGTCTAAAGTTAGTTGGATGTAGGATAAAAAGTTATTACTTTATTAATATTGTCTGTTTTTTTTAAAATCACTTTAATTCCTTCTTTTTCAGCAAGTAAATATTTGCCTTTCTTTTTGGTTTGATTAGGTAAATTAATAGCATCTTCAACCTGTTCTTTGGTAATGAAGACTTTGTGCTGATTTAATATCTCAAATTTTTTAGAAGCGTATTTAGTGAAGTATAACATAAGTTATGTTCTACTGTTCGGAGTGTTTACCCAACTTTAATGTTCTGCTGGTCGGAACAACTATAGTTGTTCCGACCAGCAAGATCACTGATTTTTTATCTGGGCGAATAGCTGTTCCGAACAGCAAGGCTATGCTAATATAAACATATAGTTATTATATAATTTTTATGAGAATTAGTAAAAAAAATAACCACAGCGATGTGGTGGAAAAATATGAGCGTAAATTTATAGTAAAAGACAAACGCAAGCAGATGAAAATGAAAGTAAGTGGCAGTAGCGTAAAAAAGTTAAGTAGAATTGTTAGTGGAAAGTGAACCCTGTTAAATAAATGTCTACAGCTGGTAGCAGAACTACCAGCCATGATTTATCTATTATACCTCAGGTTTCATTAAAGGCATTATTTAACTAGGGTAAATTACGGACTGCAGGCGACTGTTGCCATTAATAAAGCGTTTGCTCCCGGTCCAACTAGTATTCCGCGGCCAATAAAAAATGCCCCTGGTCTTGGATTAGAACAACGAGGTGATGCCTTGGGAATAAGTATATAAATATACTGACTGGATGATTGAGGGCCATAAACTTGAACATCTGCTAAAGTATGAATAAAATTTTCCGAACCAATTAATCGTTGTTGCAAATCTCCCGGTGGCGGACAGCCTGTTGTTGGATTAGGGCAAACCCACGGCAAGGAACCAAGGTTAGACGGAGAATGAATGACATTGCTCATCCGTCCGCCAATAACTACTCCACTGCCAGCAGAAAAAGCAGTTAAGGCAAAAATGGAAATAATAAAAATAAAGGCGATTAGTCCAGTGATAAATAAATTTTTAATAGTTTTGTCGGAGATAGTTTTCATAAGTTTTACTGTCATTGCGAGGCAGTAGGCCGTGGCAATCCCGTGAGGATTAAATAATGGTGTTAATAAAGTATTATTAATACTCACGGGATTGCTTCGCTTCGCTCGCAATGACATTGTGAGTTAATTATAACATATGAATCTCTTAAAACAAACAAAAGAATTGTGTAAAATATATGAAATACATCCTGCCCGTTCTAAAGGGCAGAATTTTTTAATCAAAGAAGATGTTTATCAAAAAATCATTGAATCAGCTGATTTGCAAAAAAATGACACTGTCTTGGAAGTCGGGCCAGGTTTAGGATTTTTAACAACTAAATTAGCGGAAAAAGTAAAAAGAGTTGTGGCAGTGGAGTTAGATGATAAATTAGCAAAGATATTACAGATGGGAATTCATGCGAGTGATATTAAAAACGCAGAGATTATTAATGATGATATATTAACTGCGTCATTTGAACCTCTCCTAAATAGAAAAGGGGAGTATAAGATAGTGGCAAATTTGCCGTATAATATTACCTCAATTTTTTTACGGAAGTTTCTTTCTGAAATAGAACATAAGCCTAAGATGATGGTTTTATTATTACAGAAAGAAGTAGTAGAGCGTATTATGGCTAAGCCTGGTCAAATGAGTTTATTAGCGGTTTCAGCGCAATTTTATACTAAAGCAGAAAAGATTGCTGATGTGCCAGCTTCAGCTTTTTGGCCACAACCAAAAGTTGATAGCGCAATTATCAAATTAAATGTAGGAACAGGACATTGTCCTGTTCATAAAAAAGATGAAAAGAAATTTTTTAGATTAGTGAAAATAGGGTTTAGCGCCAAAAGAAAGCAATTGCAGAAAAATTTATCAGCTGGCTTGCATATTGAGCAAGATAAAATTAAAGAAATTTTAAAGAAAAATAATCTTAATGAAAAAGTTAGAGCGCAGGAATTAAGTTTGGATGATTGGCGTGATTTGTATGACTCCTTATTTTAGTTCTGCTATTCGGAACAGCTATAGCTGTTCCGAACAGCAAAGCAGAATAAAATATTTTAATCTAATCACAGCTTTAAGGCTGTGGTTTTTTTGTTTACTTGTCGGATCCCGAAAAAATCGGGACTTGTCCGACAAGTGAGCTATTTGGTGAACAACTTTAAAATATGTTATAATAGTAATGTTAATAACTAATTTTTTAAACAAAAACGACACTAGTTAACGTCGCATCTTTTTATATATTAAGAATGGATTCTTTACTGTAATTTTATAGGAAGAATTTATTCCTTTTTGTCATTGCGAGCGAAGTCCAACCCCTCCGCAAGGGACTGGACGAAGCGAAGCAATTCCGTGAATGTAGAAAAGTTGTAATTTTCACGGGATTGCCACGCTTCACTCGCCCTGCGGGCTCATTACGCTCGCAATGACAAAACTCAAGGTTACAAAATTATGCAAGAAGAAAAAGATTTAAACGAAAATTTACAAAAGCAAGAAAATCCGGAAGAATATGTTTCCGGAGAAGATTACCGCGAACAAATGCAAGAATTGCAACCACAGACAGCGCCTTTAAAGCAAGCGCCTACTTGGAAACAAAAAGCAGCGGTTATTTTTTTAGCCATTTTTGGGGTAACTGCCGTAATTTTATGGGTCATGCAATTCCGCAGTGGGTTAGTAATAAATAAACCTGCTCCCCAGCAACAACCGCAAGTCCAGCAAGTAGATTTACAAAAGCAAGATACTGATCAAGACGGTTTATCAGATTATGATGAGCTTTATTTTTATAACACCTCGCCATATATAGAAGACACAGATAGCGATGGTATTACAGATAAATCAGAAATTGACGCAGGGCAAGATCCAAATTGTCCAACAGGGCAGGATTGTTTTGAAAGCAGTGAATTTTCTAGTCAGTCAGATGGTAGTTCGGATATTAATAATACAAGCAATAACATGCCTAACGCTCAAGTTCCTAACGCTCAAACCAGCCAAACTTTTTCTCCTGATCAAGAGCAGATAATGAACGTTTTAAGCGGTCAAGCCGACGCTGACATTTTGCGCCAGTTCTTAGGAAGCGCTGGAATGAGTAGTGAAATGTTAGAGGGAATTAGTGATGAGCAGTTGTTGGAGATTTATCAGAGTACGGCAACGGAGGGAGAATAGATATTTAAAAAAAATATTATATAGTTAATGTAGTTAGAAAAATTAAAAGCGTATCAGGCAACCTGAAAATAGGTTACCAGGAAATCAGGATATCAGGGAAAGGAAAAATAAAGGGTATTAGGGGATCAGTTGAACAGGGAAAGGACGTCAGGATAGCAGGAGATCAGGAATTAATAAAATTAAAATTTTATATCTATGTCTTTAACAAAATATGATAATAAGCCAGTTCGTCCCGGATTTGAAAGTTTAAGAATATGGAAAATATCTTATGAATTAATGTTAGAGATGCATGAAATATGTAGAACATTACCTCGTAGTGAATTTAGATTAAAAGATCAGGCAGAGCGTTCATCATCTTCGGTGCCTGACAACATATCAGAAGGTTATGGTTCATATTATTTTAAAGAAAAAACAAAATGTTTTTATTCAGCTAGAAGAGAAGCTACTGAAACACAAAATCATTTAAGAAAAATGGAAGGAAAAAGATGTATAACTAAAGAAAAGTCAAATGATTTAGTTTATAAATACGAAGGATTAAATAGAGGAATTAATGCGTATATTAATTATATTAAAGAGAAATCAAACAATAAAAATGGCGCTAGGTAATAAAGGATGTTAATAGGAAAATATAACAAATAACCTTTGTGTTTATATTATCATATTAATATCCTGATATTTTAAGGACATTAGGCAACCTGAAAATAGGTTACCAGGAAATCAGTTGAACAGGGAAAGGGTGCCAGTATAACAGAATATCAAGGAGACGTTTTCCTGATATCCTAATATCCCGACATCCTTTCCCTGATTTCCTGATATAACTAATAACCTTTGTGTTTCTCCTAGCATACTAATGTTCTAATATTTTTTAATATTCTAACTCTTATAATAATCTAACCCCCCTCATGCCCAACAAACATAAAAAACTCTTAATCAGTCTAACACTTCTAACTTTTGTTAGTGCGTTTTTTATTATGGCAAATAGTAAGTATGTTCAAGCTGTTGGTGGTCTTCCGGGCGGAAGTATTATTGACAGTACTATTGGTGTTTCAAATGCTATTATTGTTGCAGATCCAGTGTTGACCAGCACTGAAACAGAGCGTGGATTTATGGATAAGTTATTAGACTCTTTTAAGTGGTTAACGTTAAAATCTGGTTCACAGGCATTTCAATCAGCTTTAAGAACAATGCTTAATACATTAGCTTATGACTCGGCTAATTATGTAGCCAGTGGTCTTAGTGGACAGAAGGCAGCTTTTGAAACTAGAGAATTCGGCGATGTTATTAAAGATAGCATGGATGCTGCGGCTGGTGATTTTATTAGCAGATTAGGCGACGCGGCTAATATGAATTTATGCCAGCCCAGCTTGAGTGTAATGCCAAAAATACAATTAGGCCTATATCAATATCAACGACCTCAACCAAAATGTACTTTTAGCGAATTGCGCAATAACTGGGACAATGCTATTCAAAGCGCTACTTTTTTGCGGGATTTTCAGAATTATTTTGAACCAACTTCTAATGATTTAGGAATCGCTTTAAGCATTCAGAGTAATTTTTTAGAGGAAATTAATTTTGAATCAAGTTCAATCGGAAAACAACTGGAAATAGATCAAGGTTGGCTGGGTATTAAAAATCCGGTTTCTGGCAGAATTGAAACTCCTACATCTTTACAAAGAAAAATGGCAGAAAGCGATATTATTAAAGACGAAGGCGTGGTTAAATTTACCGGCGACGCTTTAATTGACGCTTTAAATATATTTTTAAATCAATTAGCCATTCAGTTAATGCGCAATCTTCTTTATGGCGGTTTAAGCAAAGGTGGCGGTGGCGGTGGCGGTGTTTATGATTTTCAGGCAGATACCAGTTCTGGCGGAGGCATTAATGCGGCTAAGGAAAAGTTTAGAAAAATTGTCCAGCCGAAATTTAATGTGCGCGGTGATTATAATATTTTAGCAGAATTAACTCAATGTCCTGATCCTAATCGGGCTGGCCCGACCAACTGCGTTATTACTGATAGATTTAGGCAGGCGATTCAGGATAAAAAAACCGTAGGACAGGCCATGGACGAAGGATTATTAAATTCAGAAGGAATTTTTGGATTTAGTGGCAAAAATTTAGAACCGCTCTATGTTTATGAAAATTATCCCTACCGTTCCATGCTCATCCTGCGCAAGTTTAGAATTTTGCCAGTCGGTTGGGAAGTGGCGGCTAATTATATTAACGAAAATATTGGGCAATCAATTAATGGTATAGAAATAAAATTAATGACTTTGCAAGAAATGGTGGATTGTTTTGAGGCAAAAGAAGATGAAACTGAAAATGAATGGTGTCGCGGTTTAGTAGATCCTAATTGGGTGCTTAAAGCCCCGCTTAATTATTGCGCCCGCTCCGGCTATGGACCAGAAACTTTCGGCGAACCGCAGTTAGTTAACGGCCAGTATGTCATTGCCCGCAAAGATAACTATTGCGCGGATGAACAGGCCTGCATTAAGGAAAATGCTGACGGCTCCTGTGAAGTTTATGGCTACTGCACTGAAGAAAGGCGCACTTGGAATTTTGGTTCTAATTCCTGTAACCCACTCTATAACACCTGTGAAACTTTTACCGCTGATAATGGCTCCAGCATTTCTTATTTAAAAAATACTTTAGATTTCTGCGATGCTTCCGGCGCCGGCTGTCAGAGTTATGCGCTTGATTATAATTATAATGATGGCACATGGAATGAAACGCCAAATATTTATTTTAATAAAGATGTAGAATCATGCGACTCAAGAAGCGAGGGTTGTCATGCTTTTTATCGCATTGATAAAGATAAATGGATTGATAATCCGGCTAGTGTTGTTAGTCAATCTATTCTTGATGATTTTTATAACAGTAATAATTTAATTTATGAAAAGATGCTGCCGAGTTATCTGGAAAATATTTGTTATGAAAATGGTTGGGATGAAATAGAAAACGCCCCTGCTATCTGCGACACTTTTGCTAGACAATGCACACAAGATGAAGTCGGTTGTGAATTATATACGCGAGCGCGTGATAGTTTTGAAATTCCAGCTAAAGCAAAAACTACTGACCGTTGTCCAGCGCAATGTAACGGCTATGATTTATATATTCAACAAAAAACTATCTTTGAAAGAATTGAAAAAGATGTTTATTTAATTCCATCAAACGCCCAACAGTGTAGCGCGCAAGCAGTAGGGTGTGATGAGTTTACGAATTTAGATGAAGTAGAAAAAGGCGGAGAAGGGATTGAATATTATTCACAAATAAAATACTGCACCACTGACGGAGCTGGCAGTGATACATTTTACACTTGGGAAGGTTCTGATGATGCTGGTTATCAGTTAAGAGCGTTTACTTTGCAGGATAAAAATAACGACAATACTCCAGATATTGATAGGAATAATAATGGAATAGTGGATTCTGTTAGCTACACTGCAGATGAGTGTAGCGAAATTATTTTTAGTAAGAAATCAGGAGACCCCGGATATAATTCAGATTGCAGGCAATTTTACAGCCGTGAAGGTAATATTAGCTATATTCCTTATAGCTACACAATTACTTTTAGTACAAATTGTCATCCATATCGCCACACAGACTCAGGCGATACATATATGGCGATTCCGCAGGAAGGTCGGGTTTGTTCTGCCCGTGAAGTTGGCTGTAGAAAATATGTCGGCAATGTTGGAAATAATGTAATGAACATTCTTGATGATGATTTTGAAAGCGGAACTACTGAAGGGTGGGAAGTGATTAATATTAAAAATCAATCACTAAAAACTCCTAATGATTCTTTGAAAGTTGATAATCACTCGTTACAAGTAATGAGTACCACTGAACCAGTTCAAACAAAAAAAGAAATAAGTTCTAGTTTGAAAAAAGGAAAAACTTATGTAATTGAATTTTTAGCCAAAGCAAGCGCAGACAATACTCCTTTGTTAGTTGATATTAGGAGAGGGACGGTAGATTATGTATGGGGTTCCAGAATAGAATTTGGAGAAGGAAGTATTTCGCTAAATACAGATTGGAAATTATATAAATTAAATTTAAAAGAATTTAGTCGCGAACCTAACATCGGGGATGAATACTTGCATTTTGAGTCGCAAAGCGTTAATGATTTTTACCTAGACTATGTAATTCTGCGGGAAGTTACTGATAATTATTATTTATTAAAAAATTCTTTAAATGTGCCGATAACTTGTGATCAGGACTGGAGTGGCAACCCCAATCCTTACTATATGGCAGGGACTTCTGGCTGTTACGAATATCGTGACCGTGATAATAATACACATTATTTACGTCAGTTCAGCGACATCTGTTCAGAATCAGCAGTCGGCTGTGAGCTTATGATTGATACCCAGAATTCTTTGAAAAACTTAGAATTAGCAGACGTGACAGATGATAATTCTCGCATTGAACGTAGTGTTGGCACTGATCAGATAATACCCACACCAGCAGACAGTTTTATCTATATGGTTTATGATCGGTCTAAACAATGTGGAGAAACAGTAAAGGCCTGTCAGTTGACAGGCAAAGATCGCGCCGGAGGCCATGATAATGTTTATGTAAAAAATGACCCTGATGAGTATCAGAGAATTTTGTGCGGTTCAGCTGATGTTGGTTGTACAGAGTATAAAAACGATAACGGAACTGTAACTTACTTTAAAGATCCGCAGAATAATGTCTGTGAATATAGGCAAGGATTTAATGGAAATTGGGAATGGTGGGAGAAGAAAGTGAAAAGGTGTGATATTCATGGTAGTGAAATGATACGAAATACTACCCCTCCTGATGGAAAAATTTTTCATAGAGAGAAAATAAGTACAATATATAATATAGAAGGTGGAGCTGATAATATTTGCGCGACAGATAACGACTGTGAAGAAGGAATTAAATGTATTATAGATGAATGGGATGAAGAATGCAGTGATCCTACTATTAATTATATTCCAAGGACTATAGGGTTTGGAGGTAATAAAATTGACCAGCCGGAGGCGGGTAAAGTCGGACTTTGTCCAGCAGTTCAGTCGCAATGCGTAGAGATTATTGATCCTGTTTCTGAATTTTCTGTTAATTTATCATCTGATGGTAATGTTCAGTTAGAGCCTGATGTTTTGTATAGACTATCAGCCATAGGAGATGAAGCTATAATAAATGAATGTGATAGTTTGTTATATAAATTAGATGTGGATGATAATAAATTAAAACCAGAATCAAGTATCTCAACTGTAGATAGTATTTTATTTTATTCAGGAAATAATGGCATTTGCGTGGTAAGTGGAGGTGAGCTAAAAGAAGCAATAGTTAACTATCAATTAGCTGGTAATTTAGACAGAACTTCTTGCAATGGACAAGTAGATACAGCAGAAGGATGTATTTTATTTAATGAGCGCGCAGTAACAGGCGCTTCTGAAGATGAGGAGCCAGTTTATAAAAAATTAATTTATGACGCTGATGTAATAGATAATAAGCGAGGAGAAGAAACACAGCAATTACCACAGTGTGATGGCGCTAATTGCGATTCAAACGCGGTTCTAAAAGTAAGCCCTGACCGTGTCTGTAATGAATGGTTGGCTTGTAAGAGTAAGGTAGTTACTAAAGACGCGCAAGGAGAAGAAGAAAGCGCTTGTTATGACATTGGAATTTGTGATGGATTAGATGAAAGTAATCAGTGTGGTAGCTGGGTGTCTGAAAATCAGATTAATCAGACTGTTGATATAAATAATGATGATAATATGCTACTCAGTAAAGATTTAATAGCTAATGCTACTGGTTATACTAAAGTGGGCTTTGATAATTCTCAGGTTGACTCGCCAATAGATTCTACCGAAGGATATTTCCCTTATGGTAAAATGGAACAAGTAGGAGATTTGGCGATTGTGCCAAACGGAAGTTTTGAAATTTCAGGAGCAAATGGTTATCCAATTGGCTGGACCATGGATAACTGGAACAGTAGTAAAGGGCGGGTTATTGATAATCCATTAGAAGCAGAACAATTAAGCATTCCATATTTAGTTAAAGGCAACCGCGTAATAGACGGTAAAAAGTTTTTGCAATTGGGCTCATCTTATTCATTTAAATCAGAAACCATAGAAGTAAATCCTAATGAAGAATATATTTTAACAGTACAGATTAATACTGCTAATTTAGCAACAGGAAGAGCAAGGGTAAAAATTACAGGAGCCGAAGGCACAGTAGAGTTGACTCAAGAAGCTCGTCAAAGCAACGCTTGGATGTCATATCTGAAGAGTTTTAAAACAGGTAATACAGGCGATATAACAATTAAGCTATCAGCTGAAGGGGCTGAAGATGGAGGCGCGGGAATCGGCAGTTTCTATTTTGATAATATCCAGATCAGACCTGCTTTAGGAGTGCGTGATAAAACGCCAACAAATCTTGATGATGAAGAATTTTGGCTATCTCCGCAGTCTTGCCGACTTTTCCCTAAATCAGACTCCATGTCTTGTGATTATATTGGTGATAGCGGAGCGCAACAAAAAGGATGGTATGGATATTGTTTGGAGTATGATGACAATAGACAAGACGGAATAAGCGTTAATCCTAATGCTTGTTTGCAGTGGTGGCCGGTTGATAGAGTTAAAGCAGATGGGATTGACGAGGGGGTTGGGTATTTAGGTAAGATACCGTTATATTACAGTTTAGAAGGCACAGCAGAAAGAGCGTATGAATATAGGCACGCATTTTATTATGGAAGAGGTCATTGGGATAAATGTGATCCTCGTGATGATGATTCTCCTGATATAATGTGTCCTACAGGATATAAAAATGTAGAAACATATTGCACAGAAAACAGTGGACCAGATACGGCAGAATGTATTTGTATTCCTGATGGTGACCCTATCGCATTAGATGGCAGTAATAATAATTTTAAAGACATCGGTTTTCTTAGCTGTGGCGATTATGATAAGCCACAAGGCGAGCTAGGAATAACTAAACCAGTAAGTAATAAAGATGGATGGTATCCTTATGATGAATTATTTAATTTTAATCTTTTTAAGACACTTACTCAACCTCAATCTATTAAACCATCTATTGATATTAATAATAAATATAGCGATTATTTATGCGATGGAAATTCTTTTTGTGAATTAGAGAGTGAACTAGTAAGAACTAAATTATATACTACTAAAATAGTTCAAGCCGTAACTCCTGCCGGTCAAAATAAACATTGGTCTGGTCGCGTCTATGAAGGCACCTCATATTCAATTCATAATATTAGCACTCCTTATATTATTAATTATGAAATTGATGAACAACCATTTGGTTCTATTACTCCTCCTTTTCCAGCAAATAATCCAGTAGAATGGGATAGCGACTCTAAAGATGGAATACAACCACTTTATATGAAATTGCCAGATAATAATAATCAGGCCAGGGCTGGAGAAGTATACCGATGCAATGAATCTGAATCTAATGATTGTAAATATGTAGTAAAAGAAAACTCACAATTTTATCCGTATATCTATGAAGATTTTTCCAGCCGTAAGGTTGTTGAGAGTGAAAAATCTATTAAAAATATCTTTGCTAAAAGTTATGGAATTTGGAAATGGGAGGATGGTAGTTATAAATTTAAACCAGGCGATTCAGGTAATTGGGATGTTCCTAAAATTAGATGTGAAGATCAAACAAATCGTAGAGCTAATGAATATTGTGCTATTTTACCAAAAGTTGAACATATTAAAGTTAATGGAGAAGAATATAATGATGTAACTGTTATTAAAAACGGTTTTGTTAATTTAACTTTTAATACAGAAATAGATGATAATCAAGAACCGTTAGTGGCTTATATAGTTAACTGGGGAGATGGAGAAACTACTTCAGTTTCTGGAGTAGAAATGCGCGACCGCTCTAATACAGCCAATCCTTATTCTTTGTATCATTTGTATGATTATGATGACTTAAATAGTCAAGCGGGCAAATGCACAAACAAGAGATGTGAAATTAAACCAACAATCTCAATTAAAGATAATTGGGGGTGGTATAATAATGGAGGAACATGGAATACGAAGGGAAGAGGAACACCTTTTGGAGAATTTAATGGAGCGAGAATTATTGTGAGAGAAGAATAAACCCCGCTCCTCGCGAGGGGCAGGGAGAATTAAGAAGTTAGAATTAAAAAAGGAGCTTACTAGAGCTTCCTTTTTTAAAACTTAATTTATTATTTTAAAACTTTAAAGCTTGTTTTAAAAATTTATCAATATCACTATCTGATTTTTTCCAAATTTTTTCTAATTTCTTAATTAAATTTTTATGTTCAGGATAACTCATTGTTTTTTGATTGAATATTTTTACCCATCTAGGAGAATTTTGTATAACAACATTAAACGCTTCTGAAATATTCCACAAATCAAAGTCATGTTTATGATTTTTTAATCTTGGAAATTTTTTATAAACATAATCATAAAATATAAAATGTAACATTTCATGAGCAATAACTACTTGAATATAGTTTGATTTTTTATGCTTTGGCGGAAATTGAAAAGTTTTATCATCTAAAAATCTTGGGTACATTCCCCAAATAGTTAAATAAGCAATATATTTACCACTAGGCCATTTATAATTACTAAAAATTTCGTCTGTTAGCTCATAAAATTGTTTTTCTATTTTTTGCCAGTTCTTTTTTTCTTTGTCTAAATTTTTTTTAATTTTTTTAATATTCTTTTTGTAAAAACTGTCAATATGTTTTTTTACTATTATTTTTCTTTGATTTAAAGAAATATTTTTATTTTTTAAAACTTTCAATTTTGGATGAGGTTGATAAAAAGCCCAATTCATTTCCCTGGAATTGTTTTTATATTTACCATCTTCTAAAAAAGCTAAATAAGTATCCAGTTCTTTTCGCTTACTAATTTTAAATTTTAATTTTGGTTTCATAAAAATAAAATAGAGTAAATTATTTATAAATAATTTACTCTAATATTATATCATTTTACTTATTTTCTTTCAAGTTTAGCTGAAAATAAGTATCCCAGATTAGCCACTCTAACGAAAGTTTACTGTGAAAACAAATACGTTCATCAATATTCCACCTACATCCAGTTTTGAGTTCAGCGCTAGCAGGACAACCACCGCCACAAATCCCCAGAGCTTCACAATCAAAACATTTTTCCATGAAAAAAGGTGATCGTCTACACCATTCACTGAATAGACCAGAGGTGATTGGATCATAATTATCATCATATACGGAACCTTTAAAGTATTGTCTCGGTTTAACAAAATCTTGACATACCCCTATTTGTCCATCTGGTGCGACAACTATCTGATTTCCAATTACACCACAATCAGCAAATATCGGCTCTCGATTGATAAAGGAATGCGCCTTTCTCATCATTCTTTCTTCGTGCATACCGATTTCTCTGAATTTTTTAAACGCCGTTATAAGAGATTTTGCGGCTAATTCAAAGTATTCCGCATTAGTGTGGACCATTGGATTAAAATGAAGAATATTAAAATTAATACCATCACTCGCGCTAAAATCTTTAATAAAACAATTTAGCACTTGATCAAAACTTTTTATTGCCTCTGGAGTTAAAGTAACTGATAATCCTGTTTTTACTCCATATTTCTTCAGAAGATTAAAAGAAAATTTTGCTCTTTCAAAAACATCAATTTTACTATTTTTAGCGATTCGATAAATATTATTGATATGTTTTGGACCATCAATAGATATTCCTACGCTAACATTATTTTCAGCAAAAAATTGAGCTAAATCTTCAGTTAATAATACTCCATTTGTCACTATTACTACGTTACAATTTAAAGGCATAACCCCTTCTTGTTTTAATGTCTCAACATTTAAAATTATATCTTTAACTACTGTGGGGTTAAGAAGTGGCTCACCACCATACAAGTGTATGATTTTTTGTTTATCAACTTTACCATACTTCTTGGTTAATCTAGCAAAAAGTTTTAAAGCTTCACGTGCGGTTTTTTTGCTCATTAACATTTCCTTGAACGATGATGGCGTTGATGGAGTATCTTCAAAACAGTAACTACATTTTAAATTACATTGATCTGTTAGAAGCAAATACATCATTTCCAGTGATATTTCACTTACAAGTCGTTTTCTTGTCTTGATTAAACAATCCATATCATTATATTCATCCGAGACAATAATATTTTCTTGAAATAATAAATTAACGACATCTTCTCCTAACTCTAAAATTATTTCTTGCTTAGTTTTCTTGGTATCTGTTAAAGATAAAAATTTTTTACCTATACTGATTGGCACAAAAATAACAGCCAAAGAAATACTATGAAATAATGCTATTATATCATCAGCAACAAAGTATTTACACCAACGTGAAATGCGATAATTCTTCATTTCTTTTTTCATGACCCTTTCTCCTTCTTTTTTAGTGAGTGCGGAGAAGAAAATTATCTTCTCCGCACAAGTAACGTTGTTGCTATCCACATCTGGTGCAGACGGTAAAGCAACACTTCAGAGAAGTAGAACCGTTCTCTTCTGAGAGTTTGCGTAGCACTTTGGCCCGCTGATCTTTAGAAGGAACAAAAATCTTACTTTTTGAAGTTTCTGCTTTTGTCTTCATTTTATTTTTACCTCCTTTCTTCAATTTTTAAAGTGCAATTATTTGTTTATATAATATAGAAAAATGTAATATTTGTCAAGTCCTTGACAAACTCTACAAAATACCATATAATATAAGCATAATTGAACTATAATTTGAACTTTAACAATTCAAGACAAAAATTAGAAAAATACTCAATAAGGAGCTAAATATGGAAGAAACAGGACACTTTTTTACCCTGTCCTCTCGTGAGAGGCGGGACGCATAACATAACAACCTGAAATTCAACAAGGCAGAAATCCGCCTTCGTCCCTCCCGATTACTCGGGATCGGGACTTCGGCGAGACGAATCCGCCTTCGTTCTGACTTTGTCAGAACTTCGGCGAGACGAAGGGAGTTATATCATGAACAGAATCATGGTTAAAAACACCTTTGCTATTGCATTTTTGCTTATGTTGAGGGGATTTACTTGTGAAGCGATGGAAGGTCAAGACAGATTAATATACACCATTCAACATGGTACATCTGTTAACAGTGTTATGTTTTCTCCAGATGGAAATAGTTTTCTCGATAGTAGCGATGATAACTATCCCACTATCTGGAATACGGATACTGGAGGTAAAATATCTGAGTTTAATTTTCATTTTGGATATGAACAAGCAATTTTTTCTCCAGATGGAAAATACATAGCTGTTTTAAATTCTTACAGCTACCTTACCTACAAACCTCCAAAAAGAGATAATATTGTCGCCATTTTTGACGTTGCTACTCAAGAAAAAGTTCATGAATGGGATGAAGGTGGTGATGCAAACCTAGAGACCATTGCTTTCTCACCAGACGGAACTAAACTCTTGATTGGAGGAGGACAAGGAATTAAGCTCTATGACATTGCCACAGAACAAGAAATTCTTACTTTCTCCGGTAATGTCGGAAATGTTAAGAGTCTGGCTTTCTCGCCTGATGGAAATTCTGTTGTCAGCGGTTCTAGTATGTCTAACGGCAGTTTGCCTGTTCAGGTTTGGGATGTATCCACTGGAGTGGAAGTGCTGAATATGGGAGAAAGTATGTTGAATAGCCCACGGGCAAACTCTGTTATTTTTTCTGCTGACGGAACCAAAATTCTCGCCGGCGGACAAAGTCCTGATATAGCTGTTCTATTTAATACTGTAACAGGAAAAGAGTTGGCTGTTCTTGAGCACGATGGCTGGATAAACTCTGTCGCTTTTTCTCCTGACGGAACTTTAGCGCTCACTGGTAGTGATGACAAAACTGCTAAGATTTGGGACATTAATACCGGTGAAATTCTTATAACTTTAGTTAGTTATGAGGAGCGTGGTAAGTTTCTCAAATCTGTCGCTTTTTCTCCTGATGGATCTCAAGTATTAACTGGAGATTCTAAAGGTGATGTTTCGCTTTGGGATGTCAGTGATCTGGTTAGTTCTGCTGTTCCTCCGACCCCTACGGTTACGCCTGTTCCGACTCAAACCCCGACCCCGACACCTGTGATTATTCCGATTCAAACTCCGACCCTTAATCCCCCTGTTAGATATTATCGGGAGGATTTCGGAAGTAATGTGGATATGACGCAGATCCCGGGAACATTGGGCGGTCTTGAGCCGGCTGTGATAAGCTGGGATACTTTAAGTGAGAGTTCATTGCGAACTGGGAATGTAGTGTTGAGTTTTACAGTTGATGAAAATTCAGGAACACTGTGTTTCTTTGCGCAAAGTTCTCCGCTGGAATTTAACCCTGAAACAGAAAGAATTTTAGTCAGGGTTAGATGCCGTAGAGTAGGCAATGTAAAGTCTCATCTGTTCATTGGCGCGATTGACGCTAATAACATGGGCCAGCCATTGCCATTAGCGTCTTACTCGGATATGCAGCCGAATGAAGGATGGGAAATTATTGAAGTATTCCATTATCCTGATTCCGGATTTGCTATTCCGTTAGCGCAAGTCGTTAATTACTCTGATGGCAACCCCAACACAAACAACCAAGGTGAAATCCAGCTAGACTGGATTGAAACCGAGGTTGTGCGAAGAGTCTTTGAATAATTTTAATCTCGTTTTTTCAAACAATTCGAGGAAGTTTTCACGAACTTCCTCTTTTTTTATTTCACTAAAAGTGTGGTAAAATGTGAATATATAATACTGTGACCCCAAGAATTTCAATTAAAGATAATTGGGGGATGGTATAATGGAGGAACAAGTTGGAATAAAAAAGGAACAGGAAGAGAGTTTTTTGGGAGTATTGTTGTAAAAGAAAAATAATAGGAAATTAGCCCCGCCTCTCACGAGATGACGGGGTAAACCCCGCTCCTCGCGAGGAGTTAAGTAAATTAGAAATTAATAAAATAACATGAATAAAGCATTAAGCAAAAAAATTCTGCAAATGGTTAAAAAGGATCAAAAAATGCGAAAGCGAGCAATCAAAAATAGAGATAAGTGGGATAATAAGATAGATAAAATTAACACAAAAGAATTAAAAAAAATAGTAAGTAAAAATAGTTGGCCAGATATTGATTTAGTGGGCAAAAATTCTTCTAATGGAGCTTGGTTGCTTATTCAACACGCTGATCATGACGTTAAATTTCAAAAAAAATGTTTAAAATTAATGAAAGAAAAAATGCGAGACAAAAAAGTCGCATTACAAAATATTGCTTACTTAACAGATCGTATTAAAGTAAATCAAAAAATGCCACAATTATATGGCACTCAATTTTATGTTAATAAAGATAAGAAATTTGTTCCTCGCCCAATTAGAGATAAAAATAATTTAGATAAAAGAAGAAGGAAGTTTAATTTAGAGAGTTTTGTGAAATATAAGAGAAATTTAATAAAATTGTAAATAATAAAAAAAGGTGATATTAAGATAGTTTATTTGTAAATAAAAAATATGTCCACAAAATTAATTTTTAAAGTTGATTACAGCAAAGAATATTGGTTTGTAAAGAATCAATACAAGGATGCAAGAAAATTGATAGGGGATGAACGTTTTTCTTATATAATAAAAAATAATATATCAAATTTTGATACAAATAATTTTAATCAATTACAAAAAAATGTTTTAAAGTACCTTAAGGGTAATAGAATAGAAATACAAAAAAATCTTAAAAAACAAAAACGAATATTAAAAAATAAATGGAATAAAATAAATAAACGTTTTTTTACTCAAATAGAAGAAACTACGCACTTAAAATGGAAATATAATAAATATAATATATATTTAGTTCATGCTTGTTTTTGGGGAGGGGATTATGATCCTAATGAGCCAAATATTTATATAAATCCATTAATAAAACATGGTGACCCTCTTTATATAATATTTCATGAATTAAGTCATTTAATTTTTTGGGAATATATTTATTCAAAATATTCAAAAAAATTTATTAAGGAGAATGAAGATTTTTTGTGGCAATTGTCTGAAATTATGGTTAATTATCCTCTTTTAAAAATTAAAATAGATTATGAATTTCCGTTGATTATTCCACTTATGATAAAAAATTATAAAAGAATAGTAAATCAATTCTCTAAAAAAGAATATTTAGAAATTATTGAAAACGAAGTAAATAAAAAAAAGCGGCAATACAAATAATTATTTGTATTGCCGTGTTAAATTTAACTTCACTTGCACGGTGGATAAGCCGGACCGTAACAATAGCAGTTTGCTGAATGAAGTGCCTTACCTTCATTATTTTGCAGTTGCGTGTCGAAAGTTCGGATCTGTTTATCTTTAACGGATTTATCTGCATTTTTTGAAGTAAGGTTAATTACCATTTAACATTTCCCCCTTTCTTTATAGGATAAGGATTTATGTTTTAAATATAAATCCTTTTTTAAATAGTTCTAGAAAGAAGTTTTGGAGTTCTGTAGCGTCAAATTTATGTTTTTCAATGAAGTTTTTGATAGAAAATGAATTCATCTCCCTCATTTTTTTAAAAAGAAATAAACCATTTTTATTGGTTATTACAAAGAACATAGGATTAGATACTAATAAGTATATTCCAGGATTCTCCTCTCTATAAAATATCTCTGGAACACAGCTAAATTTT
Organism: uncultured Gammaproteobacteria bacterium; assembly: GCA_964413295.1. Classification (GTDB taxonomy): domain Bacteria; phylum Patescibacteriota; class Patescibacteriia; order Patescibacteriales; family XYC2-FULL-47-12; genus CAYPRN01. The sequence continues at coordinate 1,233 of CAYPRN010000006.1, read as the reverse complement.
TCATTAATAGATATATTAGTAGTATCTATTAAAGATTTTATTTCTGTTTGTTTTTCTATTCTTCCTTTAGCCCCAGGGCTAAGTTCGCAGTAGCTTCCTTTTTTGATTTTAGAGCTTACTCTACAACCACCACCACAACTTTCAATAATTGTACACTTCTTACATTCTTGAGGGAGAAGAGAGTCATTTCGCCATTTAGTCATGTTAGACCAAATATCTTCAAAATTTTCTTTTAAAATATTTCCATATGATTCATCATCATATGAACAAACCCTTACCTCACCTTCAGAACCAATTGTGATAGTTGTATTACCGGCAGTGCACATTCTAGATGACATAATTTCAATAATTTCTTTATCAACCTTATCATCAAATAAACATACTGGTAATACCTCTAGAATATCAACTCTCATGCCAAATTCTTTTTTTAGCGATATGAGTTGTGTGATGCTTTCAAGAATTTCATTTGAATTTAATTCATATTGAGAATGCTCTATTCTAGAAGGACACAAAGGGGTGGCGCTAAAATTTTTAATACCAAAATTATTATAGAGCCATTTTCCTGTTTTGTAGATATCCTTAAAGTTTAGTTTAGTTGCAACCATATTTACTGCAACCTTTATATCATAAGTTAATAAAAAGTTTAGTCCTCTAATTGCCTTTTTGTGCGATTCAGGAGAACGAGATATAAGGTCATGCTTTTGGTCGTCATAAGAGATTAATGAAACCAAAAAAGTATTAAGAGAATAATTTTGTAGTTTTTTTACATCATCTTCCTCTAAAGTTGTGGCGTTAGAGTTAATCATGATTTGAATATTTTTTTTCGATAAACAATCAAGAAAATAAAATAATTCGGTTTTTCTCAAAAAGGGCTCTCCTCCTGTTATTGTTGCCCAAAAAATATCATGATTTCCTAAAACTTCAGCTACGTAGCGTAATTCAGTTAATGACATATCTTTTCTATTATAATTATAATCAGAGGCTCTCCAAAAATTATAACAATAAATACAATTATTATTACATTTAGAGGTTAATTCAACCTGAACAAATACAGGACTTCTTAATTTAGATTGCATTTTTTTACTCCTTTATTGTAAAAAATATTTTTTCGAATTATTAAAGTTCAAATTATGGTTGTATTATATAGTGAAATAGGTATATTTGTCAAGTCAATTAAGCCGTGAATCTATAAATTCAAATATCAGCTAATATTACAATATTTAAACATAAGTG
>CAYPRN010000005.1:0-30943 GCA_964413295.1 uncultured Gammaproteobacteria bacterium | reverse complement strand
AGTCTTCGCACACCCACATAAACTATTAAACTATAATAAATCCAAAAGGAGGTGATTATTTTGGATACACGAACAGCAGAAGAAATAGGACGAGAAATAGCAAGAAAAATAAAACCAGAAGAAATAGAAAAAATGTTTAAAGAACGACGAAGAGAGGAATATAAAAGAGGAAAAAAAGTAATGGATGATTGGTCTAAGCTACCAAGCATGGATCGACCCATTGGTCCACCTTGTGGATATTCTTATCTAAAATGGTGTGACTTAGTTCATGAATTTGCCAACGAAGAAAACATAGCTCTTTAATTAAGAACCCCTAATAAGGTTCTTTTTTTAAAACAAAAAAGAGGTATTGTTTACCTCTTTTTAAATTTTTATAATCTCTATTCCCGCCCTTTCTAAAAGATCAAATACCTCCGGTTCTTTTTCGTACTCTTGAAGGTATATTATGCGCTTAATGCCTACTGCGATTATCTGTTTAGCGCAAGCATAACAAGGACTAAAGGTACAAAAAAGCGTTGCTCCTTGAATTTTTTCTTCAGAATGATTACTGGCGGCATCAATAATAGTATTTATTTCTGCGTGTGTTCCACGACAAGGCATGCCAACATCTTTTGCGCAACCTATTTCAGTGCATTTTTCATTAACTATTGGCGAACGATTATGGCCAGCGCCTAATACTTGTTTATTCTTAACAATAACCGCCCCTACTTTATATCTAACGCAAGTTGAATCTTTAGCTAACATCTTCGCTGAATTAATAAAAGGAATATCTTCTGTTTTGCACATTACCAGCAACCTCCTTCTTTGTATTCGCAATTCGCGGATTACCATTTATTAGCAGATTTTTACCCTCCGTAGCTTTAGCGAAGGAGGGAGCATCACACCATATTCCACTCTTTCAACTTACCAATAACTTTCTGATTTAATAAATTGTAATGAATATAATTTTTAAATTCTTCGCTTTCTAGCTTTTTTTTCCAGCCCGAGGCTGATCCGCCTTGGGCGGACATTTCAGGATTATTAGCGTAATTTACCATTTGCGCGTCAATCGCTTTCTTTAAATCTTCATCAGCCACCTTAATGTCTTCTGCCTTAACAATTTGGCTGATTATTAAAGAAGTCTTTACTCTCTTGGTCGCGTCAGGGTGTAAATCTTTTTCTAAATCCTGTGGTGTTTTTTTAATATGTACTAAATAGTCGTCAAACTTCCCACCCCACTGTTCAATGTTATGTTTTAATTCATGAATCATATTATGAATTTCTGCATGAATCATGCCTTCTGGCACATGACTAAATTCGGTCTTATTTAAAATTGCTTCAAAAATTTCCAGTACTACTTTTTGTTCGGCTTGTTTTTCTTTTTCTTGTTTTACATTTTCTTTGATTTGATTTTTTAACTTTTCCACATTTTTCAAACCCATGGCTTTAGCAAATTCATCATTAATCTCTGGCAATTCTCGTTCATAAACCTCTTTAATTTCTACTTTAAATTCAACCATCTTGCCAGCTAAATTTTGCTGATGATGCTCTTTAGGATAAGGCAATTTAAATTCACGCTTATCTGCTTTTTTAGCGCCGATTAATTTTTTATCAAAACCAGGCACAATATAATTAGCACCGACCATTACTGCCATATCCTTGCCTTGCCCGCCTTCAATCGGCACATTGTCTAAAAACATCTGTATATTAACCATTACCTTATCATCTTCTTTAATTTCACGATCAACTATTTTTTCTTTGGCCCGCATGGCCCGCAAATCGCCTAATATTTTTTCTACTTCTTTTTCATCAACCTCAACCGTTTGCTCTTTTATTTTCAAATTTTTATACGCCCCCAATTTTATTTCCGGCATAGTAGCTAGTGTTAATTTATATTCCATTGGATTACCAACCGCCAGCTTAGTAATATTAACTTGCGGTTGCCCCATAACATTTTCTTCTTTTACATCTATCTTTTCTTGCAAAATTTTATCAGCGGTTTTTCTAATCGCTAAATCAGCCGCTTCTTGTAAAATCTGCATTTCATCAACTTGCTGTTTTAAAATACTATAAGGAACATGTCCAGGTCTAAACCCTTCCACTTTAACATTCTCTGATATTTTTTTAGCTGCTTCCTCTAAATACGGTTTCATTTCTTCCACCGATAGCTCAACCGCAATTTCTATCTCGCTTGCCCCGCCTTTGTGGCCGGAATTTTCTATATTATTTTTCTCTATTTTCATAATTAATCTTTTAATTTTTTAACTTCTTTATTATTTATTAATTTTTTTTCTTTCTTTTCTAATTCTTTAATATGATCTTCTGGTTTTAAATCCTCTAGCATAGTTCCGCCAATTTCTTTAATAGTATTTCTAACTTTTTGCCCTACATCAAAATGGGTTGTATTTGCTTTTTCTTCACCCTTTATTTCATCTTTATTTATTTTTTCATCAGTTTGAGTAATGCGAAATAAGTTAGCAGCTAACTCACTTGAACCAGCTCTATCTAATATATCATCTTTTCCAATTTTTTTTCTTTCTTTTATTCCATCTGCTGTTAACCCATACAATCCTAAATATCCATAATTATTAAATTTACCAAAATTACTTACTCCAGCTTGTTGAGCAGTAGCAAATAACTGATTATTATGCTCTCTCACTTCTTTTCTGACATATAATCTTTTTTGGTCATCTCCCATTTGCTCAAATATTTCTTGTTTTCTGGTTTGTATAGCAAAATAGGTCTGTGCCATAGCAATTTCCTGTTTTCTGGAGTCGCCATTTTGAGCAACTAAATAACAACCATAACGAGAAAGATAAAAATCATCAATTTCCCTTACTGTTTCTTTTATTGTATTCTTAGCGATTTTTATCATTTTCTTGACGCCAGGAAAATGATCCTCTATATCCTGTCTACTTTCTTGGCAGGCACTTTTCGCTTTTTTTATAACTTTTTTAAAATTTTCCCATTTATCATACCCTAAAAGTGGCATTAATTCTCTTGCCTCCCAATATTCCACGTCTTCTTCGTTTATTTTTTTTATACTTTCAAAATCCTTAGCTGGCTCTGTTAATATTAAATTGTTATTCTCCGTTGGCATAATATTTAATTTAATAGTTTTTATCTTTTTTTAATAAATTTATCTAAATCTTCTTTTTTATTTAATTTAATCATCCAAAACGGGGGAATAATGACATTTACACCATCCATTTTTGCAATCAGATATTGGCAAAGGTTCTTTTTTTAATACTTCATCTAAAGATATTTCTATTCCAGAGTGCTCTTTACATTTTTTACAAGCATCTTCATTTCATCAACTTGCTGTTTTAAAATACTATAAGGAACATGTCCAGGTCTAAACCCTTCCACTTTAATATCTTTTGACATTTTTTGGCTTGCCTCTTCTAAATACGGCTTCATTTCTTCTACTGACAACTCAACCGTAATTTCTATCTCGCTTGCCCCGCCTAACTGCGAAGCTGTTGGCGGGTTTATATTATTTTTCTCTATTTTCATATTGTGTATTTATTATTTTATAAATCATCATCTTTTTATCATTTTAAACAAAGCGATTTTTATTTTTCTATTTGTTTAAAATAACAAAAAAATTATGAGGCTAAGTTAAGCTTGTTAACTTAGCCCCTTTATCTACTAACGCAAAACCATCTCTACCGCTTGTTGATGCGCGGGGGACATAAACACTTGAGCACCCGTAAAGATAAATAAATTTTTACTTTCTGACACTCCTATTTTTCTTAGACACCTTGCGTGATGTGATCTGTTGTTGTGAATTTCGAGATGTTCTCCTTAATGTAACATCTTTCTACACGTCCCACAGATAAAATCTTCTGGTTTTTCGCTCATAATTTTTTTCCTTTCTCGTTTTTAATGAACGTGAATTTTATATCTTACATCAATAACGGAGCAATCACAAGTGAAACAATCGCCATCAGCTTAACTAAAATATTCAAACTCGGACCTGATGTATCTTTAAACGGATCACCAACCGTATCGCCAACTACAGCCGCTTTATGCGTATCAGAACCTTTACCGCCTAAGTTACCTGCTTCAATATATTTCTTAGCATTATCCCAAGCTCCACCAGCATTGGCCATGATGACTGCTAATAAAAATCCAGTCACTAACGCGCCTGATAGTAATCCAACTAAAGATGCTGGACCTAAAATTAATCCCACTGCTACTGGAGCAATTACTGCTAATAATCCTGGAGCAATCATTTTTTTCAAAGCCGCTTCAGTAGAAATATCAACACATCGTTTATAATCTGGCTTGCCAGTCCCTTCCATAATTCCAGGAATTTCTTTAAACTGACGACGAACTTCCTGTACCATTTCAAAGGCTGCTTCACCGACTGCTTTCATTGATAAAGCAGAAAAGATGCATGGCAATAAACCACCTAAAAATAAACCGATCAAAACATTAGGGGTTAGCAAATTGACCACGGTCAGATTAACTGCTTGGCCAAAACTAACTAACAGTACTAAAGCAGTTAAAGCGGCTGAACCAATTGCAAAACCTTTACCAATAGCTGCTGTAGTATTTCCCACTGCATCTAACTCTTCTGCTCTTTCCCGAGTCTCTTGCCCCATACCAGCCATTTCCGCAATACCAGCTGCGTTATCTGCTACTGGTCCATAACTGTCAGTGGCTAAAGTAATTCCTAAAGTAGAAAGCATACCGACCGCAGCCATGGCAATACCAAATATGCCGGCAAATTTAAATGATAAAAAGATAGCTAAAGAAACTACGACTACTGGAATAATAGTACTAATAAATCCTAAAGCTAAACCAGAAATAATGTTAGTGGCCGGACCGCTCTCTGATGCTTTGGCTACAGTTTGAGTTGGTTTGTTTTTATCTGAAGTATAATATTCAGTAGCCAAACCAATAATAATTCCTGAAATTAATCCTGTTAGTAATGCCCAGTAAACGCCAGCTTGTCCGACGGTATATAGAATAACTGGATATGCTCCAATTGCCATTAAAACAGCGGCCGACCAAATGCCTAAATTTAATACTTTGTGTGGATCTCCTTTTTTATAAAATTTAATAACAAAATTTCCTAGGATGGAGGCAATGATTCCTACCCCCGCTAATAACAATGGCAATACTACTGCTTGCTCGCCAAAAGTCGCCACACCTAACATTCCTAAGGCCATAGCGGCAATTATAGAATCAACATAACTTTCAAATAAGTCAGCGCCCATGCCAGCCACATCACCAACATTATCACCAACATTATCAGCAATCGTAGCTGGGTTACGAGGATCATCCTCTGGAATGCCAGCTTCAACTTTACCTACTAAGTCTGCTCCGACATCAGCCGCTTTGGTATAAATTCCTCCGCCAACGCGGGCAAACAAAGCCACTGAAGATGCGCCAAAACCAAAACCATAAATAATAGTTGGGTCTTTAAAAATATAATAAGCCGCGCTAACTCCTAACAGACCTAAACCAACCACTGATAATCCCATCACACTGCCAGAAGAAAAAGCTATATTTAATCCTTGATGTAAACTCTTTTTAGCCGCTTCAGCTGTTCGGACGTTTGCTAAAGTAGCAATGCGCATGCCAATATTGCCGGCAACGATTGAAAAAATAGCGCCAGCTACAAAACAAACAGCTGTCTGCCAACTTAAGGCGGGTGTAAACCAAATTAAAGCAGCTACAATCGCTACAAAAATTCCTAAAATTTTATACTCCTTGTTTAAAAAAGCCATTGCTCCCTCATGGATATAATTAGCAATTTCATCTGCTTTTTTATCAACGACGACTTGTTTTTTAAGTTGGTAAGCTAACCATCCGGCAAAAACCAATCCTATTAAAGCGACTAGTCCTGCCCAAAGTTCAAATTGAGGCATATTTTTTTGTTAATTAGTTAGATAGTTAATTAGTTGCTTAGTTCTTTTTTTCTTTATCTTTCGTGGATTTGTCATCTTCTAATTTTTCTTTCTTGTCCGCCGACTTGTCCGCCGTAGCTTTTTTACCGTCCATAGCTTTCTTGTCCTCCGTAGTCCCGCTTAGCGGGACGGAGGGGGATGATTTTTTAGTTTTCTTTTTTTTATCTTCTTTAACATCCTTGTCGTCTTTTTCATCTTCTTGCCCGCCCTGCCGTAGGCTACTAGGGAGGGTCTCTTCTTTTTTATCTTCCTTGCTTACTTTTTTTTCTTTCTTCGCCTCGCCAGAGCTTTTAGCGTCGGCGGGCTTCACTTCTTTAACTTTTTCTTCTTTGCCATCCTCTTGCACAGGATCCTCATCTTCAGATTTGTTTTCTTGTTTTTTTGCTTTCTTGTTTTCCTTTTTAATTTCCTCGTCCTCTTTTTTCCCTTCATCCTCTGCTTTATCACTCGCATCCTTCCCTTTCGCTTCCTTTACGTCAATTCTCCAACCAGTTAGTTTAGCCGCTAAACGTACATTTTGTCCACCCTTGCCGATTGCTAAAGATAACTGATCAGTTGGAACCATAGCGGTGGCTGTTTTGTTTTCTTCATCAATATTTATCTCTGAAACTTTTGCTGGAGCTAAAGCGTTAGCGACAAATACTTTTGCGTCTTCTGAATATTCAATAATATCAATTTTTTCTCCACCTAATTCTTCAATAATAGTCTGAATACGAGCGCCTCGCTGACCCACGCAAGAACCAATCGGATCAACATTATCTTCTTTAGCTAGCACGGCGACTTTAGAACGAGAACCAGCTTCGCGCGACACCGCTTTAATTTCAATTAAGCCGTTAGAAACTTCCGGAATTTCTACATAAAAAACTTTGCGGACAATTTCTTCGCTAGTTCGAGAAAGAATTATTTCCGGTCCTTTAGCGCCTAAATTAACAGACTGCACATAAACTTTAATACGAGCGCCTGGTTTATTATAATTTTCGCCTGACACTTGTCCGTCTGGTGGCAACACACCAGTGGTGCGCCCTAAATCAACTAAAACAATCCGCCCCTCTCTTCTTTGAATCACACCAGTAATTACTTCGTTTTCCTTACCTTTAAATTCCTCAAACATATTGCTCCGTTCAATCTCTCTAACCCGCTGAATAATAACTTGTTTAGCGGTCTGTGCTGCCATGCGTCCATAATCTTCATGAACTTCAAGATCTGTTTTAATAACATCATCTAACTTATAAGATTTTTTAAGTTCCTTTGCCTCTGAAATTTGTATTTCAGTACGTGGATTAAAACGTCTTTTCTCTTCTTCAGACTCTTCATCTGAGGTTTTTTCTGACGCCTCGTCTTTAGTTTTCTTGCTGTCAACTTTCTCGTCGTCGGACTTTTGACTTTCGACTTTCTGATTTTTGACTTCCTTCTCATCTTTTTCTACTTTTTTTTCCTTCTCGGATTTCGCATCTTCATCGTCTTCTGTTTCTTCCTCCTCCGGCATATCCTCTACTACTATTTTTTCATCATAAAAACTGGCTTGACCCGTATCTATTTCAAACTTTGCTTTTATATTCTGATTTTTTTCACCGTAATCTTTACGGTAAGCAGCGGCTAAAGCGGATTCGATTGTTTCAATAACATCGTCCAAGGAAATACCTTTTTCCTCGCAAAGCGCTCTGGCTGCCGCAGCGATTTCATTTTGAGCCATATTATTAGAGTCAAAAGTTAAAAGTTAGAAAGTCTAAAGTAACTTTATCTCAACTTATAACCATTGATTATATTATAAATTAATTTCATATATAAAAATATTTGGGGTATTTGGATAGTTACATGTCTGTATAAACCAGCACAAAGTATTCGTCCGCCTCAGCAAGCGAAGCGAGACGGGGATTAATGGTATGGTTTGGTGCATATTTAAACCCATAATAATGCCCTTGAATTTAAAAAAGCTCGTTGTATATAACAACCAGCTTTATATCTTAATCATCAATTATTAATATACTATCATAACCACTTAAAAATGTCAAATCATGTAATAACTATAATAAAAAAAGCTCCTATTAACAACTGAGCTTAATGATAATCTTGAATTTATTTACCAAATAATGAATGTGCGGTTTTACATAAGCGCTTATATAAACGCTTAATTTTAAACTCTACCCAAAGAGTAAAATATGTCCACTTGAATGATAACCGAATAATTTCTAGGGGTTGTTTAATCCCATCCTCTAAAAGCTTTATTCTCTCATAAACACAACCAACAAAATAGTATTGACTTGTTATGAAATCCCCCATGTTAAACACTTCATAGTTATTGGGAAAGTGCTTTTTAATCATTTTTAAACACTCTCCTGTCTCACGTCTTACTGCGTATCTCTCTGTATTACTTAGTATATTATTTGTAAGATATAATACTAGAACAACAGGTTATAATCCTTCTGGCCGATTGTTCAATTTCTTTACCCTTAATTGTTTTAAAGGGATAATGTTTAACCATCTGTGTTGGCTCAAGAGATCCATATTCTTTAATGACCTCTATTATTTTCAAGACACATTGATCAAATTTTTCCCCATTCACCTTGTCATAATCGAACACCTCATCCTCATCACTTTTACCAACACGATTCTTTTTATTATCTTTTCTATCATCTTCTAAGTCTGTTAAGATCCAATTATGAACTTTTTCATCAAAATCAGGGGGGGGGTAGGAATCTTATCTTCCTTAAGTTGTAATTGGATTAACTTAAGAACCTGCTGATGTAATAGTGTTAAATCAGCCTCTAAAGATAGATTGGTTTCAAACATTTCTTTACCCTTCCTTTCTGTGAAAATTATCAGATTTTTATTTTTAAATAACAACTGTTAATACTATCATAATACTAATATGATGTCAAATATGCTATAATAAAATAATCTATAAAGCTAAAAGTCATAAAGTCTAAAGTCGCTGGATTTTAATGACTTTAGACTTTATGATTTTTACTTTTGACTAATTTTATGGACGTATTCACAGAAATAAGTATTATTATCGTGGTGGCCACCGCCATTGCTGGCGTTATGCATTTATTGCGTCAGCCATTGATTATTGGCCATATTATTACTGGTCTTATTGTTGGTCCTATTTTTCTTAATGTGCTAAATTCTATTGAAGTAATTAATGTTTTTGCCGAACTGGGAATTGCCTTACTTTTATTTATTGTTGGTTTAGGTTTAAATCCAAAGCTAATCAAAGAAGTTGGATTAACCTCTATTATTGCTGGCACCGGACAAATTATCCTTACCACTTTTGTTGGTCTGGGCATTGGATTAGCGCTTGGCTTTCCTTTTATAGCCTCTCTATACATAGCGATTGCCATTTCTTTCAGTAGCACTATTATTGTCGTCAAATTACTATCCGACAACCAAGGCATTAGAAAATTATATGGCAAAATTGCTTTGGGAATTTTATTAGTGCAGGATACTGTAGCCGCTTTTCTATTAATCTGCATTCCAGCTTTTTTTGAAGGATCAATGATTGCTAATACAGCGACTATTATTGCAATAAATGGTGTTGCTTTAATAGCAACCGCTATCTTAATTAGCCATTTTATATTACCACGTCTTAGTTCGTTTTTCGCTCGCTCTCAAGAATTTTTATTTTTATTTTCCATTTCTTGGGGCTTGGGGTTAGCAACTCTATTTTATTATTTTGGCTTCTCAATTGAAATTGGCGCGCTTATTGCCGGCGTCAGCCTGTCTATGTCGCCCTATCATTTGGAAATAAGCGCCAAGTTAAAATCATTACGCGATTTCTTTGTTATTCTATTTTTTATTTTATTGGGCTCAAAAATAATACCTGGGGCTCTTAGTAATCTAATAGTTCCAATTATAGCACTGTCGCTGTTTGTTGTTTTTGGAAAAATGCTTTTAATCATGACCTTTACCGGTCTGCTGGGATATAATAAAAAAACCAGTTTCTTAACCGCCTCTTCACTAGCTCAAATCAGTGAATTTTCTTTAATCTTAATTTTATTGGGCGTGAAATTGGGCTTGCTTTCAAATGAAACATTATCTTTGGTTACTTTTGTCGGCCTGGTTACTATCGCCATTTCCACTTACCTAATTATCTACGCGGAAAAAACTTATGAATATATTTCTGCGCCTCTTTCTATGTTTGAACGCCAAGATGTTAAAAATGAAAATGGTAAACTAAAAAAATATAGCATTATTCTTTTTGGCCACAACCGTATTGGCTATGATTTTATTAAATCCTTCAACAAATTAAAAAAAGAATTTTTAGTGGTTGATTATGATCCAAAAGTCATTGATTATCTTACTGATCGAAAAATTGATTGCAGTTATGGTGATGCTGATGATATGGAGTTGCTAAATGAGCTAAATTTAGATAAGGTAAAAATGGTTATCAGCACTATTCCTGAATTTAAAACCAGTTCACTGCTGGTCCGCAAAATAAGAGAGAATAATAAACAAGCCATTATCATCTTAATTTCACACAATATTCAAGACGCTGAAAAACTTTACGAGCACGGCGCCTCTTATGTAATTCTGCCTCACTTTTTAGGTGGCAACTATGCAGCCGAGATGATTAAAAAATATGGCTTTCGTCGCGCCGCTTTTAACAAAGAACGACGGGAACATCTTGCTTATTTAAAGAAAAGAAAAGAAGCTGGACATAAACATCCAGTCCCAGAGCAATTTAGATAACTCCACAAATTTACAAATCTACTACAAATAATACAAATACTATAAAATATTGACAAACTTTCTAATATAGAATATACTTATATAAACATTCTGAGCGGAAATAAAAGAGTTTGTTCATGTGTTATTTTTTTTATTGCTACCTTTTCTTTTTTATTGTATAGCATTTAAAGGTTACAAAATATATAAAAAAACAGATAAAGAATTAACATGGAATCGCAAAAAAGAAGGTCTTGCTTATAAATATGAGAGTAATAAAAAACTTTTCAAAGGGATTGTTCCGTTTTTTTTTAATAGGGGGACCCTTGCTAACTAGTGTTTGGATTTTACAGGCATCTAAAGTTATTCCTACCATATCCGCTGAAATAGCTACAATTATCATAACAATTTTTTTATATTTCTTTGAAGAAATCAATAATTTCTTGTACAAAAAAATAAAGCCGAGTAAATCTTCGGCTTTTTTATTTTTTAAAATTAAATAATTGCTACTTTTTTATATTTATGATTTAATAACATATTATGAGCAAGCGTATTATAAAATCAGAAAAAGACACCGAGAGACTGGCTAAAAAATTAGTTGGTCAATTTTGTAGTGGGGGGGTCATCGGCTTAATCGGCGACTTAGGCGCTGGCAAAACCACCTTTACCCAATATTTTGCCAAAGCCCTAGGAGTTACTAAAACTGTTAATTCCCCTACCTTTAATATTATCAAAGAATATAAAGTCAGGTATCAGGTGTCAGGTGTCAGGTGTTTAATACACATCGACGCTTACCGCCTTAATTCTGCCGAAGAGCTCACAGAACTAGGCGTGCAAGAATATTTTAATGATCCGCAAGCTATCACGATTATTGAATGGGCAGATAAAGTAAAAAAACTTTTGCCAAAAAATGCGGCGATTATAAAAATGAAGTTGAACAAAGACGGGACAAGGGTGTTTAATATTAAAAATTACTTATAGCTTATATTTTAAAATAAAAGGCTTGCTTGTAAGCCGTCCGCCTTGCCGGCGAGGCAGGTAGTCCCGCTCAGCGTAACGAAGGCTTGCTTGCAATTCGTAGCTTTAGCGAAGAATTGACAAAAAATAAAAATGTATATACAATGTAATTACATTAATAATTAATCAAAAAACACTATGCAAACAACTCAACTAACAATTAGGATAGATGAAGATTTAAAAAAAGATGTCCAAGTAGCAGCGCGTAATTTTGGTTTGCCCTTGTCCGCCCTGATAAAAACTTTTTTATCAGAAGTTGCTATGAATAAAAAAAATTCCCTGCAAGAAATTTATGAAGAAACATACTTTGATTATATAGTTATGCAGGCTCTAAAAGATAAAAAAATAACTGCTACTCTAGAAAAATTAGCTGATGTTGTTAAGAAAAAATGTAAATAATATATGATTGCCGTAACAAAATCATTTAAAAGACAGCTAAAATTAGCGCGAGTTAGTATGGCCGACATTATTGTCGCGATAGACAGGATGTTGAATAAAAATATTCTGCGAAAAGGGGGTGCGCTACTTGCAAATTCTTTTGTTAATTTAAAAAACTGTTCTGTAGTTAAAATGAGAGTAGGCCAAAAACAACAAGCTAGAATGCTTGTTGTTTTTATAATTATTGAGAATATTAAAATTCCTTTTTTTATTACTAATAAAAATGATAAAAAAATTGGCAATAATCTTTCTCTGCCGGCTATGAAAAAAATTATAACACCCAGAGCTCTGAAAATTCTAGATGAATTTTATAAGGACGAGTTTGATAAAATTGATGAGTAAAAAAAGAACCAACGAATTTCTCCGTTGGTTTTTTCATTCTTGACAATATTTAAAATCCACGCTAATATAAACCATCAAGGTTCTTTCTATAAAAACTCTACGAGGGAGATTAATCATGAATACAAATAACGAAAAAGTTGAAGTGCTTGTAGTAAATATCATTGGTGGTGGTTGCACAATAGGCTTTGTTACCAGTATTATTCTTGGTATTCTTGCCGTCGCTATCCCCGAAGAATCTATTCTCTTATTTTGGGATTTAACTATTTTAGGAATTAATGTAATTGTTGGAATCATAATACGATTAGGCAAGTATTTTGAACCAGTAAAAAACGCCGCATCAGTTGGGTCTATGTGGGGAATTATTATCTGCGCTGACTTCACTTCACTTCTCTCTTTTTATAACGGCACAAAGTTTGAAATGCTCCTAATGGTTGCTTTCTGTATCGCTTGTTTTGTGTGCATGATTAAAATCGGTTTTGGCAAACGTAAAAATATAGATTTTCGTTGGTCGTCATAACCTTAATCGCAAAAAACAAAAAGCTTATAAACTTCGTAAGCTTTTTTTAATTCTAAATTTTCCGCCTCGACTAGCCGTAGGCGAGACGGATTATTTTTAATCTTTAATTCTCTCTTCCATGCCTATCCAGTCTTTATACCTCTCTTCTGTTGCTTCTTTATGTTTTTTAATTATTTCATGTCGTTTAGCTAAATTTTCAGGTACAGGCTGATTGTTCTTCTGCAAATAATCATAAATTGCTTCTGTCAGCGCATCTACTGCTAAAACAGAACAATGAATTTTTACCGGCGGTAAACCATCTAGAGAATCAATTACATCACTCTTACTAATTTTTAAAGCTTGCTCAATAGTCTTGCCCATAGCTAATTCGGTAATCTGACTGCTAGTGGCAATAGCGGCCACACAACCAAAAGTCTCAAAACCAATGTCTTTGATTTTCTTTTTTTCTTTATCTAGTTTGATATATAAATACATCACATCCCCGCAAACAATATTTCCGACCTTGCCCACACCGTCGGGATTTTTTATTTTGCCGTAGTTTTTGGGATTAGTAAAATTGGCTAGTGTTTTTTTTGTGTACATAAAATTTTAAATTTCTAATTATTCTAATTTCTAATTAACCTAATCAAATCCCAATTATTAAAATCTCAAACCAACGTCGCTTTTGGTCATTAGAAATTAATCGTTGGTTATTGATTAGAAATTAGAATAATTAGAAATTAGTAATTAATGAAACGGTGATATTTGTCTTAATTTTTTAATAACTTCTGGCAATCTTTTTAAAACCCTATCAATTTCCTTCTCCGTCGTCCACCTGCCTAAACTTATTCGTAATGATCCATGAGCTTCTTCTTGTTTAATACCGCAAGCAAGTAGCACATGCGAGGCCTGCAACTTTGGAGAGGAACAAGCAGAGCCAGTAGAAACAGCAATTTCCAAAGAATCTAACATCATCACAATTGCTTCGCCTTCAATATGCTTAAATCTAATATTAACATTATTCGCTAATCTATTTTTTGGATGACCGTTTAGTGTTGCATTTGGAATTGATTTTAACACTCCTTTAATTAATTTATCTCGTAATTTTTGTATTTTTAAATTTTCTTCCTTATTCTGTAATTCAACTGCCCTGGCAAACCCAACAATCGCTGGCACGTTTACGGTTGATGAACGCAAACCATTTTCATGTCCGCCTCCGTGAATTATTGGTTCTATTTTTGTTCCTGTGCGTACATACAACATAGCGACTCCTTTTGGTCCGTACATTTTATGTGAGCTAGCAGTAAGCAAGTCAATATTCATCCGATTTACATCAATCGGTAGTTTGCCAAAAGTCTGCGCCGCATCCGTATGAAATAATACATTATGCTTTTTACAAATTTTTCCTATTTCCGTAATTGGATTAATAGTCCCAATTTCATTATTGGCATGCATAATTGAAACTAAAATCGTATCTTTAATAATTGCTTGTTCTACATCTTTTGGTTTAATCATACCATATTGATCAACTGGCAAAATCGTAACTTTAAATCCTTGTCTTTTTAACCAGCCAGCGCTTTCTAAAACACAGTCGTGTTCTACGCCTGAAACAATAACGTGTCCGTGGTGGGGTTTACCCTTCGAAGCTTCAGCGAAGAACGGGCCTTTGAGGGCTAAATTATTGCTTTCAGTTGCTGAAGATGTAAAAATAATTTCCTGCGCTTTTGCTTTTAATGTGTCGGCAATTATTTTACGGCTTTTTTCCAGCGCTTCTTTTGCTTCCATACCAAAAGAATGCAATGATGCTGTATTGCCAAATTTCTTATTTAAATACGGCTCCATTGCTTTAATTATCCGTGGATCCACGGGCGTGGTAGCCGCATAATCTAAATAAATTTTTTGATCTTTTTTCATATTTAAAGCTTGTCAGTAATTATATATAATATAACAAAATTAAAAATTAATCAAATGAAAAAGGATTCAGTATGCGAACACACTAGAATCCTTAATAATTTTACCTCCTCCCGTTTTGGGATGGTCTCTCGATTATAAGGCAAATTTACTAAAACATCAACCATCCCCGTTTAAATAACAGGATCAAGCCTAAAATAACCATTAAAATTCCGCCGATTAAATTAGACCATTTTGCATACTTAGTGGTTAAGCCAATTTTCTCAATACTATATAAGGCAATGCCGAAAACAACAAAGTCATCAATCATGTAGAACAAAATATATATAGCCATATAAAACTGAACCGTCAGCCAGTTTAAATTATTCATTTCAATAATTTTAGTAAAGGCTTGGGGCACGCCGATGGAACAGGCAAACTCTATAATACTAACTGAAAGGGCTAATCCTAAAATTCCCAATGCAGTGGCAATTGTAAAAGGGGCGATAGCTAAGTTTTTTATTTTTTGACTAATTTTTTGTTTTTGTTCAGCGTCAGTTATTTTACAGGTTCCGTCTGAAGTGTACCATTCATATAAAAAATAAATACCAGCGCCAATAGCTAATAATCCAATGGCTGGCGTAACGATTCTATCAAGTCCAACAAAATCCCAGGCAGTAAACCAAATGTTTAAAATTAAATAATAGACAACTGCTTCAGCAACTACAAATAAACCGACAATGCGCCACATCTTTTTTCTTGAGCCAACACGGATTAAGATTAAAATAAAAGTTACCAGCACCCACATGGCACAGGGATTAAAGCCGTCTATAAATCCTAAAGTTACAGACAAAACAGGAAGGGAAAACTCCTTAATATTAACCACTCCCATCAAAGGAAGGTTTATGAGATATGGTTGAGGTGCTGAATATTCACAAATTCCCAGCTCATCATTGCAAACACCACTGTAAATTAATGCTTGACCGTCTTTAGTATTAGCTGATCCTGTTTTTTTAACCTGTTCAATTAAAGAAATAATATTTACTCCTGTTGTTT
The DNA here is from genome assembly GCA_964413295.1 of uncultured Gammaproteobacteria bacterium. Classification (GTDB taxonomy): domain Bacteria; phylum Patescibacteriota; class Patescibacteriia; order Patescibacteriales; family XYC2-FULL-47-12; genus CAYPRN01. The sequence continues at coordinate 15,139 of CAYPRN010000005.1, read as the reverse complement.
CTGCTGAATCAAAACCGGAAATAACCGCCCCGCCAATAGAAGTAAGTGGCGTTACTTTAGCTAAATTATTCTCTCGTGAAAGTTGTGTCCAATGTTCATAATGTTCTTCTTCACCAATATTATGAATCTTTATTTCAAAATCTTTTCGCTCTCTTTGCAATTTTTCTAAAAAAATAATTTCTTCCTGACAGTGTTGACAGTCGTTGCGAGTAAAAAATTCTACTAAAACTTTATTTTCAGCAGCCTGAAGAGGATTAACTGTTGCGGTTAATAAAAATAAAAAAATAATACTAAATAGTGTTTTGATTCTTTTCATAATTAAATTTAATGCTGTGATTTTTTCAACTTATTTATCCCACAAATTTACAAATCATCTACAAATAATACAAATGCGCTACAAATATTATTATTAGAATTTGTAATATTTGTAGATGATTTGTAAATTTGTGGGGTTAGCGTTCTTTAATCATAACCTGTGGGAAGGCTTTTTGCAAATTGCTTACTATTTCACTGATATTTAACGTAATTTTTTTATCTATTTTTTTATCAAAATTTTTTTTATACTGTATATTCTGCAAATAATACTTTTCACTTTGTTCCAGATAGCTGGCCATTTTAATAAAATCCTTTTTGGTGTGCATTGCTGGAAAAACAGTGGTGCGAAATTCGTGGTCAACACCAGAAGACTGAATAAACTTAAAAGTTTTTTTACAGTCATTAACTATTTTTTTATCATTAATATTTATTACTTTGTCATAATTTTCCCAACTGCTTTTCAAATCCATGGCTAGATAATCAACTAATTTATTTTTAATTAATTTTTTGATCATAGTCGGGTTTGAACCATTGGTATCTAATTTTACTAGCAAACCTAGCTCTTTTATCTGTTTGATAAAATCAGGTAAACCATCATGCATGGTTGGCTCTCCGCCGGTTATACAAACACCGTCTAAAAAATATTTTTTCTTTTCTAAATATTTAAGTATCTCCCCCGCCTCTCGCGAGAGGCGAGGTTTAATTGGAACCAATTCCGGATTATGGCAATACGGGCAACGAAAAGAGCAGCCCTGAATAAAGACAACGGCTGCCACTTTGTTTGGATAATCCACTAAACTTAATTTTTGAAAACCGCCAACAACTAACATGTTATTAATCTTAATTTTTCTATCCTACTAATTACCCGTCCGTCCGCTGACAACGTCAGTCGGGCAGGTTAATCAATACTAATGCACTAATACTACTTAAACGGTTCATAGAAATACAAATTATTATTTGCTAAAATAGGTTGATAAAATATTGATATATTCGTATATAATTAGTAATTAGTGGGGAATATAATTTTTTTAGACCAACGAAATTTGTGTTTCATGCTATTTCGTAAATAACTGGCATAGAATCAGCTTGCTCTGCTGATTGATTTTGAGTAGGCTGTATAAGTAATTCTTCTTTATAATCTACAACATATTCTTTTCTGTCGGCATATTCCCTTCGCTTACCTTTATTCCATTGATCAACTGGTCTAAAATATCCCATTACGCGCGACCAAACCTCACACTTAGTTTGGCAGGTCGGGCAGGTTTCTACTTCTCCTTTTAAATACCCATGAGACGGACAAATACTGAAAGTTGGTGTTAATGTAAAATAAGGTAAATGAAAATTTTGTGCGACTTTCTTTACAAAATCACGAGTAGTTTTCCAGTCTTCAACTCTTTCTCCTAAAAAGAGATGTAATACTGTGCCTCCTGTATACTTTGTCTGTAATTCGTCTTGATGTTCAAGTGCTTCTAACGCATTATCAGTATAACCAACCGCTAAATGAGTGGAGTTGGTATAAAAAGGAACTTCTGTGGTCCCAGCCTGAATAATATCGGGGAAACGTTTTTTGTCTTCTTTAGCAAAACGATACATTGCTCCTTCAGCCGGAGTTGCCTCCAGATTGTAAAAATTACCTGTTTCTTCTTGATAATCTGCTAATTTTTTACGCATGAAATCCAATACTTCTAAAGCAAATTCTTTACCTTCTGGTGTAGAAATATCTTTGTCCTTTCCTAAAAAGTTCTCACAAGCTTCATTGGTGCCATTAAGGCCGATCGTAGAAAAATGATTATGCAGGTCGGGTAAATATCGCTTGGTAAAAGGCAATAGACCGTCTTCAATATTTTTAGCGACCACTTTTCTTTTCACCTCTAAAGATTCCTTAGCAAGCTCCATTAATCTTTCTACGCGAGTAAAAAAATCTTCCTTAGTTGTTGCTAAATATCCAACTCGCGCCATATTAAGCGTTATTACTCCAATGCTGCCAGTCATTTCTGCAGAACCAAATAACCCCCCACCACGCGCTCGCAATTCACGCAAATCAAGTTGTAAACGACAACACATACTACGTACATCGCTTGGATTTAATTTTGAATTTAAAAAATTCTGAAAATAAGGTGTGCCATATTTAGCGGTCATCTCAAATAGGGCTTGCGCGTTTTCGTTTTCCCAATCAAAATCCTTAGTAATGTTGTAGGTTGGAATAGGGAAGGTAAAAATACGACCATTAGCATCTCCCTCGGTCATTACTTCAATAAAAATTTTATTAATTAAATCCATTTCTTCCTGACAGTCACCGTAAGCAAAATCTTGTTCAACACCACCAATAATCGGCTTCTTTTCTCGTAAATCTTCTGGACAAACCCAATCAAGCGTAATATTGGTAAACGGAGTTTGGGTGCCCCAACGGGACGGCACATTTAAATTAAAAACAAATTGTTGAATTGCCTGTTTTACTTCTTTGTGTTTTAAATTATCTTTTTTAATAAAAGGCGCTAGATAAGTATCAAAAGAAGAAAAAGCTTGTGCGCCGGCCCATTCATTTTGCAAAGTGCCTAAAAAATTAACCATTTGCGCCACAGCTGTTTCTAAATGTTTTGGCGGTAAGGATTCAACTTTCCCTGGCACGCCGTTAAAGCCTTCTTCTAATAATGCCCGCATGCTCCAGCCAGCGCAATATCCGGAAAACATATCTAAATCATGAATATGGAAATCTCCCTCAATGTGCGCTTGTCTAATTTTTTCACTATAAACATGGTGCAACCAATAGTTGGCAATTAATTTACCAGAGGCGTTTAAAATAAGTCCACCCAAGGAGTATCCTTGGTTGGCATTAGCATTAACACGCCAATCCGACTGCTGTAAATATTCATCAATAGTTTTATCAACCTCAACTGCCACGCTACCAGCTTCTCTAATGCGCATACGTTGTTCACGATAAACAATATAGGCTTTAGCTGTTTTGTAATATCCTTCTTTCATCATTTCTCTTTCAACTTCATCCTGAATAAATTCAACTGAAACTATTTTTTTTTCTTGATTTTCCCGTTCTAAAGACCCCACTACTCGATCGGTCATTTGTTGGACAACTACTTTATCAAATTCTTGAGTTGCTTCAGCTGCTTTCTTAACAGCTTGAAAAATCCTTTCCGAATTAAATGCCTGGGCAATGCCGTTACGTTTGATAATATGCATGGGGGTCATAATTTTCGCATTAATTAATAATTACTATATGTAGTGGTATAATAGTATATTCTAATACAATATGTATTATACCATAAAAAATAAACGTTCTCAATCAAGGGCTGTTGAAAAGTAAAATTTAAAGCTAAAATTAGTTTATTATAAAAATATTATCACCGATTTTAACGCGTTTTTCCACAGCTATCCCAACCTCTTGCCCCTTCGAAACTGATCCCACTTTTTGCTTGTCAAGCTCAATAGATTTAATGCTTTGCCTTAAGTATGTTTTAACTCCTTCAACCACAATTTCTTCTCCTTGTTTTACTCCTCGATCGGTCAATTTAACTAAAGCTACTTTAATTTTAGGGTAATATTTTATAACAATTCCTGCTCTTGTTTTTTTAACAGTCGCTACATTGTCGGCTTTGTCATAGCTAATTCCCTCTGGCCCTGGTGTGCCGAAAAAAAATCCTGTTTCAAATCCACGATTGTAAACTGAAGTTAAATCTTTTTTCCATTGTTTAATTTTTTCCTTAGTATAATTGCCGTCAAAATAAGCGTCCACTGCTTCGCGATAACAACGAGAGACTGTTTCAATATAACGAGGGTCGCGTCTTCGACCTTCCAGTTTAAAAGAATTAATACCAGCTTTAATTAATTCTGGCACGTGTTCAATCATGCATAAATCTTTAGCGCTCATAAAATATTTCCCTTCAGTGGATATTTTATTTCCTTCTTCATCTTCCATTGTCCATTCTTTGCGACAGGGCTGTCCGCATGTTCCGCAATTTGCTGACTTACCATAAATCACGGCCGATAATAAACAACGTCCAGATATTGACCAACACATGGCGCCATGAACAAATGTTTCTATTTCTAAATTACCAACTTTTTTCTTTAATTCTACAATTTGCTTTAAGGTCATTTCGCGCGCTAAGACTATTCGGGACGCTCCTAATTTTTTATAAAATAAAGCTGTCTGCCAATTGGATATATTTGCCTGGGTAGAAATAAAAAATTTCATTTTAAATTTGCGCGCTATTTCAATCACCGCCGGATCCCAAACAATCACCGCATCCACTCCAACCTCTTTAGCTTTCTTGATTATTTTTTCCGCCACCTTAATATCATCATTATATAAAACGGAATTTACGGTTAGATAAGCTTTGATTTTATAATCATGGCATTGGCTGACAAATGAATTTAAATTACGCGAAGTAAAAACATCCGCGTTAGCGCGCATGGTAAGTTCAGACAAACCAAAATAAACAGCATCAGCATAATTTTTGCACGCCTCCAAACTCGCCCAATTACGAATCGGCGACATTATTTCAGGATGTGAATGTTTTGTTTTATTTTCCTTCATATTCATAGATTTAAATTATAACAAAAAACAGGATTTGTAAATCCTGCCCTTTTTTGTAGTCCCAAGGGGAATTGAACCCCTATTTTCAGGATGAAAACCTGATGTCCTGACCATTAGACGATGGGACCATTTTAATTTTATCGAAATATTGTTTTAATTTTTTTCTGCCCGCATGTGATTTCCAATATTTTTCTTTTGCTCTTGCCTCTATAAGACCATTAACTTCTTCGAGTTTAAAACATTTAAATTTACCAAGGTTTTATGTTTTTTTATCCGATTATTTATATCACCTGAAAAGCCTACGTATGTTTTTTTACAGTCATAACTAATTAACCAATATATATTTCATAGATATCACAAATCATGAAAAAACTTAATGTCTCCGCCTCGGCTACGCCGTAGGCGAGACGGGCTAACCATTAGACGATGGGACTAAAACTTAAATCAGTATAACAAAAATTCTTAAAACGTCAACTTTTATTTCTTCCCCCACTTATTCGCCTGCGCAATAGCAATTGCTATCGCCTTACCTTCGATGTATTTTTCTTTAAGCAAAGAATTGGCGATAGCGATCGCTTTGTGTCTGATACGCACTGACAGATTTTTCATTGAATCTGGATAATTTTTATTTGTCCAAGGCATAGATTTAAAACTCTAATTTCTAAACCCAAAATTTTCACTCTCCATGGCGGTTGCACTACCACTGCGGAAAACGGGCAAAATAACATTAAAATGAAAAATGAAAAAATTACATTAAACTATAATTATTATATCAAAATATAGACTAAATATCAATAAAACGTCATAATATTAACAAATAGGTTGACAAATAAAAATATCTATAATAATATTGGATAATTGCACATTTACAATAAAAAAAACAAAAAAGGAGAATTCCAATGAACAAGGGGGTGCTTTTTGTATGTAAAGATATTGGTGGCGGTAAAATGGCCATACCGCTAGCTGAACAATTTCGTAATCATGGGCTTAATATAACAACAATTACAGAGGGCTTAGCTGCCGAACGTTTTCAAAGAGCAGGCTTTTATCCTTACTTTCAGGGAACAGTAGATTTTCATGCAACAAACTTTTCTATTAACGCAAAAAAAATGTTGGAGGATATTAATCCTGCGGTAGTAATAGCAACTGAAGGATCTCCGGCTAATATGGAGCGCTCATTTGCTTGCGTGGCTAACCGTTTAAAAATCCCCGTTGTTTTTTTAGAAGATTTCTGGGGTGGCTATTGCCGACTTAATCCAGCAAGACCTGATTTAATTCTTGTTATTGACGAATACGCGGCAAGACTAGTTACAAAAAAATTTTCTAGGACATTGACATCTGTCGTCGGCAACCATGCAGTAATGAAAGAAGGGGTTAATTGCCCTGAAGCTGAAAATTTTATTACCAATCTTAGAAAAAAATTTGACAAAATTTTTCTATTTATTGGTCAAGGGGAATTCACGGCTTCAATTATTATTTTATTGATCCAATGTCTAAGCCAAACGCCGAGCAATTGGTGCCTTATTCCTAAGTTCCATCCTAAGGTGGCTGGAACGAAAATATCGGATGGCCGCACCCTGAGTGACTTGTGGATGAATATGCTGGGGCCAATTAGAGATAAATTAGTCAACACCACGCTCTCTCTTCCAGAAATAGCGCCTCATGCCGACATAGCGCTTACTGGTTACAGCAGTGCATCAACCACGGTGGCCTACAATGGCAAAATAGTTGTCGCGCTACAAACGCCGGAAGTCATGAAATCGTTAAAGTCAAAAACAGGCCTTGATGCAATTCCGCTGGTAAGTCTTGGCTGTGCCACAGCGATCACCAAGCCAACAAGCCTCTCAAATATTTCTCGGCCTTCCGATAAAAGTCTAAAAAAATTAATACCTTATAATCCTGAAAAGGCTTATGATGAAATATGCAAAAAATTTTTTAATTAAAATAATACCCGATGAATATTATTATATAATTCATCGGGTTTTTCTTTCTAAATTTTTAGCGCTTTACCGCCTCGCCCCATTTAAATCACCCACCTTTACACTTAGCAATTTTGACACTCCATCCTTACCCATGGTGACGCCGTAAATAATATCGGCTTTATACATAATCGTGCGATTATGAGTAATAGCAATAAATTGTGTTTTCTTAGACAAGTCTGCCAAAATTCTTCCGAGACGAATTGAGTTGGCCTCATCTAAGGCTGCGTCCACTTCGTCTAAAATTACAAATGGAGAAGGATTAACCGAGATGATCGCCGAAATTAAAGCAATGGAAGTTAGCGCCCGCTCACCTCCAGAAAGCATGGAAATATTTTTTATTTTTTTGTTTGGTGGCGTAGCAGATACATCAATCCCCACTAAAACTTTTTTAGTTTCTCGCAGAACGATTTTAGGTTTATTTTTTTGCTTGCCCGCCGTAGCTTTAGCGGAGGCTGGGTCCTCTTCCGCCTCATCATTATTCTTACTTCTTACTTCTAAATTCTTACTTTGATTCGCTTCCTCATATACTTTTTCTAACTTCACATTGCCACCGTCAAACAAAACTTTAAAATATTTTTCAAACTGTTTGGAAATTTGTTCGAAAGACTTATTAAATCTTTCCGTAATTGTTTTTTCTAAAGAAATAATAATTTTTTCTAGAGAATTTATGGCTGACCGCAAATCTGTAGATTGCTTGCTTAAAAATTCATAACGTTCTTTAGTTTCTTCGTATTCTGCTTGAATCTCAGGATCAATACCACCAATTAATTCTAGCTGCCGTTTGAACTTGCTTATTTTTTCCCTTGCTTCTCCGCTATCAATTTGCCCATGATTAACATCATCCATAATTGCTCGCAAATTATTAGTCTCACTTCTAATCTCTTGCTCAAGATCTTCCAATTTTGTTTCCACGCGCGCCTTAGCAACCCTAACCTCGCTTAAACTATTAGTTAGTTTATTATATTCATTTTGTAATTGATGCGCCTTTTTCTGTAAACTAATAATTTCATCGCGCTGTTGTCTTTCTTGATTATTAATTTCCTTTAGTTGGTTTTCAACCTTGTCCACCTTATGATCAAGTTGTTCTAAATCTACTTGCAATTCTTTTTCTTGACCAGCTAACTCTTTATCGGGGTTCTTATTATCATTTTGTCGTTTAACTAATTTTTCTTCAATGCTTCTAAGTTCTACTTGTTTAGTTTTAATGGCCGTCATTAAATAATCAAGGCTATTTTGAGTTGAATTAACCTGCCCCTGCGTTTCAATATATTTTTCAGTTAATTTATTTTTCTCTTCTTCCAACGTTATAATATCACTATTTAATTTTTCCAAATCAGCGTCATTTTTAACTTCTTTTTGATGAGTAATATTTTTAAGTTCATTAATTTTTCCACGCAAAATACCGAATTGTTTTTTTATTAATTTATTATCTCCTTTGTTCAACGTCTGATCGATTTTATTATTTAATTCCAACAATTCTTTCAAACGTCTTTTAACTCTCTGCAAAATCCCACTGGCATCGCCAGAATCATTACTACGATAACTAATTATTTTCTGACGCAAATTAATAATTTTTTCATCAATAATATTTTGCTCTTTTCTAATAACAACTACATTTTTGTTAGCTTCGATTTTTTTCTGCCCAATTATGGACAGTTCTTTTTCTGTTTTGTTAATTTCTTCTTTCAACTGGTCAGCTTTTTTACTCAGCCAAGCAACATCTGTTTTGCCAGCTAACTCTAAAGAAATATTCTGATGCGCTCTAATTTCTGCCAGCTTCTGCGCGACCAAGCCATGCTCTTGGCGCAACTCTTTTAACTCTCTTTCTAACTTTTCTTTAGATTCACCTTGGTATTGTTTTCGTTCGCGCTCACTTAATTCATTATTAATTTTAGCCTGTTCTTTTTCCTGCTGACGTTGTTCTTTTTCATGTTCAATCACCTGACTATTAATCTTTTTTAATTCATGACTAAGCTTATGCCATTTTTGCGCGTAATAATTTTTTTGTAAATCAGCCAATTCTTTTTCAACTTCCCGACGCTGTTCTAGCTTTTTAATCTGACGAGTAAGCGAACGCATCCGCGGTTCAATTTCCGCCAACAGCTGTTCGGCTTGCTCAAGGTTGTTGCGCGCGTTGTTTAATTTATTGATCGCGTCATGTTTTTTTATTTGATACATTTTTACTCCCGTAGCTTCATCAAAAAAATCTTTACGTTCTGCTGGCGTAGTATTTAAAAAACTATCAACCATGCCCTGTCCGACAACTGAATAAGCGCGCTGGCTAAACTTTGCTTTAGCTAAAAGCATGGACACATCTAGCAACCTGACCTTAGAATTATTAATCAAATATTCGCTTTCACCATCACGATAAAGCCGGCGGGTAATAACTAGTTCGCGATAGTCAATGGGAGATTTTTGTTTCTTGCCCTCCGAAGCTTTAGCGTAGGATGGGTCATTATTTAAATACAAAGACACTTCAGCAAAACTTAAACTCGCTTTTTTGCTTGAACCAGAAAAAATAACATCTTCACCTTTCTTGCCACGCAACAACTTACTGCTTTGTTCTCCCAACACCCAACGCACTGCATCAGCAATATTAGATTTTCCCGAACCGTTCGGGCCAACAACAACAGTAAGGCCGACATGCCCTTGTCTCGCCGTAGCCTTGGCGAAGGCGGGATTGTCCTCCTTCTTGCTTGTAACAAATTTAAGAGTGGTTTTCTTGGCAAAAGATTTAAAGCCCTGAATCTCAATCTTTTCTAAATACATTTTTTCTTTTAGCTAATTAAATCACCACAAATAAATAAATTTGTGGGTATATTTTTATTATACAATATTTTGAAGTAATTAAAAAACCTTTTTTTGAAACGAGTTACTATTTTGAAGTTTATAATAATTTAGCAAAAGATTTATAAAATAAAAAATTAAAATTTTTTAAACAAATCTTATTAATCTTTTGCTAATTATTTTGTATTCAATAATTCAAAAATTTACACTATTTTAATAATTTTATATTCAACTATCTTGTCGTTTAATTTAATTTTAACTTTATCGCCAACTCGTCGTCTAATCAAAGCTGAGCCAACTGGAGAGTTTTGAGAAATAACACCTTTGAGTGGATTAGTTTCGGCTGATCCCAAAATTTGAAAATCTTTTTTCTTATTATTAACTTCCACGGTAACCACATACCCCATCTGAACAATATTTTTATTTGGTTGAATCTTAATAATACTAGCGTGATTTAATAAATAATCTATTTTAATCATGCTGTTGTTTAAACCACGCAATTTTCCTTTAGCGATTTGATAGGCGACATTTTCCGAAAAATCCCCCATCTCCGCCAATCTTTTAACTTCATTAGCTAATTTTGGGCGGCTAACTTTTAGTTTTGCCAGTTTATTTTTTAGCGCGTCAAACTTAATCTGTGTAATATGCAAATCCATTGTTTTTATATTCTCTCTTTCTGATTTTCTAGTGGGTAGTCTCATTATTTGTATTTAAAAATTTGTTTGCTTTAATTATACAACATTTTTAGAATAAAAAAATGAACACCGTAGTGTTCATTAAATTTTGTATTTTTGTGCTAACAATTTTCAAACCTTCTTACTAAATTCAGCTCTTGACAAGCTAAATCAAGACTCATTTCCGGAAAAACTCCCTCCAAAATTTTAGGCACTGGAATTCTCATTGCCAACACGCTCTCTATTGCTTCTCGATTTTCTGACAAACGAACCAATGAATGATGTGAGTCAGATGTTTGTCCGCTCACATGCAGGTGATTTAATCTTGTTCCCATTATATCAACAAAAACTTTTATGCGATTTAAAAAATTTGTCGCCTTGTGGTCTCTAATTGTTTCATAAGCATGCTGAACATCAAGAACACACCCTAGTGAATTTAATAAAAAATAAGGCCAACACTGAAAGGACGCGGGGTGTTTAAAATTTTCTCCATCTTTGTCTTTATCCATATTTTCAATCAAGAATGGCAGATTAAACTTTGAAAAAGTGGTAATATTCTCAGTTTTGTATGGATGAACAACAATGCCGTTAACTCTTTTTCCTGCCAAGTTAAATCTGCGCACAATTTCAAACAACATAGTAATTGCTTCTACTACTTCTGTTTCGCTATTTTCAGCTTCAGCGTAATTCAAATCAGGGGCATGAATGGAAATAAAATTAAATTGAGTTATTTTTGTTATTAACTCTTCATTAAGCTCATTCATATAAAAATGAACCATACTCTCAAATGGTCCTAATAATAATTCTATTGCCGTGGCCCCTGTTTCAATGAAAAAACTGACTTTTTCTGCGATTGGAACATCAAAATCATATAAATCTCCGGTTGAAAATCCAATGGGTTGCATTTTATAATACCTCCAGTTTAGTTTTAAAGAACCTTGCTACATAGTATAGCAATAGCCAGTCTTTGTCAATAAAAGTCAATAAAAACAAAAAAAACAGCCCTTTTCAGACCTGCTTAACTAATAACTAGTTTTACTAATCTAACTAGTAACTAATTATCCTATATTACTATAAACAACCACAATATTGTCTTTGTGTTTTTTCTGCAAATACTTATCTGTAACAACATTATTAATAAAACCAAGAAATTGCGCGCTGATTATAATAATTAAAAAAGCCACTATTAAACTAGTGGCGATATAACCCTCCTCTTTTTTAATATTGTTTTTTGCAAATTCCATGTCACTAGATAATTCTTTCCATGACTTGGAAAAATTTTTGTTTTCATTATCATAATTGTCACATTCATAATAATGACGATTTTGTTTTGAAATATTCATATTTTTATTCCCCACCCTATCGGCGGGCAAGCCAAATCCAATTTTTGGATAAAGCAAACATAACCAAAAGCATTACTAGATTGGCATGGGGTATTTTTGTTTTTGCTTGCCTCGCCATAGTCTTGACGAAGGCGGGTTTCCTCCTAACTGGCTGTTAGGTGAAGAATTGAGCAATACAGACCACTTGCCCTGTTAAATTATACGACACCTTGTCAATAATTTTATTTAACTGGGATAAATCTTTTACAAAAAAACAAAATCTGTAAAAATGTGGCTTGTGATGTTCTATGCTATAATTGTAGCAAAAATTTTCACATTTGTCAATGAGGAAAACTTATTGTATAATTATTTTAGGTTAAAAAGTCTTGTTATTATTGATTTTTTTCTATATTTATTACCAGTTACTTAGTTAATCGGTTGCTTAGTTGCTCTATCTAAAGATTTATGTAAAAAACAAACTGATTAACTAAGCAACTAATCAACCAGAAACTATGCCCATACCCCAATTATCTAGAAAACCTAAGTCTTCACAAGGGTGGAGAAGTAATAATCGGCCTAAAAAAAGACCTGTTTCTTATAGTACTGTGGAAAATTCCCAATCTAAGCACAGCCGAAGCGCTTATGGTAGGTCGCCAATGCGTTCTGGTCGCCATAAAAGTCGCCGATATCATAGAAAGGGGCGACTTAGTGGAAGAGAGCTTGCTAATTTAATATTTTTACTATTAATCGGTATTTTGTCATTTGTAATTGTTGGCATGATTTATATTGCTATTTTATCAAGAAACCTGCCTGATCCAAATAAATTAATGGATAGATCAATTGCAGAAAGCACCAAAATTTACGATAGAACTGGCGAAAATATACTTTATGAAGTGCATGGCAATGAAAAACGCACCATTATTAAATTGGACGAAGTGCCTGAATATATAAAATGGGCAACAATAACGGCCGAAGACCGAACTTTTTACGAACACCATGGCTTTAATCTATTAGCTATGTTCAAGGGCGTGATTATTGATCCCTTAACAGGGAAGAGGGCACGCGGTGGTTCTACTTTAACTCAACAATTAGTAAAAAACGCAATTTTAACTAACGAACGCAAGATTTCCCGTAAAATCAAGGAGTTTATCATCTCTTATCGCATTGAAAACAAATTTTCTAAAGATGAAATCTTGCAGATGTATTTAAATGAAATTCCTTATGGATCAACTGCTTACGGCATTGAAGCGGCCGCCCGCAAGTATTTTGGCGAATCAGCCAAAGATATTAACTTAGCGCAAGCGGTAATTTTAACCTCTTTACCAAAAGCTCCGACATTTTACTCACCTTACGGAAATAACAAAGAAGGTTTAATCGCCAGACAACAATATGTTCTTAAAGAAATGGAAAAATTGGGTTATATCACTGAAAATGAAATGGATCAAGCGTTAAATTTTGAATTAGAATTTCAAGAACCAACTGATAATATTACGGCCCCTCACTTTGTTTTCTATGTGCGAGAACTTTTAAGCGAAAAATACGGCGATAAAATTATTGAACAAGAAGGATTAAAAATCTATACCACTTTGGATTTATATAAACAAGAAATCGCCGAAGAGGTAATTGAAGAACGAGGAGAAAAAAATGAAGCTAATTACAATGCTAAAAATGCCTCTTTAGTCTCTATTGATCCAAAAACAGGGCAGATATTGGCCATGGTCGGATCTCGCGACTATTTTAATGACAAAAATGACGGGCAAGTCAACGTAGCTTTAAGTTTGCGCCAACCAGGTTCGTCGCTTAAGCCATTGGTTTATTCAGCTTTCTTTAAAAAAGGCTACACACCAAACACTATTCTTTATGATGTAATAACAAATTTTGCGGTTAGGGAAGGGGAAAGCTATGAACCACATAATTACGACTCAACAGAGCACGGCCCAGTCACTGTCCGCAAAGCATTGGCTGGATCCTTAAATATCCCAGCCGTAAAAGCGTTATATTTAACTGGTGTTAAAAATGTTACTGACTTAGCGCAAGATTTTGGCTATCAAAGTTTAGATGACCCTGACCGTTACGGATTATCCTTGGTTTTGGGAGGTGGAGAAGTAAGACTACTAGATCACACCTCTGCTTTTGGTGTCTTTGCCCGAGAAGGGGAGTATTACCCACCAGTGGCTATTTTAAAAGTAGAAGACCGTAAAGGAAAAGTACTGGAAGAATACGAAGAACCAAGACCAAGGAAAGTATTGTCGTCTGAAATCGCCCGCAAAATAAATAACATCTTATCTGACAATGAAGCTCGCGCTTACGCTTTTGGCGCGAACAACTGGTTAACCTTAGGCGGTCGACCAATAGCCACTAAAACCGGGACTACTAACGACTACCGAGACGCTTGGACTATCGGCTACACGCCGTCTTTAGTAACCGGCGTCTGGGTAGGAAATAATGATAATGAGGAAATGAAACGAGGCGCGGCTGGCGGAGTAGTAGCTGCTCCAATTTGGAATCAATACATGCAACGAGTATTAGGCAACACTCCATCAGAAAATTTTAACACACCCGAAGAAGAAAAAACCGGCAAAGCAATTTTGGACGGCGAAGTCAGCGGAGTAACTTTAAAAATAGATAAAGCCAGCGGACTATTGGCTAACGAAAACACGCCACCAGAATTGATAGAAGAAAAAACTTTCAACCAGCCCCACAGCATTCTTTATTATGTCAATAAGGATGACCCACGTGGCCAAGAACCAGGAGAAAAAAATCAAGACGAGCAATTCCAGATTTGGGAAAACGCTATTAAAAAATGGGCCGAGGAAAATAAAATTGAATTAGATGAAATTCCTACTGAAAGCGACAACATCCATCGCCCCGAATTAATCCCGCAAACCAGTATTGACAGCATCAATGTGGACGGAAAAAATCTACAAGTAACCATTTCCGCTTCCGCGCCCAACGGCGTCAACCGAGTTGAATATTATGTTAACGACCACCTAATTGAAACCAGAAATAATTTTGCCTTAAACCTCAACACTGACATCAGCTTTTTAGCCAACGGCGATTATAAATTAACCGCCAAAGTCTGCGATCCGGTTGACAACTGCTGGCAGGGAAATGAAAATTTCACCCTCTCTATGGATGACAGCTTACGTAATTCTTCCTTAAGCCTAAGTTTAAGCGCGCCAACAAATAACAGCGTTGTTCAACATGACAGCTTTCCTTTAGAATTAAAAATTATCAGTTTCAACCCCCAGCAAATTAAAAATGTAAATTTCTACTACATCAAGGAGCGCGACACTATCCCTAAATTAATCACTACTAATTCTAATATTAACAAAAACGAAGTCAGCAGTTTTTGGTCTGAATCACCAGCGCCTGGAACTTACTTTATCTATGCTGAGGCCATCGGCACTGACAACAGCAAAAGAATAACCCAGAAAGCTAAGGTGATTGTTAGATAAAAACTTTATTCCGCATATTATACGCATTGTTTTCAGATAGAAACCAGTTATG
>CAYPRN010000004.1:0-32268 GCA_964413295.1 uncultured Gammaproteobacteria bacterium | reverse complement strand
GATTAGTCAATAAACAAAAACTAATCAACTAATTAACTAAGTAACTGCTTAACTAAAAAGTAGGTGGCGTTTGATCTGCCATTTTAGTATCAAGACTTTTAAAACTAGCATTAGTTTCATTAAAATACAAGTCAACCACACCAGTCGGACCGTTACGATGTTTAGCAATAAAAAGTTTAGCTAACCCTCTTTCATTTTCTGGAATCTCTTCAATATTATAGCCACGATCAGCTGATTTGCGATAAATAAACATCACTACATCAGCGTCTTGTTCAATTGATCCTGATTCTCTTAAATGTGATAATTTTGGTATAGCTGGCTTGCTTTGCTCTACCACGCGAGAAAGTTGGGAAAGAGCTAAAACCGGAACATCTAATTCGCGAGCAATTATTTTTAAGGCGCGAGTAATTTCCGACACTTCTTGCACTCGGTTATCTTGATATTTACCTCTCCCTTCCATTAATTGTAAATAATCAATTACTATTAAGCCTAATCCGTGCTCCATCTGCAAACGGCGCACCTTGGTTTTAATTTCCATAATGTTTAAGCCGGCTGAATCATCAATATAAATCGGCGCTTCTGATAATGTTCCCATACCATGGCTGATTTTAGAAAAATCATCATCTCCTTCGCGATCGGAAAGCTTACCAGTACGCATTTTCCAAAGATCAATATTAGATTCAGCGCAAAGTAAGCGGTCAACTAATTGTTCTTTGCTCATTTCTAAACTAAAAAGTCCCACCGGTATTTTTGATTTAGTGGCTACTTGACGGACAATATCTAAAGCTAAACTGGTTTTTCCCACGCTAGGGCGGGCTGCTAAAATAATTAAATCTGATTTTTGTAAACCAGCCAATAAATTATCCAGCTTAGGAAAACCAGTCGGCACGCCCCTTAATTTACCGGCATTCTTATGTAAATCATCAATCCGTTCAAAAGCTTCGGTCAACAAGCCCTCAATAGACATGAAAGTATTTTTTAAATATTTTTGCGAAACATTAAAAAGTTTTTGTTCAGCCTTATCCAAAACTTTATCTATATCATCTTCTTCATCATGAGCGATCTCTGTAATTTCCGCTGCTGTATGCAATAACCGCCTTAAAGTAGCTTTGCGTTGAATAATATTAGCATAATGGACAATGTGCGAAGCTGTGGCTACTGAACTGGATAATTTAGCTAAATAAGAGCGTCCACCTGATTGATCTAGCTGTTTTTTTTCTCCCAACTTATTTGCCAAACTTAAAATATCAATTGGCTCATTGTGAGAAAACAATTCTGTCATGGCTTGATAAATATAACCATGATTTGTTTTATAAAAATCATCAGCCATAATAATATCGGCTACTTTAATAATAGCGTCTTTATCAATCATTAAAGCGCCCAGTAAAGCAATTTCCGCTTCCAAATTCTGGGGTGGTAATTTTCCGATTATTAAATTTTCTTCTATTTGAGTAGTTGTAGGCATGAGTTCATTTTATACATTAGATTTATATATAGCAAGCATGATTTTAACACAGTTTGAGAACAGGTTATTACCATGTTATAGAAAAAGTCTTGCCAAAAACAAAATTTATTGTTATTATACTTTTAACATCGTTCTGGATGTTTTTTTATTATGTTTTTGCCGTTGTAGCTCAGCTGGTAGAGCACTTCCATGGTAAGGAAGGGGTCAGCGGTTCAAGCCCGCTCAACGGCTCATACCAGCTTAAAATAAATAATATGCGCCTATAGCTCAGCCCGGTAGAGCAACAGCCTTTTAAGCTGATGGTCGCAGGTTCGAATCCTGCTGGGCGCACATTTTTAAATACAAAACTGATGGTCGTCCCGCAAGAATGCGGGAGTGGGCGCACCAAAAAAACAAAGCACATTATTATTTTGTAATGTGTTTTTTTTAAAAATAAAATAATGTGCAATTAAAAAAATTAACTGCACATTTTAGCTCTAAATAATTTAGAATCATGATCAACTCGAGGAATCCAAAAAGAACGAAATTCGTGAGAATATTGCGCCTGCCATAAACATTCTGCGTCTGACAAAGAAAGTCCTTGCTCTACTTGAAGCCAACAAGACCATTTTTTATCTAAAAGTTCAAGGACCATATATTCAATTAGAGAAATGAACGGTTGTTTAGTGAAGAATTCTCGAAGCCCATCAATCGTGTCAAAAGCTCTGATAGATTTCATGATTTAGACCTCCTTTATTTTTAAAGTTTTCAACACTTAATTTAATTATATTCTTTTTAAGAAGTATTAAAACAATCGTCAAGAACTATACAAAAAATAAAAATAATGCTATGATATTACTTGCTATCGAATCTGTCATTGCGAGGAGTCTAGATCCGCCAGCTGGCGGAGGAGGACGACGAAGCCTGCCTCGCTGAGTCAAAGCGGGCAATCCCGTGAGTGTTAATAATATTTAATTAACACCTTTATTTAATCCTCACGGGATTGCTTCGCTACGTCCCGAAGCGTCGGGACTATGCCCGAAATGACAAAGTAAAAATATGAAAAATACTATAAATAAGATTTTGATTACTATATTAATTTTTTCATCAGCTTACGCCGGCGGATTAAGCTGGCAGTATTTTAATAATACTGCAATAGCTGATAATTTATCTCTTGATGAACAAGAAGCGACTATTCGCGCGATTAAAAAAGTTTCTCCAGCAGTGGTCAGTATTATTGTTGATGAA
This sequence comes from uncultured Gammaproteobacteria bacterium, assembly GCA_964413295.1. Classification (GTDB taxonomy): domain Bacteria; phylum Patescibacteriota; class Patescibacteriia; order Patescibacteriales; family XYC2-FULL-47-12; genus CAYPRN01. Next base: position 29,576 of record CAYPRN010000004.1, on the reverse strand, counting down.
GAAAAAGATGTTATTAATTTAAGTACAGGAGTTGTAACTAAAGTAAAAGATAGGGTGGCTAACGGAACAGGTTTTCTTATTTCTGCTGATGGCTATATTTTAACAAATAGGCATATTATAGACTCTGGTACAAACAGAGATAATGCGCAATATCAAATTTTGATGAGTAATGGCAAAAAATATTATGCTCAATTCATCGGCAATGATCCGGCCAAGGATTTAGGCGTGCTGAAAATTTTTGATAAGGATTTACCATATATTGAAATGGGGGATAGTAATGATCTGGCGCAAGGAACTACAGTCATGACTATTGGCAACGCTTTAGGTAAATATCAAAACAGCGTTACCAAGGGTATTATTAGCGCTTTAGGCAGGGACATAGAAGCGGCTGATAACCGGGGCAATATGGAAAGCTTAACTAATGTAATTCAAACTGACGCTGATATTAATTCGGGAAATTCCGGCGGTCCATTAGTTGATTTAGCTGGTAAAGTAGTTGGCATTAATGTTGCCCTTGACCGAGGTGGCCAGAGTATTGGCTTTGCCATCCCCATCAATGACGCTAAAGTAATTGTTAATAGCATTAGAACTGAAGATCGTATTGTTCGCCCTAGTTTAGGCGTTCGTTACGCAATACTTACACCAGAGTTAGCGGCTAAAAATAATTTAGCGCGCAATGACGGAGCATGGATTGCTAAAGACAGTCAGGGAAATCCAGGAGTTCTGCCTGATTCGCCAGCGGAAAAAGGAGGTATTTGGGAAAATGATATTATTTTTGAAATAAATGCTATACAGATTAATGCTAGCAATACTTTGTTTGATGTAATTCAAAAATTTAAACCCGGCGCTCGTATTGGCTTAAAAATACAACGAGGAGATAAAGTGATTATTAGGATTGTTACATTAGGAGAGTTTAAGTAAAAAATAAATAAATAAAAAAGCCATCTATTCATCAGATGGCTTTGTGCTTGGCAAAAGCTCCTCTTTTTTTCTTTCTTTTTCCTCTCTTTCTTTTCCCTCCTCTGGTGTTTCTTTTAGTATTTTCATTAAATCTGTTTCTCCATGAAATTCTGCCGGATGAGTTCCTCGAAGAAGACGTTGTTTTTGTACTGCTTCGTGAATAGAATCTGAACATTTTGCACAGATTATTATTCTTTTATCTAGTGTTATTACAGTAAGACCGCTTGTCTTGGTTTTATCATCAAGAGCAACACAAATTTCTTTTCGAGGATCTTTTTCTTGTTTACAAAAAGAGCAAGTGACAAATTGAGGTTCATTTTTAGATTCAGGTTTATTTTTAGGTGCTGGTAATGTTGTAAACACAGCCAAATTATTTCTCGTTTTTTTACTCATTTTAAAACCTCCTAAATTCAGGTTGTTTTTTATTATAAACTTTGTTTTATTTTTTGTCAAGTTTTTACACTCTTTTCCACAATTTATCATTTTGCAAATATAAAAATATACCCTTATAATATATCTGTAGTAAATATTTGGGGTATTCTTGCCTGCCAGCAGGCAGGTGGATAGTTGTATGAAGATTTAAATAAACACAGAATATTTGGATTAATGGTTTAATAAGGCTGTAGATACATAAAAATAATTTTGAACTATGATTAGTATTAATAATTTGAAAAAAACAATTAAAGATAATGAGATTTTACATGACATTTCCTTTCAAGTTGATGACGGGGAAATTTTAGGATTTTTAGGACCAAATGGCGCTGGTAAAAGCACAACAATGAAAATTATTACTGGATTTTGGGTTCCTACTACTGGCAGTGTGAAAGTAAATGATTTAGATATAACAAAAGATTCTTTAAAAATTAGGGAGAAAATCGGCTATCTGCCTGAAACTGTCCCGCTTTATAATGAAATGAAAGTTTTTGAATATTTAAAGTTTATCGCTGAAATTCGTGATATTGCGCCAAATGAAGTTAAAAACCGAATTAAAGCAGTGGTTCACAATTGTGGATTAGAATCTGTTATTAAAAAACCAATTGAAGAGCTGTCTAAAGGGTATCGGCAACGGGTAGGATTAGCGCAGGCAATTATACATGAACCAGAAATTTTAATATTAGATGAACCAACTACTGGATTAGATCCTAATCAAATTGCGGAAATTAGAAATTTAATTAAAAAATTAGGACAAAATAAAACAGTTATTTTTTCCACCCATATTTTAAGTGAAGTAGAAGCAACTTGCGATCGCGTTATTATTATTAATAATGGTAAAATTGTTGGACAAGGCACTCCAGCTGAATTAGCGCAACGCGCCGGCGGACAAGAATTAATTTATGTAAAAATAAAAGGTCCACAAGAAATAATTTACAATACCTTAAAGACACTAGAAAATATAGAAAATATTATAGAAAAAGACAGAGAAAGTAGTGAAATTTTTGGTTATGAAATAAGACCAAAGCAAGGAATTGATCTACGTGAAGAATTAGCCACAAGAATGATACAGAACAATTGGTCAATTTTAGAGTTTAGTAAAAAGAGCGTGGATATGGAAGATGTGTTTAGAGAGTTAACGAAGTAAAGATTAATTTACAATTTACGATTATCAATTTTCAATCAATTTCCAATATTAAATTTTTAATTTTTAAACATGACGGCAATGAAGTTTAGATGTTTGATAATTGGTTATTGAGAATTGAATGAACCTTGTCTGCCGGCAGGCAGGAATTGTAAATTGATTATTGAAAATTTTTAAATTATGCCAAACAAATTATACTTCCAAAAAATCTATATTTTATTCAAAAAAGAGCTGATGGGTTATTTTAATTCACCGATCGCTTATATTTTTATTGCGGTATTTTTAATTGTGAGCAACTGGATGTTTTTTAATACTTTTTTTCTGCAAGGGCAGGCTTCTATGCGTAATTATTTTATTCTTTTGCCCTGGATATTTTTATTTTTAAATCCAGCTATTACTATGCGTCTTTGGTCAGAAGAAAAACGTAGTGGCACAATTGAATTTTTACTAACTTTGCCAATTACTGATTGGCAAGCAGTGTTAGGTAAATTTTTAGGCAGTTTAGCATTTTTAACCATTAGTCTTCTTTTTACTTTAACGATTCCAATAACTATCATGAGTTTAGGTAACGTTGATCTAGGACCAATCATAGGCGGTTATTTAGGTTCAATCTTAATGGGCGCGGTTTATTTGTCACTGGGCGGATTTATTTCCAGTTTAACTAAAAATCAGATTATTGCTTTTATCGGCGCAGTAGTAATTGCTTTTATATTTTTTATTTTAGGAACTGATTTTGTGGTAATGACTGCCCCACAGTTTAGCCAACCAATTTTAAAATTTTTAGGATTAAGTAGTCATTTTGATAATATTGCCCGCGGAATAATTGATACTAAAGATATTATTTATTACATCAGTTTTATCTGGTTATTTTTATGGTTGAATAAAGAAGTAGTTAGTTTGAAAAAATAATAAATTGCTAAATTGTTTCATTACTACGACAACTATGTAAATAAACAACGTGCCAGTTCGGCAACAATGAAACAATTTAACAATAAATAATTTAATGCAATATCTACAAAAATTCAAAAAACAATATAATTTGGGGACGCAGATAGCGATTATCGTCGGCATTATTTTAGTAGTGAATTTTTTGTCATATCAAATTTTTGTCCGTTTTGATTTAACCCAAAATAAAATTTATAGCATTTCTAAAACAACCAAACAATCTTTAAAAGAATTAGATGATATTATAAATATTAAAGTTTATTTTTCTGAACAATTGCCACCGCAATATATAAGCGCTCGACAAGAAGTAGAGGATATTTTAAAAGAATATCAAAATTACGCTAATAATAAAATTAAAGTAGAGTTCATTGATCCTAAAGATAATAAGGAGCTTCAACAAGAATTACAGATGATGGGTATTCCACGATTACAATTTAATATTTTAGAAAATGATAAATATGAAATTATTAGCGGTTATTTAGGAATGACTATTTCTTTTGAAGATAATAAACAAACCATACCAGTGATTAATGATACGGGTAATTTAGAATACCAGCTTACCAGTAGTATTAAAAAAGTAATTGCTGAAAAAACCCCTGTAATTGGTATTACTAGTGGACATGGTGAAGTTAGTGTAGAAGAAATGAGCATTGTTGATAAAAAATTAAAGGAAATTTATAAAATTAGTAATATAAATTTAGCTGATACTAAAAAAATAGATGACAATATTGACGCTTTATTAGTTGTTAATCCAAAAGAAAAATTTAGTGAAGAAAGTAAATATGCTATTGATCAATTTTTAATGCAAGGCAAGAGCGCAGTTTTTCTACTTGAAGGCATAACTGTCAATGATAATTTAACAGCCACGTCCAATGAAAATAACTTAAATAGCCTTCTTGAAAAGTATGGCATAACTATTGAAAGCTATTTTGTGCTAGATAAGTCAAATGAACCAGCTTCTTTTACTCAAGGCTTTATGTCTTTTACAACCCCTTATCCTTTTTTTGTTAAAGTTGGTCAAAACGGATTTAATCAGGACAATGCTTCAGTGGCAAAATTACAAAGTTTAATTTTACCATGGACAAGCCCACTAAGAATTGATTTTAAAAATAATAGTAATATTAAAGTTCTTGCTCAGACAACCAAAGATGCGTGGTTAATGCGTGAAAATTTTAATTTAAATCCTCAAGGTAATTTTGGTTTTAATCCTGATCCAGAAAGCTATTCTTTGGTAGTTAGTAGATTTGGCGAATTAACCAGCGCCTTTGATTCTGCTATAGGAGAAGAAGAATATACTAATAATTCTGATAATGCTAGAATTATAGTAGTGGGCGATAGTAGCTTTGCTACTGACCAGTTTGCCGGGCGCTATCAGGATAATTTAATATTTTTACAAAATATTATTGACGTGGTCGCCTTAGATGAAGACCTTATTAATATTCGCTCAAAAAAGGCTAGTGAACGGCCGTTAAAAGAAACATCAGATGGCTCTAAAAAAATAATTAGGTATTTAAATGTTTTTGGTGTTACTATTCTTGTCCTAGCTTTTGGTTTAATTAGATATTTGTTAAGAAAAAAAAGTAAGTTTGCTGATGACTTATAGTCTAAAGTTGAAAGTCAAAAGCATGAAGTTTTTTGATTACATGATTTTAGATCTTATAAGACATGGCAGTACTATGTCTCTACTTTCGACTTTAAACTCAAATTATGTTAAACAAAAAAAATTACATCTTATTTATAGTATTAATAGCATTACTGGCAGTAAGCTGGCTTTATATTTTTCCATATCAAAAAAAAGAACCTGCGCTTAATAATTTTTTAGCGCAAGTTGATATATCTAATCTTAATAAAATTTTAGTAACCCAAAATGATACGATTATCACTATTAATAAAAGCAATGGCGTTTGGACAGTAGAACCTGATAACTGGCCAATGGAGCAAACTTTAGCAGATGCTTTAGTAGAAACATTAACAAACTTAACAACTTTAAAGTTTGAAGAAGTTTCTCTTAAGCCAGAAAAAAAGAAAACTTTTCAAACAGATGAGAGCGGTTTGCAAATAACTCTTTATGAAGATAATGCAGAAGTGGCTAATTTTGTTATTGGTAAAATTGCCAGTGATTATCAAAGTACTTATTTAAGTAAAAATGACATTGATAGCACTTATCAAATTAAAGAAACTTTAGTCAGAGCTTTTGATATAGAAAATTGGAAAGATAAAACTATTTTCAGTCTGAATGTGGAAAAAATAAAAAGCATAACATTTAAATATCCTACTTATGAATTTGCCATAACCAATGAACCAGATTCAAAAGGGGAACTTTATTGGCGAGTAGTAGATCCACTGACACGGCTAAATAAAGATAAGACTGAAGAAATGAAAGATACTCTAATAAATTTAGAAGCTAGTAACATTCCTGAACAAAATTTGCAAAAGTTGGGAAAAAATAATTTAATAATTACTATAAAAACAGAAGACACAGAAGACAGTTTAGTTATTGGCGATTTGCAAAATAATGAATACTTTGTAAAAAAACAATCTACTGGCAGAATATTTTTAATATCCAAAACAGACCGGAATAGTTTATTTAAGCAGATTAAGGACTTGAAATAAGTCACGAATTAAATAAATTTATAACTAATATACATGAAATATAAAACGCCCATATTAGGGCGCTTTATTTTATGTAGTGGCTCCCGCGCTTAGCGCGGGTAGAGCCACGTTTAACGTGGCTCGGGGACAGGGAGTCGAACCCCAATTGCCTGGACCAAAACCAGGTGTCCTACCATTAGACGATCCCCGAATTTTAAATTTTGCTTGAAAATTAGGCTTGTTCGCCGTAGCCCTGAGACATCGGGACGAAGGCGGGCGACCACCGAAAAATAAAATTAGCTTTTACGGCTAATATTAATATAATATAAAACTTTATTTTAAGCAAGCTTGTTTTAATTAAAAAGAGGACTAACTTTAGTCCTTATTTTATAATAATAATTTATTAAAATACTGAACATTTTTGTTAATATGAAATAAACTTTATCAATAATGCGTATTAATATAAACATCACTCTAAAAATATAAAAATTCTATGAAAAAAATAATTGCTTTAATAAGGGGGCATAAGATTATTTTCTTTTTTATTATAGCCGTTATAGCGCTTGGGGGATATTTTATTTATCAAAAAATAAATACTAAAGAAAACAACATTAGTTATCTAACTGCCAAAGTTCAAAGAGGAATATTAATTTCTTCAATATTTGGCACTGGTCAGGTGTCATCTTTAAATCAGATTGAGATAAAGCCAAAAGTATCCGGTAATGTTGTATTAGTCAATATTAAAAATGGGCAGGCAGTTGAGCAGGGAGAATTAATTTTTCAGGTAGATTCCCGTGATGTCGCGCGCAAAATAAACGAAGCTCAAGCTATTTTAGAAAATACAAAACTGGAACTGGAGGAATTATTAGCGCCAATTGATAATTTAACTTTAATACAGGCGGAAAACTCACTGGCTGATGCCGAGGACTCTTTGATAAAATTAAAAATGACTCAAAAAAATAATTATCAAGAAACAACGGAAACAAAGCAAAAAGAGGAAGACAACTTAGCAAAAGCTTATGAAGACGCTTATAACAGCATTGCTGGCGTTTTTTTGGATTTACCCGGTATTGTAACTGGAATTTATACTGTACTATACAGCAATGAAATTTCAAACAGTGAACCTACTGCCACTCAAAATTCTAATAATTTTGTTTTGCTTAACTCTATATCAGTAAACAACAATGACAAAAGGAATGATTTTCAAAAATATCTCAATAGCGCCGAAGATAATTATAAAGAAGCAAAAGATAGCTATCAAGAAAGTTTTGATGATTATAAAAATATAGACAGGTATTCGGAAAAAACTGTTATTGAAAAAAACTTATCGGAAACTTCGGAGGCTGTTAAAAAAATCGCTGATGCGGTTAAAAGCGAAGTTAATATGCTTGACTGGTGGATTCAATATCGAACAAGTTTAAAATTTGATATTTATAGCGATGTAGCAGGCTATCAATCAGATTTAAATTCTTACACTTCAAAAACCAACAGCCACCTTTCCACTTTGCTAGTCGCCCAAAGATCAATTGACGACTGTAAAAAAAGTATTTTAAACGCTGAAAGAGACCTAAAAGAAATGGAGCAAAATAATCCTTTAGAGTTGGCGGCCGCGCAAAGAAGCATAATCGAAAAACAGGAAAAAATAAAAGATTTAAAAATAGGCGCCACAGAGCTGGAAAAGAAAAGCAAACAATTAGCAGTCCAGCAAAAACAAAACAGTTTATTGGAGGCTCAACAGAATTACGCTGATTATTTTATCCGCGCTCCCTTCAGTGGCACAATAGTTGAAATGAATTTAATTAAAGGAGATGATACAACAAGCGGAACTGCGCTTGCCACCCTAATTACAAATCAAAAAATTGCTGAAATTACTTTAAATGAAATTGATGCTGTTCAGGTTAAAATAGAACAAAAAGCTGTTTTAGCTTTTGACGCGGTATCCGATTTGTCTATCACCGGCGAAGTGGCGGAAATAGACGCTTTAGGAACGGTTAATTCGGGAGTTGTCAGTTATAACGCAAAAATCGCTTTTGATATTGATGATGAGCGAATTAAACCTGGTATGACTGTTAGCACCTCGATTATACTTGAATCCAAACAGAATGTTCTGCTTGTGCCATTAAGCGCTGTTAAGGGAATGGGAGATAACAGTTATGTGGAAGTTTTGGTTAATGGCCAGCCTCAGAGAAAGACAGTTGTGATCGGTTCAAATAATGATACGCAGATTGAAATTCTTAGCGGGATTGAAGAGGGCGAGGAGGTTATAAGTCAAACCATAAACAATAGCACCACTCAAAATAATGGCTCTACCCAAATACCTACCGGTGGTATGTCAGGCGGTAGGCAAGCTGATCCTATGCAACAAATGCAAAAAATAATGCGGTAACGAGTGCTGATTTATTGTGATTTAATTCAAAAATTATTATGATCAAATGTGAAAATATAAGTAAAACTTACCAAACTGGCGAAACTTCTCTAACTGTATTAAAAGAAGTTTGTTTTGAAATTAAAAAAGGCGAGTTTGTAGCCATTATTGGTCCGTCTGGTTCAGGTAAATCAACCTTAATGCATATTCTGGGTGCGCTTGACAAACCAAGCAATGGAAAATATTTTCTTGATAATAAAGATATTTCTGAACTGTCTGATGACGAACTGGCTGAAATCCGTTCGCAGAAAATCGGTTTTGTTTTTCAGTCGTTTAATCTATTATCAAGAGCTACCGTATTGAGAAATGTAACTATGCCACTTTTGTATGATAATACAGTGAACAAAGACGATCGCATTAAACGGGCTGAAAATTCTTTAAATGCAACTGGTTTGGAAAAAGAGCGCTGGCATCATTTATCAAACCAATTATCTGGCGGACAAATGCAGAGAGTGGCTATTGCCAGAGCGCTAGTTAATGAACCAGATTTGATTTTGGCTGACGAACCGACCGGCAATCTTGATTCAAAGACTGGCGACATTGTTTTGGAAACTTTTAGAAAATTAAATCAAGAAAAAGGACATACTATTATTTTAATTACTCATGAAAAATACGTGGCCAAACATGCTGATAGAATGATTGAAATTAAGGATGGCAGGATTGTATCAGACAGAAGTTTAAATCATGACGGATTAAAAATTAAATAGAAACTATTAAATCTTATGTTATTATCTGATTTATTTCAAGAAACATATTTTGCCTTGTCCGCCAATAAATCGCGGTCGGTTTTAACAATTTTGGGTATTGTGATTGGTATCGGCTCGGTCATTGCCATGATTTCTATTGGCCAGGGCGCGGCAGCTAATATTTCAGCAAATATTGAATCTCTGGGTTCTAATTTATTAGTGGTAATGCCTGGATCACGAGGAGACGTAGGTTCAATGGTGCGTGGCGGAATGGGCTCTGCCACTACTTTAACTTTAGAAGATTCTGAAGTGATTAAAGAACAAGTCGCGTATGCTGAAGAAGTAGCGCCAACTGTTTCATCAAGAAAACAAGTTAAAACAACTAAAGGCGCTAATACAAATACCAGTATTTATGGCGTTGATGAATCTTATGTCCGAGTAAAGAATATTGGGATTGAAACAGGCAGTAATATAAATGATACTCAAGTAACAAAAATATCCAAGGTGGCTGTGCTGGGTCCTGTGACCCGTGATGATCTTTTCGGCGAAGGAGTTGATCCAACTGGGCAAAAAATTCGCATTGAAAATTTGGAGTTTACTGTTATTGGCGTAACTGTGGCCAAGGGCGGAACTGGTTTCAGCTCAAGCGACGACTTAATCTACGTTCCTATTTCCACAGCCCAACGATATCTAACTGGCAGTGATTCAGTCAGTAATATTAATATTCAGGTTGAGGAGGAAAAATTAATGACAGTAGCCCAAGAGCAAATTACGAATTTATTGCTTGTAAGACATAAAATTACTGATGCCACGCAAGCTGATTTTAGCATTATGAATCAAGCAGACACTATAAGCACAATGACATCAGTCACAGACACTTTAACTTTGCTTCTGGGGGCCATTGCCGGTATTTCGCTTTTAGTTGGCGGAATTGGTATTATGAATATGATGTTGACTACGGTTACAGAAAGGACGCGTGAAATTGGTTTGCGCAAATCTTTAGGCGCAAAAGGCAAAGATATTAGTAGCCAATTTTTAGCCGAGTCAGTGGCTTTGACTTTTATTGGTGGTATTATTGGTATTATTTTTGGCTGGTTGGCAGCATTTCTTATTACAAAATTCAGCGGTACCACTACTTCAGTCACTGGCTTTTCAGTTGTACTTGCTTTTGGTGTATCAGCCGCCATTGGGATTATTTTTGGTTATTATCCTGCTCGTCGTGCCGCTAAACTTAATCCAATTGATGCTTTAAGATATGAATAAAATTATATTTAAAATTAATATGCCGGTAAAAATATATCTAATTATTTTTCTATTAGTCACTATTGCGACAGTTACGGGTTGCGCAAATAAGCAGAATAAAGATGATAATGATAATCAAATTCGCCAAAATAAAAACGCGCAAACCCAGAATAATCAGCCACCGGAATGGATGGAAAACTTCAAAGAAGCCACCATGGATGATTTAATAATTGGTCAGCAGATTTTAGCAATGGGAATTGAAAATAGTGATGGCAGTGTAAACGTTAATCAAATTATGATTGGTAATGACGAAACTGATTTTGGAGAATTGGGTGGAAATGTTCAGTTTAGAGAAAGAAAAGAAGTTGATACGAATATGGGAAATAACACGGATAGACAACCTCCAGCAGGTTTTGAAGGTCGGCGTGGTAATTTTGAACAGATGCAAAATATGAGTGATGAAGAAAGAGCAAAAATGCGTGAGCAAATGACGGCTGGAAGAGGAATGGCTGGTCGTACAATGCCAAACAACATGGGTGGTATGGCTCAGTTGGTTGGAGAAATTATTGATAAAGATGATGGGACTATAACTTTGAAGCTTAAAGACGGTGGCTCAAAGTTAATTTTTTATTCAGACAAGACAATAATCAGACAGATTGAAAACAACACAGAAAATATTAATTAAAAAAGCGTAAAAAAATAGAGAGGGCGTTGTAGCTCTCTCTATTGTAATAATTTTTATCCATTCTTCTTCGGAATTAACAAAAACACTTCCTGAACTTCCAGTAAAAGTAAACGGAACCCACTCTGTCTTAACTTATGTATCTTAACGTATCATTTGTCATCTTTTCTCTCTTTTTCGTTTATGATTAAACATTCAGACCTCCTTTATTTTTTAGGTGCAAATCATTATATAATATAGTAACACATATCCAAAAGCACTCAGGACTACGGCTTGCCCGCCTTACTGCGAGGTAGGTAAGCAACTATTCCCATCTCCCAACAACATAATATAATACTGCTACTAAAATTAAAGCGCTAATAAGATAAAAGCAAGTTTTTCCAATAGAAAAATTTTTTTCATTTGTTTCCTCTTCTTCATCATTGTCATCTATTGATATTGACATATAGATTTAAAACAAAAAAAACCCCACAAAAAGTGGGTAAGTTTTTAACAACTATTGATTGATTTTAGCAGATTTTTAATGGGTTTTACTTTTAACATAAGCCCATTTTATTTTTTATAATTATAACAATTTTTTGCATAAAATACAACTTCAAGCTATAATAAGTTGTGTTTATTTACTAATTTAATATTATGCAAGATTTTAATAAACAGTCATTAGAGCTTCATGAAAAGCATCATGGAAAATTGGAAATTAAAAGTAAATTTCCTTTAGAAAATAAAGATGATTTATCAATCGCTTATACTCCTGGGGTAGCAGAGGTTTCTCGAGTAATTGGCGCAGATAAATCGTTAGTCAAAAAATATACTATTAAAAAAAATACAGTAGCAATTATTTCTGACGGATCAGCTATTTTAGGATTAGGTAATCTTGGACCAGAAGCAGCCTTGCCGGTTATGGAAGGCAAGGCAATACTATTTAAAGAGTTTGCTGATGTGGATGCTTGGCCAATTTGTCTAGACACACAAGATACTGAAGAAATAATTAAAACTGCCAAATTAATAGCCCCTGTTTTTGGGGGAATAAATTTAGAAGACATTTCTGCGCCTCGTTGTTTTGAAATTGAAAATAGACTAAAGCAAGAATTAGATATTCCAGTTTTTCATGATGATCAGCACGGCACAGCCGTAGTAGTTTTAGCTGGTTTAATTAATGCAATGAAGTTACGAGGTGGTAATGTGGAAGATATGAAAATAGTTATGAATGGCGCGGGCGCAGCCGGAGTAGCAGTAACAAAATTATTATTACAATATGGATTTAAAAATATTATAGTTTGCGATAGTAAAGGAATTATTAATAAAAACAGGGAGGAATTAACGCCAGTTAAACAAAAGCTTGCCCAGATTACTAATTTAAAAAATAAGCAGGGCAGTTTAGTTGACGCTATGGCTGGCGCTGATATTTTTATCGGCGTTAGCAAGGGCAATATTGTTAGTGAAGAAATGGTAAAAAGCATGAATGAACGGCCAATAATTTTTGCCATGGCTAATCCTACTCCAGAAATTATGCCTGATCTTGCTAAAAATGCTGGGGTTTTTATTATGGCTACTGGCAGAAGTGATTTTCCTAATCAAGTAAATAATGTGCTTGCTTTTCCGGGAATTTTTCGTGGCGCTTTAGATAATAATGTCAGTCAAATTACTGATGAAATGAAAATAAAAGCCGCTAAAGCTTTAGCTACCCATGTGGCTAATCCTAGCGTTGATCAAATTTTACCAAATCCACTAGATAAGAAAGTCGCTTCTGTAATTGCTGAAGTGATTAGATGATTTATGGCTAATTTTTGGAATAAACTTAATAAACCAATAATGTGCTTAGCGCCAATGGCTGATGTTACTGACGTGGCTTTTCGGCGTATAATTACTAAATATGGGCATCCTGATGTAATGTTCACAGAATTTGTATCTTGCGACGGACTTTGTTCTGAAGGTAAAAAGAATTTACTGCTCAATTTGAAATACACAAATAAAGAACAGCCAATTGTGGCGCAAGTTTTTGGCAGTAAGCCGGAAAATTTTTACCAGACTGCTAAAATTATAAAAAAGCTTGGCTTTGACGGCATTGACATTAATATAGGCTGTCCGCACAAACATGTAGAAAAACAGGGTGCTGGATCAGCTTTAATAAAAAATCCAGAATTGGCGCAGAAAATAATTTTAGAAACAAAACGTGGAGCAGAAAATATGCCTGTATCAGTGAAAACCCGTATTGGCTATAATAAAATTGAAACTGCCAGCTGGATAAAAACTTTATTAAAAGCAGAGCCGGCCGCTATTTCAATCCATTGGCGGACACGCAAAGAGGCATCTAAAGCGCCGGCGCACTGGGAAGAAGCGCGCAAAGTAATTAAGTTGCGTGATAAATATTCACCTCAAACTTTAATAATCGGCAATGGGGATGTAGAAACTTTAGAGCAAGCTCATCAATTAGTAAAAAAATATAAAGTTGATGGAGTTATGATTGGCAGGGGAGTTATTGGAAATCCGTGGTTTTTTAATTCCGTCATGCAAGATGTAGATTTAAAAACCAGATTAAAAGTGATGTTAGAGCATACTAAGCTTTTTGAAAAAATATTTAAGAATAAAAAATCTTTTTTATTAATGCGCAAACATATGATTAAATATATTAAAGGTTTTGATAATGTAAAAAAATTAAGGATAGAGTTAATGAAAACAAAAAATGCTAAGGAAGTGGAGAAAGTTATAAATCAATTTTTATAAATTGACAAATTTTTTTAGCATGATAACATAAGCACAAATCATAAACGATTATTTATAATGAAAGGGGGGAATAATTATGGAAGGATTATTAGGAAGCATTTGTCGTAGCAGTTGTCAGGGCAAGATTATTTGCGATGTTTGTGGAACAGTTCATAATAGCCATATTGAAGAAGAAGAAGACGACAGCGGAGACTATTCAAATTCTGAAAGCATCCCGAATGTTGATTTTGCAGGCATGCAAGTTTGCTATTGTTGCTTTAAAAGAATTGATCAAGCAATTTTATCTTTGATGCCTTACGCCATAGCGCTATTTATTGAGAAGTTAAAAGAGGAGCATGAATGGCTACATAACATGGAAGATTTAATTGCTGAACTTAAAAGTGCGCTGGAAAAATAAGAGCAAAATCACTTTCACCGTAAAACATCAACCCTGCTTTGTTTTTTAAAAGCAGGGTTTTTTCATTGCTTTAAAATTTAAAAAGTAGTATAATGTATATAAGATAAACATCTTCAAGGAGGGGATGTTTTTTATTGTGTAATAATACTTACTTGCAAGCCGTAGCCCCAAGTACTCGGGACGTAGGCTTGACAAAATATAATAAATAGTGTATTTTAAATAAACTTAGAATTTATTCATTTTGGCACGCGAATCAAACGAATTAAATAAATAATAACGAATTTTATTCGTGTAAATTTGTTTAATTTATTAAATTCGTGTGCTATCTATTATATAAATCTTAAAATTATCTTATGTTAGATTTTATACCTAAAAAACCATGGTACAAAAAACCAAAAACACTTATCAGTATTGCTGTAATACTGGTTATTTTAGCTGTGTCTGGCTATGCTATTAAAAACAAAAATAGCGATGATGAAGGAGAAGTAGCTGGCAATAAAATATATAATGTTCAGGCATTAGCTGTATCAGATATAATCAACGGCAATGATAATATTAGCATTTCTGGATTAGTAAAGCCAGATACACAGGTTGACGTTATTGCCTTAGGCAACGGAACTATCCGAGGTATTAATTTTGCTATCGGCGATACAGTAATAGTTAATTCACAATTAGCGTCTATTCATGATAATAATACTTTAACAAATTTCGGCACGGCCCAAAATAATTTTAGCAATACCCAGCAAAGTTATACTACTACTCAAAGATTAGTTGATGAATCAGTTAATCAAGCCCAGCAAGCAGTAGGAAGCGCGGAGATTGGTTTAAAAACAGCTCAAGATAATTATGATAATGGTAAAATACTGCAAGAATCAACTAAACAAGATACTTTTGATAATGCAGTATCTGCTTATTACGGCTATTTAAATACAATTAATAATACTTTAGATCAAGTTGATTATATTATTAAAGCTGAAGGCAAAACCCAATTACCTGGCATTCAAAAAACTTTAGGTATTACTAATAGCCAAACCGTTATTAACGCAAAATTATCTTATCGTATTGCGCGGGATAATTATAAAGCTCTAACAAGCCAAACAGTTACTACTTCTAATATTGTTTCAAATTTAACTAAGGCCGTGCAAACCATGCAATTAACCCGACAAGCAGTTGATGATACTGTCACAGTACTTAATAACACTATTCCTAATCTAGAATTCAGTGAAGCTTCTTTAAGCGCGCAAAAAATTAGTTTTTATTCTTTACGAAATACTATTGTAAGTTCTATAACTTTAGCGCAAACAACTTTACAGGGAGTAAAAAATATTGATAGTGTTCAAAAAAGAGAATTAGACAGTTTATCTAACGCTGTAGAGTCAGCTAAAAACAGACTGTTGCAAACGCAAACTGCTTTTAATAATACTAAAGAGTCAAAACAGCAACAGCTTATTTCCGCTGACATAGCTTTAAACAGCTCTCGCGGGCAATTAGACATTGCTGGCAATCAAGTAGCTGATTTAACTATTAAAGCGCCGATTAGCGGGCAAGTTACCCAAAAATTTATAGAACTAGGAACAGAGGTTAGAGCAGGACAAAAAGTAGCGGAAATTGCTCAAATTGATTTAGTAAAGATAGAAGTAGACCTTGCTTCTGAAGATGTCTATAAAATTATTTTAGGACAAACTGCGATGATTAACGGTATGTTTGAAGGTATTATTACTCGTATTAACCCGGTAGCAGATTCAATGACTAAAAAAGTAAGAGTAGAAATATTTTTTGACAATAACAATAAAGAATTAATTCCTGAAACTTTTGTTGATATTAGTATCCCTGTTTCTTTTGAAGAAAATACAAACACAACCACTAACCACCTATATATTCCGCTAAAAGCAGTTACTATTACTCAAACTGAAAGTTATGTTTTTGTAGTAAGTCAGGATGTACAGTTAGACGGGCAAGAAGAGAATAAAATAAATAAAGCCCCACTACGTCAAGGCTCCGTGGGACAAGCAGTTAAAAGAAATGTAACCCTAGGTGAAACAAAAGCCGGCGCTATTCAAATTTTGGAAGGATTAAATAATGAGGATGTAGTTATCATTGAAGGTAATAGGGAACTTGAAGGTGGTGAGGAAGTTAGAAGTGAGAATTAAGAAGTGAAAAATTAAAATTGTTAAATTGTTAACACTCGCTTCGCTCGTTGTTACATTGTTGCGCAACAATGTAACAATTTAACAATTAAACAACATGTCAACCATAAAACTAAAACGGCTGTTAACGCCGGAAAAAATAGATCAGATTATCAAAAAAGAAGAAGGAAATGTCTTCGGATTTTTTATTAAAAATTTTCGTTTTACTTACTTGATTTTAATAGGAATTGTTACTTTAGGAGTATTTGCCATGTTTACTCTACCTAAAGAATCAGAGCCAGAAGTTAGAATTCCTTATGCGTTTATTTCCGCCATTTATCTGGGAGCAAATCCATCTGACACTGAAGAGTTGATTACTAATAAAATTGAGGAAAAAATAAAGAATGTTGAAGATTTAAAAAGATACACCTCGTCCTCTGGGGTAGGTATTTCTTCTGTTTTTGTAGAATTTGAAGCTGAAGCAGATATGATTGACAGTATGAATAAGTTAAAAGATGCGGTTGATTTAGCCAAGCCAAGTCTGCCTAAAGACGCGCAAGACCCAATTATCACCCAGCTTAACTTTAGTGACCAGTCGCTGATTACTTACAGTTTAGTAGGGGAAGGTTATTCAGAAGCAGAGTTAAAGTATTACGCTGATATTTTACAAAAAAAATTTGAGGGTATAAAAGATGTTTCTCGAGCGCCGATTATTGGCGGATTGGAACGGGAATTTCAGGTAATTGTAGACCAATCCCGTTTAGCTAATTATAATCTTTCCTTAGGGCAAGTAGTTAGCGCTATTTCCCGCACTAATTTTAATATGCCGGCCGGAGACATTGATATTGACGGCTTTACTTACAACGTGCGCGTTAAAGGCAAATTTACTGATGCTAACGGATTAAATGATGTGGTCGTAGCTAGTGTTAACGAAACTCCAATTTATTTGCATGATATTGCCCAAATTAAAGATACTTATAAAGAAAAAAGTTCAGAATCCCGAGTTGGCGTTGGCAGAAATACGCCAAGCAAAACCGTTTCTTTGCAGGTTTATAAAAAAACCGGCGGTAATATTTTAAAAATGGTAGATGAAGCTAATAGAATTGTAACTGAAACAAAACAAAGCGAAGTTTGGCCAAGCACTTTAGATATTTTAAAAACAAATGATTTAGCTGTATTTGTGCGGGATGATTTTAATACTTTAGGCCGAAGCGGTTTGCAGACGATGGTTTTGATTGTTTTAATACTTTCTTTAGCCCTTGGCATCCGAGCTGCGGTTATTGCCAGCTTTTCCGTGCCAATTGCTTTTTTAATGGCTTTTATTGTGATTATGTCTCAAGATATGACCTTAAACAGCATGGTATTATTTGCCTTAGTGCTTTCATTAGGTTTAATGGTGGATAATTCAATTATTATTATTGAAGGTATATCTGAATACATGGGTAAATACCGTATCTCTTCCTATCAAGCCGGAATGTTGTCTGTTTGGAATTACCGTTGGCCAATTATTTCCGGCACTCTTACTACTGTTTGCGCTTTTGCTCCCATGTTATTAGTTTCCGGCATCTTAGGAGAATACATTGGAATTATGCCAAAAACAATTATGGCTACTTTATTATCATCTCTTTTTGTCGCTTTAATTGTTATTCCAGTATTAGCTTCAAAATTTATTCGCCACACCCGTTCAGAAGAAGAATATCAAGACAATAATAATGAAGGTGATGTGACGCCAGATCACCTTCAAGGCAGAAAATTTCGTCCAGTAAAAAAACTAAAGGAAATCTATGGTAACTTTATGGCAGGTATGATCTATAATAAAAAAAAGCGTCGCTGGACATTAGCAACCGCCTGGATCGCCTTTATATTGGCAGCCACTATGCCGGTTGTTGGTTTAATGAAAATAGAAATGTTTCCTAAAGTTGATATTGATTTTATTGTTGTTAATATTGAGCTTCCGGTTGGTTCAGTTCTAGAAAGCACAAAACAAATAGCAACTGAAGTAGAAAAAATAGTAATAGACAATCTGCCGGAAATTGATAACTATGTTACTAATATTGGACAGTCTATTAATATAGAAAAGGGATTTGGCACTGGCAGTGGCTCGCACTTGGCATCCATAATGATTAATTTACAAGAAGATCGTAAGCAAAAAAGTTATGAGATTTCGGAAAATTTACGGCCACTAACTGATAAAATTCAAGGCGCTAAAATTTCAGTGTTGGAATTATCAGCTGGTCCACCGACGGGCGATCCAATCGAAGTAAGAATTTACGGCGAAGATCTAAAAACAATTTCTTTAGTTACTTCAGATATAAAAAATATTTTAGCCAATATGGAAGGCGTTATTAATGTTGATGATAATTTAGAAGATACTACCGGAGAATTTACTTTTTCAGTTGACCGGCAAAAAGCGAATTATTATGGTCTGGATGTAGCTACTGTTGCCAGTACTTTACGTAATGCTATTTACGGCACTAAAGCCAGTGAAGTCTTATTAGACGGCGAAGATATAGAAATAATTGTTAAATATGATAAAAGTAAATTTAGTAATGTGAGCGACTTGGAAAATTTATTAATTTTTACGGCTAAAGGCCCAACCCCTTTAAAAAATATCGCCAGTGTTCAATTAGAGCCATCACTTTTAAGTATTAATCACCGCGACGGCAAAAATACTATCTCTGTGTCAGCTGACATTGAAGAAGGCGCAAATTTGCAAAAAGTTTTAAAAGAATTTGATAAGCGGAAGGAAAAATTAGACCTGCCAGCTAGCATTAATATTGAAGTAGGCGGGGAAGTGGAAGATATTGACCAATCTTTCAGAGAGTTGTTTATGTCCATGATTGTATCAGTGCTTTTAATCGCTTTTATTTTAGTGTTGCAGTTTAATTCTTTTAAACAGCCACTTATTATAATTTTTTCCTTGCCTTTAGCAATTCCAGGAGTAATAATTGGTTTATTTCTAACGGGCTTGGCTTTTGGTTTCCCAGCTTTTATTGGTATTGTGGCTTTGTCTGGAATTGTAGTTAATGACGCGATTATGCTGATTGATAAAATTAATAAAAATTTAAAAGCAATTCCAATCAGACAGGCCTGCCTGCCGGACAGGCAGGGAACTGATAATGAATTTTATGACGCAATTATTGAAGCTGGCGTAGCGCGCTTACAGCCGATATTATTAACCACCCTCACTACCATTGCCGGTATTTTGCCGTTATATTTTGCCAATGAAATTTGGCGTGGCTTATCTATAACCATTGCTTTTGGTTTGGCATTTTCCACCATCTTAACTTTAATTGTAGTGCCGATTATGTATGTCTGGTTGTGTAAGAAGGATTATGATAAAAAACTGTCATTGCGAGGAATAAACGGAACGAAGTGGAGTGAATGACGAAGCAATCTCGTGAGGATTAATAATTGAATAATGGATATTAGATATTAAAAACCCACAGATAAGATTCTGTGGGTTTTTCTTTTTCTTGACTTTTTTTGCTAAAAATTTGTCACGATTCACAAAAAGAGGTAAAATAAAAAAGGATGTCTCACTGGAAATACGTAGTAATTGTAATATATATGTTCTTTCATTTTTTCTACTCACTTTTTATAAACAGCAAAGAAAAAAATGACGGAGGTACGATTATGAGAAAGCCCATTTTATATGTAAAGAAATTTTTTTTATCTATAAAAAAATTTCTTTTATTGGAGGATGGTAGTGAACGTGCGCGAAAAATGTTATGGTGGGAAATTACAGGAGGAATGATAGCCATACTTGTTGCTATGATAATGTACTTAATTTTTACTGGTTTATAAGATATTAGTAAAATTACAATAATTATCAAACCCACAGAATTTTATCCGTGGGTTTTTCTTTTTCTTGACTTTTTTTACTAAAAATGCTAAAGTATATGCAGAAAACGCGCTTTAAAATTTAATAAAACCAAGGTAAATGAGTGGTTGCCCCGAAGTCCCAGTCATACGACGGGATAAATACTTCGGGGAGGAAAGTCCGGACACTGTAAAAAATTAGTGGATAACGTCCACCTGGAGTAATCCAAGGGAAAGTGCCGCAGAGACTATACTAATTCCGATACATATCGGGACAAAATGTGAAAAGTTGTGTGGTGTTTAAGTTGTAATGAGGATATCCTTGCAACATAAGCTACACACATTCCTCATTGGTGACAATGAGTGATGGTAAACCCTAATTAGTGCAAGAGCAAACCAACTCTCAAAATAAGAGTTGATGAAAAGTAGCTCGCAAGATTCCTACAGTAATGTGGGAACTAGATAAATAATCACTGCTTTGATTTATCAAAGAACAAAATCCGGCTTATAATTTGCCTTGGTTTTATTGAATTTTAAAGTAAAAATTATTTTGTACGGATTAAAACCAGTATACAATCCATTAATCCCCGTCTCGCTTCGTTTGCCGAGGCGGACAAATACTCTGTAATATCTACGCAGACACAGACAAATCCGAATGCCCCAAATGTTTACTACAAATTCTACAAATTACATCATCCGAATGACGTTATGCAATTCGGATAAACTATAATTCGGGGTATTCGGATAGTTGCAGGAAGATATTAATCTACACAACAAATTCGGATTAATGGTTTGATATATTAATAAATCCGTACAATCAATTTTGAACTATGAAAAAGTCAGAACTTATTTTTACATTTCTGCTCGTGCCATTGGATTTTTTAATGATAATGTTGGCAGGAATATCAGCTTACTATATTCGCTTTGCGGAAATTACAGCGGAAATCAGACCAATTATTTTTAGTCTGCCGTTTGATGATTATTTCCGCATAATTTTATTTGTGACATTATTTTGGATAATGATTTTTGCTTTTTCCGGCCTGTATAAAATTACAGCATCGACTAGAATGGTAAATGAAATATATAAAATTATTTTAGCCTGTTCAACCGGTTTAATGGCTGTTATTATTTTTATGTTTTTTCAACGCGAATTATTTTCTTCGCGTTTTATTATTTTAGCCGCTTGGATATTGGCTATTATTTATATTGTGATTGCCCGCATAATAATGCGCTGGTTGCAACGAAGTCTTTATGCTAAGGGCATAGGAACGCATAAAATCGCCGTGGTCGGCAATACACCTGCTTCAGAAAAGTTGGTTTCCCTTATCAGTCGTAGCCATAAGCTTGGATATGAGATTGTTAAACGTGTTAAAAATTTAGACAATAAAGCGATTGATGAGTTAACAGAATTGGCCAAAAAGAGAAAAATTGATGAAATAATTCAAATTGACCCTAATCTTTCTAAAATTGATGTTTTAAAAATTTTATCTATTTGCGATGAATATCATATAATATTTAAGTATACAGCTGATCTTTTAGGCACAAAAATTCTCAAGACAGAGGTGAGTATGATGAGTGGGATACCGATTGTTGAAGTTAAAGTCACCCCACTTGAAGGCTGGGGTAGAATTAGTAAAAGAATTTTTGACATATTTGCGTCGATCTTTTTTATTATTATTTTTAGTCCGATATTGATAATCACGGCAATTTTAATTAAATTAGAATCAACTGGACCAATTATCTACAAGAACGACCGGGTAAGAGAAAATGGCCATTTCAAATTATTTAAGTTTCGTTCTTTCTATAAAAAACATTGTACAGGTGGAAATTATAGTGAAGAGGCTTTAAAATACGAGAAAGAATTAATTGCTAGGCAGAATACTAAAAGTGGACCAGTTTATAAAATTGGCAATGATCCGCGTGTTACTAAAGTAGGTAAATTTATTAGACGCTGGAGTATTGATGAACTACCGCAATTTTTTAATGTTTTCAAAGGAGATATGTCAATTGTTGGTCCGCGTCCACATCAACCAAGAGAAGTTGAACAATATCAAAGACATCATAAGAAAGTGCTAGTTATTAGACCAGGCGTTACCGGCGAAGCACAAATTTCTGGACGAAGTGATTTAACTTTTGAAGAAGAAGTAAAGCTGGATACTTATTATATTGAAAACTGGTCGCTCTTGCGTGATTTAGCAATTTTAGTAAGAACGCCGATTGCCGTATTGCGACAGAGAAGGGTGGAATAAAATATTAATACCAAATTTCAAAATCCAAAACTCAAAACAAATTCAAAACTTAAATAATAAATATTTTAAACATCATGTTTTAAATTTTGAATTTAGATAATTTAGTATTGTTTTGAGCTTTGAACTTAGGATTTTGGATTTAAAATTTTAGTATTTGGAATTAAATTTAGACAAGGAGGCTTGTCTTATTTTTTTATAAAAAATGAATAATATACATACAAAAAATTATAATTTGGGTGAGGGCAAGATTGCTTTAATTCATGATCATCTTGCCCAGTTGGGTGGAGCAGAAAAAGTATTACAAGTGCTTGCTGATATTTATCCGTCAGCGCCTATTTATACATTGCTTTATAAACAGGAGTATATTGATAAATTTTTTAATGACAAAAAAATAATTTCTTCTTTTATTCAAAAAATGCCTTTGGGAATTAAAAAATATCAATGGTACATGCCTTTAATGGCATCCGCTATTGAATCCTATGATCTAAGTAATTTTAATTTTGTTATTTCTTCAGCCAGCTCTTTTGCCAAGGGCGTTATTACTCAGCCGGAAACAACTCATATTTGTTATTGTCATACGCCAACGCGTTATCTTTGGCATTATAATAATCAATATTTAGAAGAGTTAAAAATGCCTAAATTCATTAAACAGACAATCAACTTTTATATCAGTTACGTGCGCCAGTGGGATTTATCTACTATTAATAGGGTTGATCATTTTATTGCTAATTCTAAAACTACCCAAGCAAGAATTAAAAAATATTATCTACGTGATAGCGCCGTCATCTATCCACCAGTTGATACTAATAAATTTAAAATCAGTCAGGAGCAGGGGGATTATTTTTTAACCGGTGGTAGATTAACTCCTTATAAACGTTTTGATTTGGCAATTAAAACTTTTAACAAATTAGGAATTCCTCTTAAAATTTTTGGTGAGGGACCTGACTTACGTAGGCTTAAAAAGATGGCCAATAATAATATTGAATTTTTAGGACGCATTAGTGAAGTAGAAAAGACAGAGTATTTATCTGCCTGTCGAGCTTTTATTCATCCCCAAGAGGAAGATTTTGGAATTACAGCTGTAGAAGCGATGGCTTCTGGGCGACCAGTTATTGCTTTTAACAAAGGCGGGGCAACTGAAACAATTATCCATGGTCAGACTGGCATTTTATTTAATGAACAGACTTGGGAAGAATTAGCAGATGTAATACTACGATTTTTATATAAACAAAAATTTGAATTTAATTCAGAATTTATTAAACAATATGCAGAAAAATTTGGGGCAGAGAGATTCAAGAGAGAAATAGAACAATATGTTAATTTTATTAATAACAAAAGCCTCCTCGCCCCGCGGGAGAGGGGGTTGAGCTTGCCTGCCGGCAAGGCAGGGGTGAGGGAGTTATGAAAATAGGAATCGACATCAGACCACTAATGGATAAATATTATTCCGGCGTATCAGAATATACGGTTAATTTATTGCGAGAAATTTTTAAGCAGGATCAAAAAAATCAATACAAACTTTTCTATAATTCTTGGCGTGATTTATCAGAACGAATTCCGGAATTTGATTTTCCTAATGTAGAAATAATCAAGACCAAGTATCCGAATAAATTTTTAAACTATTTTTTATTCAAATTTTTTAAATATCCAAAGATTGATAAAAAATTAGGCGGGATAGATTTAATGTTTATGCCTCATTTTAATTTTATTACTTTGTCAAATAAATGCAAAAAAATTATTACTGTTCATGATTTATCATTTTTTCATTATCCGCATTTTTTTGCCAGTCGCCAGAATTTTTGGCATAAAAATATTAATATTAAAAAATTATTACGTCGTTTTGATCAAATTATTGCTGTTTCGGAAAATACCAAAAAGGATATTACCAGTATTTGTGGAATTCCTGAAAAAAATATTAAGGTCGTGCATTCTGGCATTAGTGATGAGTATCGAATTATTAATACTGATGATTCACACTTGGAAATTGTCAGACGAAAATATAGATTGCCGTCAAAATTTATTTTATATTTAGGAAATTTAGAGCCACGTAAAAATATTGAAGGCTTAATTGAGGCTTATACGATTTACCGCCAGCACGAAATAGGCGATTTTATTGTTCCTGAAGCAAAAGATATAATTACTCAAAATAAAATCAGCTTAGTCATTGCCGGCGCGCAATCATGGAAATACCACGGAATTTATGATGTAGCAAAAAAAAGCGCTTATAGCGAAGATATTTATTTTATTAATTATATTAATAAAGAAGATAAACCGCATCTGTACAATCTGGCAGAGCTTTTTGCCTTTCCTAGT
Source organism: uncultured Gammaproteobacteria bacterium (assembly GCA_964413295.1). Taxonomy (GTDB): domain Bacteria; phylum Patescibacteriota; class Patescibacteriia; order Patescibacteriales; family XYC2-FULL-47-12; genus CAYPRN01. The sequence goes on along the minus strand of CAYPRN010000004.1, from coordinate 4,837 downwards.
TTTTATGAGGGCTTTGGTTTTCCGCCATTAGAAGCAATGGCTTGTGGCACACCAATAATCGCCAGTAATACTTCTTCATTGCCAGAAATAATAGATAATGCCGGCATCTTAGTTAATCCTTATGATTTAAAAGAAATAGCTGAAGCGATTAAACAGATTACTGCTAATAAAAACTTGCGCGAGTATTTGATAGTCAAGGGTTTGGAGAAAGTTAAAAAATATAATTGGCAGAAATGCGCGCAAGAAGTAATTGAGAGTTTTGAGGATATGGTATAATTAAAAACAGGCTCATCCTAAATAGGGTAAAGCCTGTAGTATAGATTATTTTTGTAATAAAAATTTATTTGAATTTAATAACAGATCCCATCCTAGCATTTACTTCTTTTTTCTTTTCTTTTTTATTTGCAAGCGCATCATCTTCACCAAAACTAAGAATGTCAACTAAAGTAGTTTTAGTTTTTTTACCAAGTTTACATTTAGAAGGTAATTCACCAAAACTATTATGTTTTGCAAAAAATTTAATAAGATTAACACTGCATCTTTCAATTCTTTTAGCTACAGTTAAATATACTATTTCAGTACCTTCAATTCTGATATAGGCATTAGCCAATTCTTCATTCGTCTGTATTACTTGATTTTTTTTCATTTTCTCAACCCTTTCAAAAATAAGATATAATAAAAGAACCTTTATAAGATTACCAAAATTTTTTAAATATGTCAAATTTAATTTTAAAAATCCGTTTATTTCTATTCAGTTTGTTAGCTATAACAGTTCTATTTTTATTATATAAGGCGGTAGTTCCGTTTGGTGAAATTACTTATACATGGCAACCATGTGATACTTCTTTTTTTATATCTAAATTAAAGCCAAAAGATAGGACTAGTGGTAAATGTCAGAATATTATTGTAGGCGAGCCGGTTTATTTTAATTTACAAACCCAGCGGACATTTAATGAAGCTAATGTAACTATAAAATATAAAATCAGTGATAATGCGCCGAAAATTATAGAATTAGGTTTACAAGCAGATAAACAAAAACATTATCAATTAAAACCATTGGAAAATAAAATTATAGATCAGCTGGAAGGCTGGGATGATATTACAGAAGATGGTATTACACTTTTACAGAGGGAGAGAAAATTTGATACTATAAATGATTTTTTGCAGAGTCCTCTTGTAAGAGAAGAAATTCTAACTTATCATTATGATCTGCCAAAACAAAAACGTTTATCTACAGAGCATGAATTTAAATTAGCGCTTTCTAGTAAAAACAGAACTGCTCCTCATACTATCAGACCTCTACGTGGTGACTATCAATTTTATACTTACACTGAAGGTCAAACAATAGAATTTGAATTTTTATTTGACGATCTAAATAGTAATAAAGATAAGGATGATATTAAAATTTTTATTTACAACAGCGAAAATGTTCCAGTGGCAACCAGAGAAATTTTAGATAACAGAAGTATGACCGAAGAAACTAGACAAACAGAAGACGCAGAAGGAATTCATTTAGAATTAACAAATTTACAGCCGGGATTTTATAAAGTTGTGATGCAAACAACTGACGACATAGTAACTAAACAAATTTATTCCAGCCAAGAAATAATGTCATTTATTAATAAAGTTCGTTTGGCTGACACAGCTGAAGAAAATTTAATTACGCTTTATACGGATGTTTCACAAGTTGGCATTGGCACTATGAATCCAAGTGGTTTACAGAAAATTTTAGTGAATAATGAAGTTTTAGACATCACTGAAACTTATAAAACTTTTCATCAGCCAACTAATTCTCAAATTTCTAAAATTCAATTTGCCAAAGATGATTTAATTATTTCCGGCAGTGGGGTATTTAGTTTTTCTCCAGAAGCATTATATAATCCTGATTATAAAAAGATGGGTAGTAGTAGTAATTTGGAAAATATAAATTATATTATAACTAGTTATAAACCTAATCAAGAAAGAGTTATCAAATTTGATTTAGCTAATATGTACAGAGAAAAAGGCGCTTACAGTTTTATTCTTTCTATTCCTGGACTTGTGTATGACCCGCCTTCGCCTGACGGCAACGGCGAGGCAAGCGAGGTTGATGATTGGATTGAGGTGGAGGGGATTGAGATTAAATTAACAGGAAAAAGTTTAAAAGACAAGTTATTTTTTAGCAAGGATTAATAGGATTTATATGATTTTTATTAAAATTTTATCTTATTAATCTTATTAATCCTTGCTTATTTAATTTTACAAAAAATACTCTCTATGAATAATCAAAAATATCTAATAATTAGTGAAATATTTTACACATTGCTAGTCGCCCTAATAATTTTTATCGCCATGGAACTAATAAAGCCCAATATTGTGCAGAGTTATATTAATATAAATTTTGTGTTGATTTTATGGTTAACTTTTGGTATTGTGTTATTAGTTAGTAAAAAATAATCCGTGCAAATCTGTCTAATTTGTTCAATCTATGTTCTATTAGCACACGGATTGAACAGATTGAACGGATTATTACAGATAATATTTATGATACAAGACGTAATTATAAAAAAACTTAATAAATTTACAGATGAACGAGGCTGGCTAACCGAATTTTGGCGTAATGATGATATAGATTTGAAAGATTATAAACCAACCATGAGTTATGTTAGTGTGACTAAACCAGGACAAGTTAGAGGACCACATGAGCATAAAGAGCAGAGTGATTGTTTTGTATTTATTGGACCAGGAAGTTTTGAATTATATTTATGGGATAAAGAGGAAAATCATGAAAAAATAGAAGTAGGTGAAAATAATCCCACGTTAGTAATAGTTCCACCTAGAATTGTACATGGTTATAAATGTATTTCAGAAACAGAGGGTTGGTGTATTAATATGCCGGACAAATTGTATCGTGGAAAAGGTAAACAGGAGGAGATTGATGAAATTAGGTGGGAGGATAATCCTAATTCACCATATAAAATAATATAACACTGTCATTGCGAATGAAGCCTAGCCGATTCGGCTGGCGAAGTGAAGCAATCCCGTGATAAAATAAAAAACTCAATGACAATATAAAAATATGAATGATAAATGCATTTTTTGCAAAATAATTAAAAATGAAATTTCTAGCCACAAAGTCTATGAAGATGATAAAGTGTTGGCATTTTTGGATATTAATCCTACTAATCCAGGGCATATTCTTTTAATTTCTAAAGAGCATTACGAAAATACAATAAAAACACCTGAGGAGCTTTTACAGTATATGATTACTGTGGTTAAAAAAATAGCGCCTGCTATTATTAAAGGAGTTGGCGCTAAAGCATGGAATTTAATTGTCAATAACGGTGCTGATGCCGGACAAGTTGTTTTTCACACTCACTGGCACATTATTCCTCGCTTTAAAGATGACGGACATAAACCTTTTAGTGGTGAACATTATAAATATCAAGAAGGTGAAATTGAAAAAATTATAGAGAAAATAAAAGAAAATTTATGAAACTTCTAGTTACTGGCGGAGCCGGATTTATCGGCTCTAACTTTATTCACTATTGGTTAAAAAAACACTCAACAGATAGTATTGTTAATCTGGATCTTTTAACGTATGCGGGCAACTTGGAAAATTTGTCTGGTATTACAGATGATATGCGCTATAAATTCGCGCAAGGCGATATTTGCGATAAAGAACTGGTGGACAAATTAGTAAAAAAAGTAGATGTAATAGTGCATTTTGCGGCTGAAAGCCATGTGGATAACTCTATTAAAGACTCTACGCCGTTTGTTAAGACTAATGTAATTGGCACACAGATTCTACTGGACGTGGCAGTAAAACATGGAAATAAAAGATTTCATCATATTTCTACTGATGAGGTATTTGGCAGTTTAGGCCCAACTGACCCTGCTTTTAACGAAAGTACGCCTTATGACCCCAGAAGTCCCTACAGCGCTTCTAAAGCGGGCTCAGATCATTTGGTGCGAGCTTATTGGCATACACATAAACTGCCGATTACTATTTCTAATTGTTCTAATAATTATGGACCGCGCCAGCATGAAGAAAAATTAATTCCACTTTTTATTACGAACTTGTTAAATAATAAAAAAGTGCCGGTTTACGGCACTGGGCAACAAGTTAGAGACTGGCTTTATGTGGAAGATCATTGTTCAGCGATTGATTTAATTTTACAGAAAGGCAAGTTGGGCGAAACTTATTGTATTGGTGGGCAAAGTAATAAAGATGAAGAAATTACAAACTTAGAATTAACTAAAAAATTAATAAAACTAATAAAGGGAGATGCCAGCCCAAGGCTGGTCGGCCTTGGGCCGAAGAGTTTAATTGAATATGTAACAGATAGAAAAGGTCATGATTTTCGCTACGCCGTGGACAGCTCTAAAATAAAAAACGAACTCAACTGGAGTCCGCAAATGAATTTTGAGCAAGGTCTATCTAAAACGATAGAGTGGTATAAAAAATAAAAGTCCACGCAAAGGCTTAAGCAAAGGAGGAAGCTTAAGTTAAAATAAATTTCGACTTTGTCGGACTTTTGCGTGGACTGGGGATGGCTTATTCAAAGAACTAAATTTAGTGGTGCAGAGTAGGACCTAAGATACAGGGAACTAGGGGAAAAACTGCCTGTTAGTTAAAGTTTGGAATTTCAGCTCCTCCTCTGCAACTGGCTTTTAACATGGTGCCTTTAAATGTATAGTCCCTTACTACATAAAATAGCACCTTTTCAATTAAATAATAACATAAATAAAATACTTATCAAATAAATTGACTTTTACTTAATAGTCTGATAAAATAATAAATAATAGAACTCATATAGAGTTTTCATAAATTCCCCCTAAAAACAGAGCGTGAATT
>CAYPRN010000003.1:0-32685 GCA_964413295.1 uncultured Gammaproteobacteria bacterium | reverse complement strand
TTCAGTTATTCACTATCTATTAAATATGTCTAAAAAAGGAAAAGTTGTTATTGTAGAAGATGATAGCTCAATTTTAAAAATGTATCAGACTAGCTTACAAAATGATGGCTATGATGTCGCAGGGGCTAAAAACGGAGAGGATGGTGTAGAATTAGTAAAAAAAGAAAAGCCAGACATTGTTTTGCTTGATATTATGATGCCGAAAATGGATGGATTTGCCGTGTTAGAACAATTAAAAAGCGAGGAATCAACTAAAAATATCCCAGTTATTATGTTGACAAACTTAAGCCAAGATGAAGATAAAGAGCGCAGTAATAAATTAGGCGCGGTTGATTATTTAGTAAAATCAGATTTTACACCTATGCAAGTGAGTGAAAAAATTAAAAAATATTTAAGATGAGTTAATCAGTTACTTAGTTAATCAGTTACATAGTTTGTGTGATTAAAATAACTAAGCAACTAAGCAACTAAGCAACTAAACAATATGACACATTTTAAAGAAGAACAGACCCTTGTCTTAGTTAAAGGCGATGGAGTACAACGCGGTTTAATCGGCGAAATTATTAACCGTTTTGAACGCATTGGCCTAAAAATTAAAGCCATGAAAATGGTTTGGGCTGATAAAAATTTAGTTAATAAGCATTATGACCCTAATAATACTGCCTGGCTGGAGGATGTAGGAAAAAAAGCATTAAAAGGATATGCCAAAAAGGGAATTAAAGTTGATAAAACTCCTTTAGAAATCGGTCAACATGTTCAGCAGAATTTAGTAAAATATTTTTCGGCTGGACCAGTAATAGCTATTGTTCTACAGGGAGCGCACGCCGTAGAAGTAGCGCGTAAATTAGTCGGCTCCACTGATCCGCTTTCAGCCGAGCCCGGAACTATCCGCGGTGACTTTGCTTTAGATTCATATCACATGAGTGATTCTGATGACCGCAGTATTCGTAATTTAATTCATGCTTCTGGCACAGTGGAAGAAGCTAAGAAAGAAATAGAAATTTGGTTTGATGAAACAGAACAACATGATTATATTATGCCTTATGATGAAGTGGTTTATGAAAAAGATTGGGAGAAAAAACAAGCGCTATTAGATGAATAAATATTTAACCTTGTTAAATGAATAAAAATATTATATAATAACCTATACACAAACTCACATAAAGTTTTTTTAAATTCATTCTGATATATATAAAGCATATTATATAAACAGACTTTGTTTCCCTACTAATTACGAATCTTTTACGAATATACCAATATTCTATTAACCTACTTTAGCAAACTAATAGTTTATATTTTTATAAACCGTTTAAGTAGTACTCGTATATTAGTAAGTGATTCGTAATTAGTAGGATAAGGATTTAAGTTTAAAGCTATTATATTATTGCTTAATATTAATTTGAATTTAGGATAAACTTTCAATGATTTTTATGAAGAAATTAGCTAAAACCGTTAATAAGCCAATCGTTTTAATAGCCACTCTAATAACGGCTTTTTGCGTGATAATCGCTAAGTTTTTTATGACAAAGGATGACGGTGATGAAGAATAATAAAAATATGAATTTAATTATAAAAAATAATATTTTAGTCATCTTAATGCTTATTGCCTTAGTACTTACTAAGGATTATTTTGGATGGCTAAATACATAAAAGTTTAAATAAAATAAAAAATAAAGAGCCATCCAAGAGATGGCTTTTTTAAATTGATCTTTAATTAATTTTACCTTTTAATACAAAAAGGACAAAAAGATAAAAATAAAATGACAGTTGTACATTAACAAAATAATATACTTGTCCGACAAGCAAATTGCTTATCGAACAAGAAAAATAACAAAACAGAGGGAGGACGAACATCATGTCAGATGAGAAAAATGAAGTAAGTGTAGAGTTTGTAGAAAGGCCTTTTTTTGAAAAGGTTATCAGTAGAAACGGAAGTGTAAAAAGAGGCAGTCAAACTGTCAATGTGAATATTTGCGTTAAATTAATTTCTGAAAAAAGGAGTTTTAAGGTGCGGTGGAGTGGAGAAGGAAAAGATGTTCAGCAGGCATTAAAGGATGCGATCGCAGGGGCATTAAGTTTGATAGGTAAAAAAGACTTTTGTGACATTAAGTTTTCTTTCTCAAAGAATGGGCATGGAAGTAAGCGTTTAAATGGCGGCATTGATAAAATTTGTAAAAAGCTAACCAAAACCTCGCCTCTCACGAAAGGACGGGGCAAGAAGGAGAAATAAAATGAGCGCAAATAAAGAATCAGGATTAAACGGTTCAGATGTTTTGTATGACAAGTATCTACGTTGTTGCGATCAGGCGACAGCGATAGAAGAAAAGCTGTCGCAAAAAAAAATTGCTTCAGGGAAAAGAGAATCACTACAATTTCACCTTAAGGACTTGCAGAAAAGAATAATACCTGCCATTGTAAGAAATATTGATCCTTTCACTATTATTTCTTCTTAGAAAGGAGAAGAAAAATGGGACATCCTACAGCTGTTTATAGAGTTACTTCAAAGTCAAGTGAGGCTTTTTTACAGGCTACATTTCCTAATTTATCTACTGCTGAAGAATATGCGCAAGGGCTGAACGCGCCGGGAATAAAGTTTTTAGTTGAATCAAAAAAGGCGGATCAAATTTTGAATGGCCTGATTTTGTGCATGTGAAAGACGGGAAAAAAATTGACTGGCGCGGTACAGGAATTAATGGTACTTCAAGGATAGTAGGTCAGCTTGTCCGATAAGCAATTTGCTTATCGGACAAGAAAAAATAATCAAACAAACGGAGGTGAAATTATGAGCGCTATTGAAGAGAAAACAGTAGTGAGAATTACAGATGGTAATATTAGACCTGATGGAGAACAATGGAGAGTTGGTGTGGTTGTTAGTCCTGAAGGCAAAAAAGAGTCATGTAGCGGTAGCGCCGTTGATGAAGATGAAGAAATAGCAAAAAAGAAAGCGATTAATGGCGCTATTATAGCGTTAGGTCTTGATCCTGAAGAAGTGGAAATAGCAGATTGTGTGTTTTGGCCAAAAAGATTTAATCATGTACTTTAGTTTATTAAAATAGCCGTTATTTTCTATTGAAAAAACGGCTATTTTCTTTTTTGTGGATAACCTCTTGCGCTTTTTAAAAATATATGTTAATATATCCACAGGTATGAATAAGACACTAGCAAAATCTACATTTAACTTTTTTGGGTTTTATGGTTTCCGCAAAAGCGGAAGTGTAGGTTTTGGTGGTGTTTTGCCACAAAAATAAAGTAAAACATCATTAGGGAAACAAGACTGGCTTCCGCTTAACGGCGGGAGCCAGTTTTTTTTGTTCTTTAATTTAAGTCAACCCAGCCTTTTAAGAAAGGCACGGGGTAAAGGAGAAAGAACATGAGCAAAAAAACAAAAGTAACAGTTGAAGTAAGAAATCCTGACAACGGGCAAGTGGCGAGTTGCGATTATATTATGGAAGTAGAAGTGGCTTTTAATGAATTTGGATGTAGAACTCCGGTAAAAAATTATAAAAACGGATCAGTCATTATTACAGGAGTTGTGAAATCAGAAGAAGTGGCCGAAGAAATAAAAAACAGATTCTTTTGTTCTGATAGTGAGGTGAAACCAGAATTTGGTGGGGATATTTTAGTTATTTTTTGGTGAAATAAAACAAGATAGTTTTGTTAAAATATCCAAGCCGTGATTTTAATTTACAAATTACGGCTTTTTTATTTGACTTTAGTATTTTTGAGAGTTAGACTAAAGATTAGAGAAATAAATTAAAAATATTAAAAATATGTTTTTTAAAAGAAAAAATAAAGATCATGATAATGTAGATTCAACAGGAGAGCTGAAATTGAAAGAATATAATAAAATTTGGACTAAGTTTTGTTTTTTTGATGAAAGTGGGAGTTTAGATCCAAAAACTGCTCCATTTTTCACGGTAGATTTAATTAAATGTAGCCAAAACCATATTATTTGTATAGCAAATTAGTTTATGAGAGAAATAAGAGAAATTTTCATGATGAAATGAAATTTAATAAATTATCTAGGCGTAATATTGATTTTGCTAAATTTGCTATTGATGCTTTTTTGGATACTAAAAGTATATGGTTTTATTCTTATACAGTAGACAAACATGGTAATTATTTTCAAAGAGAATTTAATGGTAATCCGTGGACAGCTTATGAAGAAATTTCAATTCGTTTAGCTGAATCAGCCTTAAGTCCTAATGAGATTTTAATATTATTAGCTGACCACGTAACAACTCCAAAAAATGTTTATTATGAGGTTGGAGTAAAAAATACAATTAATAGAAATGCTAGACGCTTAGTTATGATCGGAGTATGCCGATTTGATTCAAGAGGAAATGATTTATTGCAGGTTGTTGATCTTTTTATTGGGGCAATTAATTATGATTTAAAAATGGCAACTAACATTATTAATAAGGGAGATAAAAATAAGAAGGAATTAGTTAAATTTATTAAAGAAAATTTAGGAGTTAAAAATTTTACTGAAGGGTTTCGTAATAAAAAATTTAATATTTTTGTTAATAAAGATTTAAAACAAAGATTGCCTTTAGAGTATAAAAATAGCTAATATTAGTTATTAAAAAGAAAAAAGCCACCGTCCTAACGGTCGGCGCCTTTCCCCAAATACACTTATAGTATAGCAAATTTGTTAAAAATATCAATAGCTTGTCCACAGCGTAAATTAAATACCACGAAAATAAAACGTAGCACATAAGTAGTCTTCTATCTACGAACTTGGATACGCCGTAAAACCGTGACCTGCCTACACTAAAACTACGGCAAGGCAAGTAGTAAAAAATAGCCCATCCACTGGGTTTTATTTTTTTACAAAAATTTTCAAATATAGCTTGAATATGCTATGATAAACATATAATCTATCAATTATAGTTATGCTGATATATATTTTATTTATCCTCGGTTTTGTAGTATTGATTAAGGGGGCTGATTATTTAGTGGAGGGAGCATCTTCTATAGCTAAACAGCTTGGCTGGACATCGTTTTTTATCGGTTTGACTATTGTTGCTTTTGGCACTTCAGCGCCGGAATTATTTGTTAATTTAATAGCCAGTATTGAGGGGCGCTCCGGCATAGTCGTTGGCACTATTTTAGGCAGCAATATTGCCAATATTTTGCTTATTTTAGGGACAGCCGCTTTAATAACCCCGTTGACGGTCAATGTGGCGACAGTCAGTCGTCAAATTCCGTTAAGCTTATTAGCGGTTGTTGTTTTAGCGGTTTTGGTCAATGATAAATTCATCACTCATGAGCCGTTTAATATTTTAAGCCGGGGCGATGGTTTAATTTTAATTTTTTTCTTTATTATTTTTTTATATTCGGTCGCTGGCGCCATGCATATAAAAGGGCGGAGGACACCTGCTAAAGGGCATAAACGTTTAAAATCAGCATTGATGATTTTAGGCGGATGCGCTTTATTAATTTTAGGAGGAAAATGGATTGTGGACGGAGCGGTCCAGCTAGCCCAATTTTTAAAAATCAAAGAATCTGTCATAGGGCTGACAGTTATCGCCATCGGCACTTCTTTGCCGGAATTGGCGGCTTCTGGTGTAGCCACTTATAAAGGAAAAACCGATATTGCTGTCGGGAATGTGGTCGGCTCCAATATTTTTAGGATATTTTGGATATTGGGAGTCAGCGCTTTAATTCGGCCGGTTGAATTTTCCGCTAATTTAAATTTTGATATTTTGGTGGCCGGCGTGGCAACAATATTATTACTCGTCGCCCTTTACACCAACAAAAAAAGAATATTGGAAAGATGGGAAGGGTATGTTTTTATAATTTTATATATTTTATATATCGGTTTTTTAATTTACAGATAATTTAGTTTTTATGTGGATTTATTTTTTATTTATTGTCGGCTTTATAATATTAATAAAGGGAGCCGATTATTTAGTGGAGGGCGCTTCAGCAGTCGCCAAACGTTTCGGTTTGTCGCCACTTTTTATTGGTTTGACTATTGTTTCAATGGGTACTTCGGCGCCAGAGTTATTCGTTAATGTTACTGCCAGCATCCAGGGTAGCGCCGGTATAACTATCGGCAATATTTTAGGTAGCAATATCGCCAATATTTTATTGATTTTAGGCATATCGGCCATGATTTATCCGCTAACAGTCCATAGAAATACCATTCGTAAAGAGATTCCTTTCAGCTTGCTGGCAGTGCTAATGATTGGCATTTTGGCCAATGATAAATTTATTGACGGCTACAACTTTAATTTTTTATCCCGTAGCGAGGGTTTAGCTCTCTTAAGTTTTTTTATAATTTTTATGTATTATGTATTTAGCATCATGAAATCGGAAAAGCAGAATCTGGAAGTGAAAAGTCGCGGTATGTTCCAGTCTTCTTTAATGATAATCGGCGGTTTGGTTGGCTTGGCGCTAGGATCACAATTCATAGTTGACGGTGGCATGGCTATTGCCCGCCTGTTTGGTTTAAGCGAGGCGTTTATCGGATTGACCATTATCGCCATCGGCACTTCTTTACCGGAATTGGCCGCTTCGGTCGCCGCCACTTATAAAAGAAAAGTGGATATTGCTGTCGGCAATGTTGTCGGCTCTAATATTTTTAATATTTTTTTAGTCTTAGGCGTCAGTTCAACTATCAGTCCGATTGAATTTTCCCCGGCTTTAAACGCAGATATTTTTATAGTAATAGCCGTTACGGTACTATTGATTATATCTATGTTTATCGGCAAAAAACAGATCTTACAGCGCTGGCAAGGCGGAACATTTGTCGCTTTATACATATTTTATATCGCATTTTTAATTTATAGAGGATAAACATATGGCAAATAAAATTTATCAAGGAGACATTGAAAATGTATCATCTAGTGAATTTGGTAAAGTAAAAATTGAAGGCGAAACACTACAAGGCACAAAAGCTAAAGAAGCTGTTGCTGATATGGCAAAAGGAGGAATTACAGAACGAGGTTTAACAGAAAAATTAAAACAAGCTGGCGTAAGTGGTAGTCAAATCAGCAAAAGAAAACAAATTATCAAAGCTGTTAGCGGAGGCGATGACATTAAAGAAAAAAAACCAGTTGTGCCAAAATATTTGCGGGCGTTAGATAAGAGTCGCGCAGTAAAGCCACTTAGGCCATTTCAAACAATTGGTTCATTGACAAATACGCCTGCTAGTAATACAATGTCAAAAGCTCCAACACCTCCGCCTAGAATAAATTTAGCCACTTAATATAAATATTAAAGAAGTTTAAAAACAATGAATAAAAAAGTTATTATTATATTTGGTCCGCAAGGATCAGGCAAAGGAACGCAGGCAAAAATTTTGTCTGAAAAATTAAATATCCCGCATATTTCCACTGGAGATTTATTCCGTCAAGTCGCTAAAGTAGATGAAAAAATAAAACAGGCAACGGTTAAAGGGGGGTTGGTTTCTGATAATTTAGTTTTTAAATTGATGTATCAACGCATTGCTCAGACAGATTGTGAAAACGGATATATTTTAGACGGTTTTCCTCGGACAGTAGAACAATCCAAATCTTTAAGCCAAACAGTTGATGTTACTAATGTATTTGAAATTAAAATTTCAGATGAAGAATCTGTTAAACGTTTAGTTAACCGTCGTTATGATCCGGTTGATAATAAAATTTATAATTTATATACTGAACCTCGGCCGGCTCCGGAAATTATTTCCCGCTTAGCGCAAAGAGAAGATGACCAAGAAGACGCAATTAGAGAGCGTCTAAGAATTTACAATGAACAAACTAAAATACTAAAGGAATATTATAAAGAAATGTGCGTTACTATTAATGGCGAACAGTCTATTGATAAGGTGGCAGAGGATATTATGAAGCATTTGTAGAAATATAACTGTACGTTTTTAAATGGCTTGTAACTCGTTAATCATAATAGAAATTCGTTGTTTAGAAATTAGAAAATAGTAATAGAAAATAAAAATTGGAAATTAGAAAAAACTTCCGACTTTCTATTTTCCAATTTCTATTACTAATTTCAAATTTCTAAACAACTATTTTCTAATTAATAGTTTGACAAAATCGTAAATACGTAAAAAGTAGCTTGAACATATGATTAAACTAAAAACACTAGAAGAAATAAAAATTTTACGAGAAGGAGGAAAAATTTTGGCTGAGATTTTACAACAGCTAGGTAATTTAGTTAAGCCAGGAATTAACACAGCAGAGCTTGAGCAAAAAGCAATTGAATTAATAAAAAAAGCAGGGGGAGTCCCTGCTTTTAAAGGTTATAGACAGTCAAAAAATTCCCAGCCATTTCCGACTGCTTTATGTACATCAATTAATGAAGAGATTGTGCATGCTCCGGCAAAGCCTGGTAGATTTTTAGAACAAGGAGATATTATTAGTTTAGATATTGGGATGAAATATAAAAATCTTTTTACAGACACTGCTATTACTGTTCCGGTGGGAGATGTTGAAGCTGACACAGCTAAGCTTATTAAAACAACTGAACAGTGTTTAGAGTTAGCAATTAAAAAAGTAAAGCCGGGGAATACTTTGTATGATATTGCCCGCGCTATTCAAATTAACGCTGAAGCAAATGGATTTAATGTAGTGCGCGAATTGGTAGGGCATGGTGTTGGTTATGCGGTTCACGAAGAGCCACAAGTGCCGAACTATGATGTAGAGGAAGAGGATTTATCTGACATTAAATTAGAGTCAGGTTTGGTGATTGCGATTGAACCGATGGTAACCAAAGGGGATTGGCAGGTGACTACTGGAAAAAATGACTTTAGTTTTATAACCAAAGATAAAAGTTTAGCGGCTCATTTTGAACACACTGTGGCGGTGACAGATGATGGACATGTGGTTATTACAGAAAGTTAATTAGTTAATCAGTTAATTAGTTACACGGTTTTATCTGTGCAATTAACTAAGTAACTGATTAACTAAGTAACTGATTAACTAAATGAAGAAATATCTAGGTGTTGACTACGGCACCAAACGTATTGGTTTATCTATTGGCGACAGTGAAACAAAAATTGCTGTTATTTTTGGTACGGTAGAAAAGATTGAAGATATTGCCGAGATTGTTAAAAGTGAAGATGTGGATGCCGTAGTAATAGGCAAGCCATATTCAGTTGTTAATCAAGAATATGAATTACCTGATAATTTTAAGAAATTTGTGGTCGAGTTGAAAGATAAACTGCCTGATATGGAAATTATTTTTGAAGATGAAAGATTATCTTCTAAGTATGCTGATTCATTAATTGGTGATAAAAAAACAAAGGCGAGTAGAGATGAAATTGCAGCCGTGAGCATACTTCAAGGATATCTTGATAAAAATTAGAAATTAGGAAACTAACGGAAACTTTATAGCTCGCTACGCTTCGCCATGAAATTAAGAAACTAATAATTTCAATTAGTTTCGAGCGAAGCGCAAGTTTTTTAGTTTCTTTATATCTTATGGAAGTAACCCAAAAAACAAAAGCTATTATTTTAAAGCGGGAGGCTTTTAATGAAAGTAATTCCCGCGTTTTTGTTTATACACAGGATTTTGGTAAACTGGATTTAGTTGCTCGCGGTACGCAAAAAATTTCTTCCAAACTTGCTGGTCATATTGAACCTTTAAATTTATGCGAAATTATGATTATCAAAGGCAAACAGTATGATTATTTAGGCAGTGCAGTCAGTGAAAATGTTTTTATAAACATAAAAAATGATTATGAAAAATGCATTATATCTGGAGAAGTTGCGCAGGCGGTAGATCAGGTTATTAAAGGCAGAGAAAAAGATGAGCAGATTTTTTTAATGTTGCATAGATTTTTAGAAGTATTAAATAATTGTGGTGATAATATATTGGAATGTCGTTTACAAACAATACAATCCGCTTTTATTTTAAAGTTAATTTCTATGCTCGGTTATCAGCCAGATTTAGATAATTTTAAGGCCTGTCTGCCCGCTTCGCAGGAGCTTCAGCGAGGCGAGCCGGTAGGCAAGGTGGGAAATATTTTAGCATCAAAAAATGTAATTAATATTATGAAGTTTGCTTTAGAAAATAGATTTGAAGATATTGTGCAAGCAGATTTTATAACTGAATTGGTTAAAGAATTTGAGCAGGTTGTTAAACAATATAAGCAGTATATATTTGACTAATTTTGATATTTTGTTTATTATATAATTACAATTTAATTAAAGCCATTCTTCTGTTATTTAACAGAATAATAACTTCAGTCAACACTGAAGAAGGTGTAGGAAGAAAGTTTAGTTGAAGTTATGAGGCGATCTCGCCTCCGCTAAAGCTTCGGCGAGGCAAGTAGACCCTGACGGGTAAGCCCGTTATAGCTGTAAAGAAGCCCTGCCACTCGCAAGTAGCGGGGAAATGTGGGTGGCACCACGGGTGAAAACTCGTCCCTAATTATCACAATTTTGTGGTATTTAGAGATGAGTTTTTTAATTTTTTATTATTAAAATATATGCTAAGAACAAATACTTGCGGTGAATTAACCGCTAAACAATCAGGAGAAAAAGTTACTCTTTGTGGCTGGGTGCATCGCCGCCGTGATCATGGCGGATTAATTTTTATTGATCTGCGCGATCGTTATGGTATTACCCAATTAACTTTTGATCCTAATAAAATCAAAGAAGCTGATAAATTACGCAGTGAATGGGTAGTAAAAGTTACTGGCGCAGTAGCAGAACGGCCGAAAGAAATGGTTAATAAAAAGTTAGCTACAGGTGAAATTGAAATAGAAGTAAATGAGCTGGAAATTTTAAGCGAATCAAAAACACCTCCATTTGAAATCAGCGAAGAGAAGGGAAATGAAGTGAATGAAGATATTAGAATGAAATATCGCTACTTAGATTTGCGGCGCGCTAGAATGCAGAGCAATTTAACTTTGCGACATAAAATAATAAAAGCAATCAGAGACTTTATGGACAAAGATGAATTTGTTGAAGTAGAAACACCAGAATTAATAAAAGGTACGCCAGAAGGAGCGCGTGAATTTATTGTGCCGTCTCGCTTACACTCTGGAAAATTTTATGTTTTACCACAAAGTCCACAACAGTTAAAGCAATTACTTATGGTAGCTGGTCTTGATAAGTATTTTCAAATTGCTAAGTGTTTTCGTGATGAAGATTTGCGTGGCGATCGTCAATTAGAATTTACTCAACTTGATGTAGAAATGTCTTTTGTTGAACAAAATGATGTTTTAAATATAATGGAAAAATTAATGTTGGATTTAACTCAAAAGTTTGCGCCCAAGAAAAAATTACTAACTAAGCCGTTTCCTCGTTTAACTTATCAAGAGGCAATGGATAAATACGGCAGTGATAAGCCAGACTTGCGATTTGAAATGGAAATAAAGCCAATAACTGAATTAGTTAAAGATTGTGGTTTTTCTGTATTTACTGACGCAGTTAAAAATAAGGGTGTAGTTCATGCACTTAAAGTTGACGGAGGAGCAAAGTTTTCTAGAAAAGAAATTGATGAATTAATTGAAATTGCTAAAAGCAGAAAAGCTAAAGGGTTAGCTTATCTCACTTTGAAAGAAGGAAAATTAAACTCACCAATTATTAAATTTATTGGTGAAGATTTAGCACAGAAAATTGTAGATGAAACAAGCGCGAAAGATGGCGATATTGTATTTTTTGGTGCTAATAAATGGGAAATAGCTTGTGAAGTTTTAGGTCAGATTCGTTTAGAAACAGCTAATAAGTTAAATTTAATTGATGAAAATAAATTTGCTTATGCCTGGATAATTGATTTCCCAATGTTTAAAAGTAATAAGGAAGGAGAAGAAGCCGGCTATTCAAAAGATATTGCCGCTATGCACCATCCTTTTACTCGACCGCACAAAGATTCATTAAATATGTTAGAAAAAGAACCGCTTAAAGCAGTGGCGGACGCATATGATTTAATTTTAAACGGCTACGAAATAGGTGGTGGCAGTATTAGAATCCATGAGCAAGAATTACAAAATCAAATATTTAAAATTTTAGGAATTTCTGAAGAAGATAGGAAAAAAAGATTTGGTCACATGCTTAACGCTTTTTCTTATGGAGCGCCACCACATGGTGGAATTGCTCTTGGTCTTGATCGCTTAATTATGATATTTGCTGGCGAGCCAAACATTAGAGAAGTAATCGCTTATCCTAAAACTGGCGATGGACGGGATATGATGTTAGATGCGCCTTCGGAAATAACAGATAAACAGTTGAAAGAATTGCATTTGAAAGTAAGTGATAAGTAAATAGTAAATAGTGAAAAGGGTTTATAATTAAGCCCTTTTTTGTTATAACAGTTAATGCTATAATACAAATACGCATAAACGCACAACGCATAACGCGTAACGTGTTATAATTTAGCGTTATGCGTTTTAAGTTATGTGTTATGCGATTATAAATATATGTCAAACAACAATACAGCCAAGTTTACATTTTTATATTTGCTATCACTAGTGTCGTTAGCATTTTTCGCTATTTTTGCCGGCGTGGTTGTCTTTCAGGTTATTAATAAAAATATCGCCGATATCGTAGAAAATTACAGTATGCGCTATGATGTTAATTTATTGCGCTATGCCATTGCCGCGATGATTGTTTCGGCCCCGGTTTATCTGACGACCGCCTGGCAGATAAATAAAAATTTATTTACAGGCGTTTTAGACAAAGATTCAGCGATCAGAAAATGGCTGACTTATTTGATAATTTTAGTGACTGCCTTAACCATGGGTGGATGGGCAATCGGCACGATTTTTAATTTTTTAAATGGAGAATTGACTTTAAAATTTATTTTAAAAGCATTGACAGTGCTAATTATTGCCGGAGCTATTTTTTATTATTATTTGCATGATATTAAGCGAGAAAAAATTGAAGGAGAAAAAAATAAAGTTAATAAAATTTATTTATTCGCAGTAATTATTTTATCGGCATTAATTTTTATCGGCGGAATTTTATTTGTAGAGTCGCCATTGGAAGCCAGAGCAAAGCGTTTTGATAATGAAGTTGTTAATCGCTTAAGCATTATTGAAAACGCTGTCCAGCAATATTATACTGAAGAGAATAAATTACCAGAATCATTAGAAGCAGTCAAAGAAGCAGTAGATTACATTGCTGAAGATGATTTAAGAAATCCAATAACTAAGAAGATATTTGAGTTTAAAATATTAGATACGAAAAAATATGAACTTTGCACTGATTTTCAGCGATCTAATATTAACGATAATGATCCTTATGAAAGCAAAGATTATTTTGCCAGCAACTGGGAGCATGATGCTGGGTATCAATGTATAGAAAAGAAAGCTTTAGATAATAATGAAAAACAGCCAATGCCGGTTAGGTTTTAAATTAACTGTCATTTCTAAATTTTTTTGTTTTACACTACTGTTCTATGCTTTATTGTCATTCCCGCGAAAGCGGGAATCCAGAAATAAAAATTTGTTTTTTTATATATATTTTCTGGATTCCGGGTCTTCGCTTCACTACGCCCGGAATGACAAAAGGAATGGATTTTTTCTAGAATAATAAAATAATAAATAAAAAAAGAACGTTGTAAAGCGTTCTTTTGTGGTTCACTGTCATCGCGAGCGAAGCGACACGATCTCGTGAATATTTCAATATTTCTCACGGGATTGCTTCGCCTACGGCTCGCAATGACAGTAGGTAGAAAATTAAAAAGGGGCAGAGCTTGCAGTTTTAGCAAGTTGCCCCCTTGTGGTACTTCCTTGACGGGATTAGACCTCGTCTGATCTTTTTTAGACGTAGGTGGTTCTCTTGTCGATCCCGAAACCGGTCATCCCATCTATAGTAATGGCGACGACACCGGACGTGGAAGTGTTTTCGGTTGTTGAACCGTTTTCTTTTTGGAGGACGACGGCGGAAGCCAAAGACGGGCTTCCGCGAGCGGTCCGATCAGTGAACTTTCGATTCATGATTTTTCTCCCAGTTTTCATCTTGAGGTTTTCTGGCCACGATTTTCTGGGCGAAATTTTATTCGCGTTTAAGGGAGTGTCACCACCCCTCTCAACCATCTCCCTTTACGTATCTTCCTGTTCGTAGTATGAAATTACTCCTTTTTGGCATTCAGCGAATTCGTAGGCATGTCTATAATCTTTGCCGGTCATCTTGCTATGTAGTGTTTTAAGCAGAGATGACCATGGAATTGGGATATTTCAGTTGCATTTTTAACCTCGATGTTAGAATTTTTCGTGAACAGAATTTAGATTTTACGAAAAGATCATAAATCCCGTTGAAAAATTATACAGTATCAGTACAGTATCATCACCGTAGCGTAGAGAGCGAAAAGCTCGTAAAAGGGGAACCACGTATCATGATTTTTCTCCTTATTCTTAGGGGAAATATCTCCGGAGGGTTATAACCAAGGTGAACAGAAATTAGCAGAATTTAAGACAGCGGAATTTTAATTTTTTCAGGCACCCTTGTAGTTTTAGGGTCTGACCTGTTTTTTCCGACTAATCTTTTCCTATTAATTTCTATTCTCGAAAAATATGTTTTTAGTTAGGGTTCCCTCGGTGTTATGGAATTGTGTTACAATACCGCAACATCTCTTAGGGCAACCCCACTTACAGCATTTAGATTTAGTTGCATGATTGTTCACACCGCCATTCGGCCTAGGAATCGATCACTGAAAAACTGTCGGAGGGGGGTCCATGTGTGGGCATGATTTTTCTCCTGTGCTTTCACAAATATCGAATGTGTCGTCGAATATACCAGCATGTTTACGCTTTATGCTTGTGAAAAAATACTTTAACTTCCTATTCTCCTTTCTCAAGCAGAATGAAGCATAATTTTTGTAGCGTAAATATACTAGTTGTAAGGAACTATCTGTCTTTATTTTAACTAAATTTTTTCCACAAGTCAATATTTTTCTTTTCCATCTAGTCTAGGTATTTCTGGTACTACTGGTATGGTAGCCAAAGGAAATTCGTTTTTCTTTGGAGTTTTTGGCGAATTTTCATCTTTATGATTAGATGAAATTTTAGCCTCATCCGTGTTCAATATCTCTGGAATGATAATTAAGCATATTAAGACTAACAATGTGATAATCAGTAATTTCTTCATAATCAATCCTCCATTGATTGTGGAATTTTAAAAAACAGTCCCGAACTCTCGGGATTAGCTCTAATGTTATTATGACTTTAAAAATAAGTCAATGGTTTTGCTTAAGATAGGTAATTAGGGTATAATACATATACACATAACGCATAACGTGTAACGCATAACATGCCATTATTTAGCGTTATGTGCTCTTATGTTATGTGTTGCGCGATAAAATATATGTCTAAAAAAAAGTTACCAAAAAAAGTTATTAAATATTTAGAAAAAGCGGGTGTGCCATATGATATTATAGAGCATAAAACAGTCTATACTGCCTATGACGTGGCTATGACCATGGGGAAAAAATTAGAAGAGATTGCCAAGTCTTTAGTAGTGAAAGCAGATAAAGACTATTTTTTAGTGCTTTTGCCGGCTAATAAGAATCTAGACTTAGAAAAAGTGAAAAAAAATGTTAGCAAATTGAAACAAAAAGATGTAAAAGTAGTGAAAATTCCTGGGGAAAAAGTTATGCAGGATGCTTTGAAAATAAAAAATGGAACTGTCAGCGCCTTTGGTAATTTGTATAAATTGCCAGTGATTATAGATAAAGCTCTAGCAAAGACCAAAAAAGCTGTGTTTAGTTCTGGTGGTGTAAATCATTCTATAGAAATGAAAGTGAAAGATTTCTTGAATTTAGAAAATGCTAGTGAGGGGAGTTTTAGTGTGGCGAAGAAGAGTGTCAAAAAAGCAAAAAAACAAGACAATAAAAAAACAAGACAACAAAAAAGCAAAAAAACAAAGAAAAAGTAATAATAATCTTGTTATGAATAGTTATCAAAAAAGTTTAGTTGAAAAGATGGACAAATATGCACATTTTGTTTATAAAGTTACTAAAGATTTTCCAAAAAGTGAGCTGTATGGAGTTGTTTCACAAATTCGCAGAGCATCTATATCAGTCGTTTTAAATTATATTGAAGGTTATGCTAGAAAAAAACCATTAGTACGTTTAAATTTTTTAGAGATTTCCTTCGGTTCCTTGAAAGAATCAAAATATTTATTATATTTTTCTTTTATAGAAGAATATTTAAGTAAAGAAAATTATCTTATAGGATTGGAGATGGCTGAAGAATTATGCGCTATGCTTTGGAAAGAGATTGATAATTTAGATAAAGTTGCGAGAAAATAAAAAATTACACATTGTTTTCTTGTTTTTTTGCTTTTTTGTTTTCTTGTTTTTATGAACATACATACCGAAAAATTCGAGGGTCCGTTAGATTTGCTTTTGGCTATGATTGAAGAGGAAAAATTGGACATTACCGAGGTTAGTTTAGCAAAAATTGCGGACCAGTATATTCAATACATAGAAAATAATAAAAATATAGATCCTGAAGAGGTGGCTAACTTTTTAGTAATAGCGGCCCGTCTTTTGCTTATTAAGTCAAAGACTTTGTTGCCATATTTAATTAAAGATGAGGATGAAGAAGAAATTCAGGATTTTGCCAATCAGCTGAAGATTTATAAAGATTTTTTAGAAGCTTCTAGGGTTGTTGAAAAAATATTAGAAAAAAGAAATTTTATGCATGGGCGTGATATGCTTAAATTAGCTGCTTCTGAAAAAGGAGTATTTTATCCGCCACCTAATGTAAGTAAGGGAATTTTGCATTCAATCTTTCAAGAAGTTGTTAATATGGTAAAACCGCCAGAAGTTTTAGAAGAAGATACAATTATAAAATCAATCAGCATTGATGAAAAAATTGCTTTAATCAAAGAAGCTTTAAAAAAGTTAAAACAAGTCAGTTTTAATTCGTTGTTGGAAAAAAAAGGCGACAGAATTAACGTGATTATAAATTTTATTGCCTTATTAGAATTAATGAAGCAAAAATCAATATCGGCCCAGCAGAAAATTTTATTTGGAGATATTCAAATTAGTAGAATGTGATGCTAATCTATTTTAATGTGATGCTTCCACCTTCGCTAAAGCTACGGTGTGGATAAAAATCTGCAATTCGCCAGCTGGCAAAGCGAATAATCCCGAGCACTCGGGATTCGTGGCATTCGGATAGTTGCATGTATAATTAAATCAGCACAAAGCATTCGTATCAATGGTTCGCAAATTTATTTAATCCGTACAAAAAATTTTGAACTATGGAGTTAAAACAACAAATAGAATCTCTCTTGTTTATTGCCGGCAAGCCACTTGCTTTTAAAAGAATAGCTACCACCATTAGCAGTGGAGTTAAAATGCAGAATATTAAAAAGGCTGTTCAAGAATTAAGTGATGATTATAAAAAGCAAAAGAG
The DNA here is from genome assembly GCA_964413295.1 of uncultured Gammaproteobacteria bacterium. Lineage (GTDB taxonomy): Bacteria > Patescibacteriota > Patescibacteriia > Patescibacteriales > XYC2-FULL-47-12 > CAYPRN01. Next base: position 15,368 of record CAYPRN010000003.1, on the reverse strand, counting down.
AGGCATTCAAATTTTACAAACTGATGATCATGTCCAAATAGCAACCCATAGCGATTCAACCGAGTTAGTACAGAAATTTATTAAAGATGAAATGACTGGAGAGTTGACTAAGCCGTCAATTGAAACTTTGACAATTATTGCTTATCGTGGGCCGATCTCTAAATTGGAATTAGAAAGAATTCGCGGAATTAATTGTTCATTAATTATGCGTAATTTAATGTTGCGTGGCTTGGTTACGGAGAAACGGGATGGAAAAAAACGGGAAAATTATTATTCAGTCACTTTAGATTTTTTAAGGCATCTTGGTATGAATAGTGTAAAAGACTTGCCAGACTATGATAAGTTGCATAGCAATGAAGATATAAATAAGTTTTTAAAAGGAGAAGCTTAATTGTCATTGCGAGCGAAGTCCAGCTCCTCGCGAGGGGCTGGACGAAGCGAAGCAATCCCGTGAGTGTTAATAAGATACTTTGTTAATACCATTATTTAATCCTCACGGGATTGCCACGGCCTACGGCCTCGCAATGACAAAAAAAGAAATGACAAAATAAAATGATTATAATAACCACCATCATAACAATTACAACCTTATTTTTTTTACAAATAAACCCTTTTGTTTTAGTACAGGATAATTTTAATGTTGATGAAACTCAAGCGCAAGTAATGGGTGTAATGGAAGTCGCTGAAGGCGCGCAAGAAAACGTGGCCTTACCAAAGAGTGACGACCGTGAATTAACTTTGCGTCTTAAGCAAGACGTTGCGCAGGTTCCAGAAGTAAGCGCTCAATCTGTAATTATTATTGATAAAGAAGGTAAAAAAATATTGTATGAAAAAAATTCTGATACACAATCATCTATTGCTAGTATTACAAAGTTAATGACTGCTTTAGTGGTTTTAGATCAAGCGCCTGATTTTAATCGGGAATATATGATAACTGAAGATGATCGCCGGGAAGGTGGACGCATTTTTTTATTTGACGGTGATCGCGTTACGATAAAAACTTTATTAAATACCAGTTTAGTTGGATCAGCCAATACAGCTACAATTGCCTTGGTACATGCGTTGGGGTTGAGCGAGCAGGAGTTTGTTAAAAAAATGAATATTAAAGCTGAAGAACTGGAATTAAAGAATACATACTTTGTTGATCCGATTGGTTTAAGTTCAGATAATATTTCAACCGCGCGAGAGGTCGCTAGTTTATTAGAACAAACATTAGCTAATGAAATAATTCAAAAAATTGTTTCTCAACAAAAATATATTTTAAAAACAAAGCAAGGAAAACAGCGATTAGTTGAAAGCACTGATCAGTTATTAAAACAAAAAAATGGTTATGAAGTTATAGGTGGGAAGACAGGGTATTTAGGCGTGGCCGGTTTTTGTTTTACTGGTCAATTCAAACAAGATGAACATGAAATAATTTCCGTAGTATTAGACAGTAGTGGAGTAGATTTGCGTTTTACAGAAACAGATGAATTAGTTAGCTGGGTATTTGAAAATTATCTTTGGCCTTAGTTTAGTTACATAGTTACACAGTTAATTAGTTACACAGTTATGGCTACAGGTTTAGAAAATTTAAAGATTTATAAAATGGCTGTTAGATTAGAAGTTTTTGTTTATAGAGTTTGCGATGAAAAATTTCCAAAAGAAGAAAAATATAGAAGTATTGATCAATTAAAAAGATCATCTTCTTCGGTGCCAAATAATATTGCAGAAAGTTATGGCAAATATTCATTTGGTACAAAAATAAATCATTTATATATAGCTAGAGGTGAAGCAGAAGAAACAAAAAGTGGAATTGAAAGAGCATATCAAAAAAATTTTACTGTAGAAAAATATATTGAATTAATAAAAGGTATAAACGGTTATATTAAGTTTTTAAAAAACAAAAAATCAGTAAACAATAAAAAACTAAGCAACTGATTAACTAAGTAACTAATCAACTAAACATGAATTATATAGAATTATTTAAAGATATTCCTCCGCAAATAGCCATCTTATTAATGACTATGATTCCGATCGCGGAAAATAGGGTATCTATACCAGTTGCTCTAGGAATTTATAAAATGTCTGTTTGGCAAGCAATTTTTTGGTCTAGTATTGGCGATATTATTGCCACTCTTATTATTGTATATAGTCTTAATAAAGTCTATTCATTTATGAGTAATCGGGCTAATTTTATTGACAAGATTTTCGACTGGTTTTTTACTAGGGCAGAGAGAAAGTTTGCTAAAAAGTATGAAAAATGGGGCGAAATAGCTTTAATGATTTTTGTCGCTATTCCTTTGCCAGTTACTGGAGCCTGGACTGGAAGTATAGCATCTTTTCTATTTGGCATTAAGCCCTGGCGCGCTTTGCTATTTATTAGTGCAGGGGTTATAATATCGGGAGTAATTATAACATTAGGAAGTTTGGGGATATTTAAAATATTTTAATAATACCTACGAATTACGAATTTTTTACGAATATACAAATGAAAAGAATAATTATTTTAATTTTTGCAATTATTATTGGCGGAGGTTTTTGGTGGTGGCAAACACAATCTGCTAATAACTGGCAGATTTATCGCAATGAAGAGTTAGGCATTGAAATTAATTATCCTAAATATGTAGACGCAAATTATTCTGCAAATAGATGCCATACTAGCGAAATAAATGACGTGATTCCTTTAAAAGTTTTTGCAGATGACAATTTTTTATATATCGGAGCATCTTCTTATTATGTTAAAGATCCAGATAAATCATGTAGAAAAGTTAAAGAAACTTTGGCTGGCATTAAGAAAGAAGAAGGGACTGGTTTAAAAATTAATATTATTGATAATATAAAAAACGATAATGATTTAGAACAATTTTTAAAAGATAGATATGGATTAAGATGTAATTTAGGAGAAAAGAAAAAAATAAATGATTATACCTATGCAGTAAGTATTATAGATAATAGTGAAAATTTAAATAAAGCACAGTGTTCCCCGCCTTTTAGTTATGGGTCAAGGAGTGTGCTTTATAGCCCAACCCAACAAAAAATAGCTACATTAGATATAGGTATAGATTGTAGTTTTGCTTTTGATAAAGACAGGGATGGTTTGGATCTTGCTCCTCCGAGCAAAGATTGCATTGATTCCAAAATTGAAATAAAATTTATAAAATAAAAATAAGCATAACTGTCGCCTAACGCAGTATATTTAACAATTTAATTTTTTTATTATAAATTTATGAACAAAATTATCATCGCCAATTGGAAAATGAAGTTAGGGATTAAGAAGAGTTTGGAATTGGCTAGACAATATGTTAGTAATATAAAAAGTGAAGATAAACCCTCCGACTTGGCGGGCAGGGAAATTGTAATTTGTTCCTCGGAAATTGTACTAAAAGATGTAAGCGAAATTATAAAAGATAGCGCTATTAAATTGGGCGCGCAAAATGTTTTTTGGGAAGAAAAGGGAAGTTACACTGGTGAAGTTTCTGCTAGTATGTTGACAGAAGTTGGCTGTGAATATGTAATTATTGGTCATAGCGAGCGCCGTCAATACTTGTTGGAAAATTATCAGATGATTCATCAGAAAATTAAAGCAGTGTTGGCGATAAAAAATTTAACGCCGATTATTTGCATTGGCGAAACATTGCAAGATAAAGAAGAAGATAAACGCGATTATGTAATTACAGATCAATTGCAACAAGCGCTCGGTGGTATTAGTCTTTTAGCTGAACAGCAACTGGTTGTAGCTTACGAACCTATTTGGGCCATCGGCACTGGGCAAGTTATTGAGCCGGCAGATGCGGAAAATATGCACGAGATTATCCATGCAGTTTTAGTTGATTTATTTGGCATTGATATAGTGAAAAATCAAATCAGAGTAATTTATGGCGGTAGTGTTAATGCTGAAAATGTAAAAGGTTTTAGCGACTTAGATAATATTGATGGATTTTTAATTGGTGGCGCCAGCTTAAAAATAGGTGAGTTTATTAATATAATTAAAAATTAGTAATTTAAATTTATGTTAGTTCACATTAAAGATCTTTTAATTAAAGCGCAAAAAGAGCGTTATGCCATTGGCGCCTTTAATACTCAAAATTTAGAAATAACTTTAGCGATAGTTAGGGCGGCCATAGCGCAAAAAGCGCCGGTTATTATTCAAGTTTCAGAAAGTACTATTAAATATGCAGGTTTAAAGCCGATTACTCATATTGTGCAAACGATTGCCAAGAATGATTCAATTAATGTACCAATTGCTTTACATCTTGATCATGGCAAAAGTTTTTTAAGCGTAATGGAATGTATTAAGGCCGGATTTTCTTCTATTCATCTTGATGGGTCAGAACTTCCCTATGATGAAAATATGTCTTTAACTAAAGAAGCAGCTACCTATGCTCATAAAAATAAAGTTTGGGCGCAGGGAGAATTAGGAACTATTCTAGGCAAAGAAGGTTTGTTAAAAAGAAAAAATAAAGAAATAAAATCTGACGACTATATGACTGATCCTAATAAAGTAGTTGAGTTTGTCAGAGGTGCAAAAATTGATACCCTAGCTATATCAGTAGGTAATATGCACGGCATGTTTGTCGGCGATGAACATATTGAACTTAAGCGACTTAAAGCTATTCATAAAAAAATTAAAGTACCTTTAGTTATGCATGGCGCGTCTGGCATTCCTAATAAAGAAATTAAAAAAGCTATCAAGCAAGGCATTAGGATTATAAATATTGATACCCGTTTGCGTAAAGAGTTTATAGTTGCGCTTCGTAAGACTTTAAAGAATAAAAAAACAGAAATAGATCCGCGCAAAATATTAGCTCCTAGTATTGATGCAGTGCAGAAAGCAGTAGAAGAAAAGATTAAATTGTTTGGTTCGGCAGGAAAAGCCTAATAATAGTTAGCTAGTTTACCCCGCCTGTAAAAGGCAGGGGTTAATCAGTTAATTAGTTACTTAGTTTTTATTTATCAACTAAGTAACTAATTAACTAAGTAACTAATTTATGTTATACAATATTATTCCTCTTATTTTAATATTAATTTCCGGCGGAGTTATTATTTATATAGTAAGTAAAAAATTTCCAGCAGTAGTAAGCTTGGATGTTGAGTCTATTCCTCAAGAAAAAGAAAAACGTGTTAAACAGCAGATTATTCATAATCGACTAAAACGAAATTTAAATCGTGGGCGGGTGTCAATCCAACGTTTTATAAAACCAGTTACTAACTGGATTAGTAGTTATATTAAACAAGCGTATGATAAATTAATTAATTTAAAGGAACATTATGCGCGCACTTCTGATATTAAACAAGGAAGTGTAGATGAACTTGATGATTTTTTTTCATCCGCTGAAGAATTCAAACGTAAAGAAGCTTATGAAGAAGCAGAAAAATGCTATATTAAAATAATAAGTTTAGATAGTAAAAATATTGAAGCTTTCAAGAAGTTGGGATTATTATATTTAGAAATAGATAAAACTGAAGAAGCAAAATCAACTTTAGAACATGTTCTAAAACTTACCGAAGAAGACGCTGAAGTTTATGGTAATTTGGCGGATATTACTAAAGATAAGGGGAATTTAAAGAAATCTAAAGAATATTATTTACGTTCTATTCAGTTAAATAATGAAAATGGAAAAAATTATTTAAATTTAGCAGAAATCTATCAATCTTCAGGTGACAATAAAGAAGCAATGAAAGCAATTAAGCAAGCGCTAAAAATTGAACCTAAAAATCCTAAGTACCTTGACGCAATGTTTAATTTAAGTATACTAATTAAGGATAAGGCAGACGCTTTAGATGCTTATAAAATAATGAAGACAATTAATCCAGAAAATCAGAGATTGCCTGAGATGAAGAAACAGATGGACGTGCTTTAGGGCGTAAATCACAAATAGTAAATAGTAAATTCCAAAGAAATTATAAATTCTAAAGTGTTTTTAAATTTTATAATTTATAATTTATTTGTTGTTTGATATTTAGAATTTATTATTTCCTTTGCTTTGCAAAGGCATGGGGTCGGTCCGCCCAAGGCGGACAAGTACTCAAGTGGCTCTACCTAAAGTGGACAAGTAAATCTGCTGCCTGCCCGCCTTGGGCGGGGCTTCGCTTTATTTATGCATTACGTATATATAATTTTTAGTAAAAAATTAAATAAAAAGTATATTGGATATTCTAGTAATTTACAAAGTAGATTACAAGAGCATAATTGTGGTTATAATAAATTCACATCTCATGGCATTCCGTGGAAATTAGTTTATTATGAAATTTTTAACGATCAGACTGATGCCCTAAATGAAGAAAAATTTTTAAAATCAGGAAAAGGTAGAGATAGATTAAAATTTTTACTTAAAAACACAATGAATAAATTAAAATAAAAAAAACGGTTCTACCCAAAGCGGACGGATAACTAAGCAGACTGTCCACCCAAAGCGGACAAGTAAATCTGCTGCCTTGCCCGCCTTGGGTGGGGCTTTCGATTAAATTAGGGTCGGTACTCAAGCGGTCAACGAGAGCAGACTGTAAATCTGCTGGCTACGCCTTCGTAGGTTCGAATCCTACCCGACCCACCAAATAGGATAAAATCGCTTAAAGGCGAGTTTTTTGTTATTATATAAATATATGCAAATTAATTTTAATGTGCAAGAACCATATCATTCTTTGTTGCTTTCTGGAGAAAAAACAGTTGAAGGCAGATTGAATAAGGGTAAATTTGCACAAATCAAAATATGGGATATATTATTACTCGCGCCACAGGGTGTGTCATTTAAAGTTGTCGGTACGAAGATATATAAAACATTTGCTGAAATGTTGCAAAATGAAGGCGTAGAAAATGTTATTCCCGACAAAACATCAATTAACGACGCAGTTGCTGTTTATCACTCTTTTTATACCCCCGCCGATGAGAAAAAGTTCGGTGTAGTCGCTATTTTATTGGAGAAGTTTACCAAATAGCATAAAAATAAAATTCTCGCTTATCTAGCGAGTTTTTTGTTACCTTTTTTCTTTTATTTCGTTATACATAGTGAATAGGTTATAATATATACATGTATAATGAAAAAGATATCGTAATAGCCTGCCAGCAGGGAGATATGGAGCAATTTGGCAAGCTCTATGATAGATATATAAAGAAAATTTACGATTTTGTCTATTTTAAGACTCATCATAAAGAGACGGCTGAAGATCTCGTGAGTTTAGTATTCACTAAAGTGCTGGAAAAAATTGCTCAATTTGATAATAAGGGAACTTTTTCCTCTTGGCTTTACCGTATTGCTCGCAATACTGTAATTGATTATTATCGTACTAAAAAGAGTGATGCTAATATAGATGATGCTTGGGATTTATCAGATGATAGCGATATAGAGCAAGATTTAGATGTTAAAAATAAGTTGAGTGAAGTTAAAAAATATTTGCAGAAATTAACCAGTGAACAGCGCGATATTATTATCATGCGCGTTTGGCAGGATATGAGTTATGCGGAAATTGCCGAGGCAGTAGGGAAAAGCGAAACTAGTTGTAAAATGGTTTTTAGCCGGACGATGAAACAGCTACGTACTGAAATGTCACTTACTATGCTTATTTTGTTTTTATTAACAAGAGTCTAACCCCTTACCAATATACTAATACCCATCTAGGTATATAATAAAATATTAATATTAAAAATTGCCTTACAAAGTATTATTGGTATATTAGTAAAGATTAGTAATTGGTAGGAATAAGAATATGAATAAACAAATTAAACAAATTTTACAAGATTTATACGCTATTGATGAAAGTTTTCGCGAACATGAATCAGAACTAATTAAAATAATCAATCAACTTTTAGTATCACGGCCAGATACTAAGTTTGATAAAAAATTTGCGAGAAAATTGCGGACAGAATTATTACATAATAAAAGTTCGCAAAATACGCAAAATAATTTTACTTATGATTTTAAAAGTATGTTTACTATGAAAAAATTTGCTTATGCCGGAGTTGGAATTGCAGTTATAATTTTAGCAGTTGCAGTTTGGCAAAATATTGGTGTTAATAATCATAAAATAGCTTTCGTACCCAATATTACAAAAGTCGGAGATATGGCTTTTGGCAGTTTAATCAATGCTAATGATAGTCAACTTGGACAGCCTGAGGCTGTGGGTGTTGGTGGCGGAGGTGGAACGCCAAGATTACAATCTGGCGGAGGCGGAGGTGGTATGGCGATGTCTGAATCTGCAGTTGCTGATGGAAAGATGATGATGCCAAATCCATATAGCTTTAATTACAAATTTATTTATGAAGGCGATGAGTTATCCATTGATGAAGAAAAAATGGCAGTGTTAAAAAGAATAAAAGATCAAAATGTTGGCACTACTTTAGCACAAGGTTTAAAAAGTTTTGATTTTGGTGATGTTAATTTAAATAAATTTTCTAATTTAACATTACAAAGTATTAGCTTAGCTGAAGATAAGGATTTTGGCTATTCAGTGCATATTAATCCGTTAGAAGGTATGATATCAATTAATGAAAATTACATTTATTGGCAAAACCATCGTCCTGTCTGTCAAGATCAAAAATGCTATGAAGCTCAACGCTTAAAAGAATCTGATATTCCAGCTGATAATGAACTTCTTAAAATAGCAGATAATTTCCTTAAAGAAAAAAATATTGATATGAGCAATTATGGCGATCCGAAAGTGCGTAAGGATTGGTTGCTTAACGCTCGTCCTGGTGTGGAAATGTATGTTCCAGATATAGTTAGCGTGGTTTATCCTTTAATTATTAGCGATAAAAAGGTTTATGAAGAAGGCGGACAAGTAGCCGGGATGAATATTAGTGTTGATGTCCGTTTAAAAAGAGTTACTAATATGAATTACATGACTCAAAATTATGAAAGTTCTAATTATGAAACAGAAACTGATGTAGCTAGAATTTTAAAATTTGCTGAACAAGGCGGGCGTTATAGTAATAGATATTTTGCGTCAACTAAAACAAAAGAATTAAAAATTGGTACACCAACTCTGTCATATGTAAAAATCTGGCAATTTAATGAAGATAAGCGTGAAAATATAGAATTATTAGTGCCAGCCTTTATTTTCCCAATCTTAGAAAAACCAGAGGGAACTTATTTCTGGCAAGAAAATATTGTCATTCCGATTGTTAAAGAATTATTAGATGAAGCTGATAAACAAAATAATGATGTTAGAATTTTACCTGAACCAGTTCCAATGCCATTGGAAGAACCAGTAAGTTCCAGTGATGCTAGTGTATCTATTAATAAAGAAGATATAGATGAATAATTAAAATAAAATAAAATAAAAAACTCGGCTAAAAAAGTCGAGTTTTTTATTTTGTGTTAATTTGTTTTAAATTTGTGAACATTAGTGAATTTCCATCAACAACAACCCTAACATCACTCCAATACCTAAAATTAATCCCACCAACTGTTTTAAAGAAGATAAAAATGAACTTTCTTTTTTTAATTCTGGAATCAAATCAGCAGTCGCAATATAAATAAATCCGCCAATAGTAAGTGGGATAATAATTTGAATAAAATTTTCAATATAATTATAAAACACAATTGCCATAATTGCGCCCACTACTGCCATTAAAGCAGATAAAAAATTAAATAATAAAGCCTTAACGCGTGAAAGCCCAGCGTGGATAAGTACGCTAAAATCCCCGATTTCTTGCGGAATTTCATGTAAAGCTACGGCAATAGTAGTTGCAACGCCAATTTCTATACTGATAAAATAGCTAGCGGCTATTATCATGCCATCAATAGTATTATGAAAGCCATCGCCGACTAAATTCATAATCGCCAAGTGATGAGGGTGGTCTTCAGAGGTTGGAACATGGCAATGACGCCAACAGATAAATTTTTCTAAAATGAAAAATATTAAAATGCCAATAATAATTAACAGTGATATTTTTAGAGATAATCCATCATTTTCCTTTACTATTTCTGGCAATAAATGTAAAAATGCTCCACCCAAAAGTGAACCGGCGGAAAAACTCACAAAAAAGAAAATTATTTTTTTAAGTTTTTCTATATTTAATGCTAAACAAATCGCGCCGACAAATGATATTAAAGAAACAATAAAGACGCTGATAAAAATATAAAATAGAATTGACATAAAAATCTTTAGTTTGTAGTAATTTTATAGTATAATAATAATTATAACCTTCAGTCAATTTAAAATAAAGAATTCATGTTGGTTGCTGTTAAAGTTTATTCAAACATTGTTATAAAAGTAATAGCATATAAACAAATTTAATTATCCCACGAATCTACAAATCAGCTACAAATATCACGAATAGCTATTTGTATTATTTGTAGTTGATTTGTAGATTTGTGGGGAATAACATTATGATCAGAAATAGATTAACTTTTTTACTAATTTATGCTTTTGGTTTTCTCTGGGCTTTTGCCGGAGCTTTACCTAGTTATATCCAGTCTTCTTTTTTGGGGCAGTTTATGGATATTAGCATAATAAGTATCTATATTGCCTTAGCTACTTTTATTACTTTAGTGGCTATTTTCTTTTTTCCCCGATTTATTAAAAGACACAGCAATTATTTAGTAACTATTTTTTTGCTATTCACTTTAATTATCAGCGCTTTTGCTTTGGGATACGCATTAAATAAATGGATTGTATTATTATTTTTTATTTTGCACTTTTTGAGTTGGAATTTAATAGCGATTAATATAGATGTTTTTTTAGAAAATATATCAGATACCGCGCATACCGGAAGAATTAGGACGACTTTTTTGACTATTATGAATACTGCATGGGTAATCGCGCCAATCACTATGGGTTATATTATTGGCACTAACTCTTATTGGTTAATATACTTTGTTTCGGGAATAGTGTTGTTGCCAACAGTTTTCATTTTATTGATGGAAAGAAAAAATTTGAAAGATAACACTTGTTATAAAAATAGGCCATTGCATCAGTTGTTAAAAGTTTTTAAACATAATAAAAATTTAGCTAAAATCTTTAAAGTATCTTTTGTGCTACGATTTTTTTATTGTATTATGGTGTTATATACACCTCTTTATTTGCATGAATACATTGGTTTTGAATGGTCACAGTTAGGCGTAATGTTTACTATTATGCTTTTACCGTTTGTAATTTTTCAACTGCCAGCCGGAAATTTAGCTGATCGCTATTTAGGAGAAAAAGAAATAATGGTTATAGGATTGATTATTATGATGATTTCTACTGGATCAATATTTTTTATTCAATCAACTAGTTTTTTAGTTTGGACATCCATTTTGTTTATAACTAGAGTAGGAGCTTCTTTAGTGGAAGCCATGCAGGATGTTCATTTTTTCAAAATAGTTAATAAAAAAGATATGGACCTAATTGATTTGTTCCGCGATATCCGGCCGGTTGCTTGGCTTTTTGGAACATTATCAGCGACAATTTTGCTGAAGTTCCTGCCTTTGCAATATATTTTTTTAGTAGTTGCTGTAGTGATTTTAATCGGCCTAAGACCAGCGTTGTCTATTAAAGATACGAAGTAAAAATAGTTGCTTAGAAATTAGAAATTCGTAATACCTGCCTGCTCGCCTCGCTATAGCTCTGGCGAAGCGGGCCGGCAGGCAGGGAAAATAGAAATTGGAAATTAGCGCAACTATTCTCTTTCTATTTTCCAATTTCCATTACTAATTTCTATTTTCTACACAACCAATTTCATTTATTAAAAGAATATTTGACTTTTTCTACTAGTTATAGTAAATTAACCAAGTATTAATTATTAAAACCATAATTCTATGTCTCAAGATAACATGATTAAATTAGAATGTACAGAATGCAAACGTATTAACTATAATTCTCATAAGAATAAAAAAACTCTAAAAGAACGCTTAGAAATTAAAAAATTCTGTAAATTCTGCAAAAAGCACGTTTCGCATAAGGAAACTAAGTAGATTCAGAGTATAGCGCTAATGTGCTATATTTTGTTATATAGCGGGATTCGTATAATGGTAGTACAGGGGTTTCCAAAACCTCTAGCGGGGGTTCGATTCCCTCATCCCGTGCAAAAGAAAAAGTCGACTCGTTGTGAGTCGACTTTTTTGATTCATTATTCAACCCTCTCTCTCTTCGTCTTTTGGGACTTCAATCTTCTTTTCATCTTTTGGGAAATAGTTTATTAATTTTTCTTCAATACTTTTTTCTTTTTCAATTAATTCTTTTAATTCTTGAATTAGGCTAAATAGAGGATCACTTTCTTCTAGCTCTTGAATACCAACAGTTTTTGTCGTTACTTTTTCTTCAATTTCAGGAGTTTTACGAATAATTTCAGGCTTACTAAATAGTTTCTTTGTAGCATTAATTAACTCAGTATTAGTATTAATACTAATTTTTCCATTAGTTTTATTAAAAAAAATTAAAAAATTTGAATTTTCTATATATATTCCATAACCAAAGTAATTACTACTACCGTAATGACAATCAATATAACGGTCTACTGTAAAGAACAATACTTTTGTTTTCATTTTCTTTCTCCTCGATTTGATTTTATCTGATGATTATTTCTCCGCAATTAACTTTGCTAAATCATATTTCTTTCCTTCTTTATCCCATTTTTTCAGTGTGCGTAAGGCTTTTGCAGAAAGAGTTACTTTTATCATTTTGCCAGTGGTTGGGTCTAATAGGCGTTTAGTTTGCAAGTTAATATGAAATTTTCTTTTGGAAGCAATATTAGAGTGACTGCGGGAATTACCGGTCTTTGCTTTTTTTCCAGTTATTTGGCATACTTTAGACATAAGTTTAATTCTTAACTAATATATAAATTCTTATATAGTATAGACTAAATTAAATAATTTGTAAACATATGGCTACTAAACAGCAAATATTAGATGATTTTACCGTGGCTTTTAAAGAAAGAGATAAAATAAAAAAGCGTACTTTATCTTTAATTAAAGCAGAAATTTTAGTATTTGAGAAATCATCCTCCTTCGCTAAAGCTACGGCGGACAAGGGCCAAAATGAAATTGATAATAATAAATTAATAGATATATTAAAAAGCATGGCTAAGAAGCGCAGAGAGGCGATTGAGGCCTTTGAACAGGGTAATAGGGAAGAATTAGCGCAAATAGAAAAAGAAGAATTAGAAATTATAGAATCTTATCTTCCTAAACAAATGTCAGAAGAACAGGTCAAAGAGGTGGTGCAAAAAGTTGTATCTGATAATAGTTTTACTCAAGCCGATTTTGGCAAAGCAATGGGCATGACCATGGGGCAGTTAAAAGGAAAAGCTGACGGTAATATAGTAGGGAAGGTTTTAAAAGAGATTTTGAAATAATTTAGAATTAATCTTGCCCGACAAGCAAATTGCTTGTCGGGCAAGTAAAAATAATTAAAAATAAAAAACTGACGCTGTTAAACGTCAGTTTTTTATTTGATTATATTGTCGTCAAATTATCTTGTTGCTCCAGAATATGCTATCGCCCTGACCGCGTCCCAAGCAGTCGCTGACACAGGAGTGCGTCCGTAAATATCAGTGTAGATTTTAATACCTGCTCGTTCTGAATCAAGATTTCTGTTTGCCGGGCGCAAGCCATAGGCCATGACTGTTACTGCGGCATTATCATTTGGGGCGTCCATGTTTGGCGCGCGCAGATAAATAGCTCTAAAACTTGCTTTAGCGCGGTTTTCAGCGGTTGTGCTGCGTTCGGTCGGCCAACGTCCATTAGCGATTTTTACTACATCATTCCACTCGGCTGTATTACTAGGAACTTTACCAAAGGCGGCTCGAAAACTATTAACTACCCCTGCTCTTTCACTAGCTCCTAAAACTTTAGTTGCCGGTGTGCCGTAGGTAACAAAATTATTAACTACATTGCGCACTTCAGCAGTTATGCCTGATGTTGGCAATATTTTAGGAAGTAAGGTTTCATTGTACTTAGCTTCAGCGACTGTATCTCTAGCTATTCCCATTTTAGCAATAACCTGATTAACATCACCGGAAGCTGTTACTTCAGCGTCAGAAGTCATTTGTTGTAAAGTAACATTTCCTACTGAATCTTTAGCCGGCTCTCCTACAGTTTTTGTTGTAGTGGTTGTTTTAGCTGTGGTTGTTTCTGTTGTCGCGGTTTCAGTAGTAGTAGTTTTCTTTGTTGTACTATTGCTACTACCTCCTCCTCCACTTGGAGTAGATGCTCCTGCTGCTGCTGAACCGCCACTACAAGTAGCTGCACTTGGGGTGATTGTTATTTTTGTGCCTGAAGTAAAGTTACTTGGCAAGACAGTAAGTATATATTCCGAATAGCTTGACCCACAATTAAAAGTTCCTTCATAGACTGTTGGACTAATAGCCATGCCTTTTCTGCCAGCTGATCTAAAGGTAAAAACACCACCTGCTGATAAAGTGAAATCTACTGAGCTAGTTTGTACATCTAATTGATCTACTTTAGCGCCTGATAAAAGAGTAAAATTTTCACTTGTCCCGTCTATTGTAAGAGCAATAGTAGTATCTTCAGAAAAACTAGCGTCATTAACAGCTTGCGCGGGAATAATTGGAGCAATAAGTAATAAGCTCAATATTATAATGTATATTTTTTTTTTCATAATATTGTTTTTTTAATTAGGTTAAAACTGACCTTATTACATTATTTTTAGAAGCAACTTGTAGTAGAGGTTGCCCATGGAGCGCCATTGGCTTGGCCAACACCTAAATAAAGGTAAATGACCGTTCCATCTTCTTGCGCTGCTTCTATACAAAGCCTGCCAGCTGAAATTGTGCTACTAGCTGTTCCATTGCCAATACCTAAATCACCGTATGGAGTAGAGGTAGAAATACCAACTCTATCTGTAGAATTATCAACAAATAATGTATCAGTATCTACAATAAAGTCTCCAATTTCGTTAAGTTCTAAATAAGTAGCAGTAGATGAACCGATGATAAATGCCTTATCACCTGCATTAGTATCAACAGAAAGAGTAGCAAATGGCGTGGTTGAACCAATACCAACTCTATCAGAGGTTGCGTTTACATAAAGAGTATTAGTATCCACAGTTAAATTAGTAGTTACTGTTGCGGCACTGCCTACTGTTAGTGTGGTGCCTGTAGTTAATGCGCCACCAGTAGTTACCGCGCCAGTTAATGTTGAAGTGGTATCCACGGTTAATGTTCCAGCAGTAGAAATATTGGTACTGATAGTTGTGGTTGCGGCTACAATACCGGCCGTAGCAAGGATAGTAACAAAAGTAGCTACTACTACTTGTAGTATTGTACTTGATTTAATAAATTTTTTCATAAGTTTTTTTTGTATACTAAATTAATAATTAGGCCTAAGCATTACTAATTTTGTATAACAACCTAAAAATAAATTAAATATAAATTTTTGTTTTTGTAATAATAAAGAGTTCGACCTTTAATTTTTTTTATTTTAATTAAGAATGTTAATAAATTAATT
>CAYPRN010000002.1:32140-43558 GCA_964413295.1 uncultured Gammaproteobacteria bacterium | reverse complement strand
CGTTAGGATTGATAAAATTTTTATTTTTTGTTTTAACATAAATATTTAAATTTTATACAAATAAATCGCAATATCTTTCTCGGTTGGTTTATCAATTTTAACTGGCTCCCAACCGACAATGGGAAAAGTGTAAGAAATAACGCGAGTCCCCTGTTTTAATTCTTTCTCTAGCTTCTGTTTTAGCTTTTGTTGTAGTTTCTTCGGCATGCCAAAAACATAAATTACATCAGCGTCGGAAAAATTTTGTTTAAAAATATTCCCCCATTTGAATTTTATTCTTCTGTTTTGCAAAAATAGCTGTTTTAATTTGCACCAGAACCATAAAGGCAAGGCCAGTTCAATGCCAATTGCCTGCGCTTGAAAATTTTTAGCCGCATAGATTACTGTCTTGCCATTTCCACAGCCAAGATCATAAAATTTTTCATTCGGTTTCAACTCTGCTAAAGTAAAAATCCTCTTTAAATCTTTATTCCAGCACGGCACCCACGGAGCTAAAGAATGCGACGCCATGGCTATGGTTAATAAGATAAAAAATATTATTATAAAAAATATTAAATACATATCACATATACATCACATATTTAAACATCAACCACCAGTGGCAAAAACTTCCCAATATCACAAACAAATGAAAAATTTCATGCATGCCAAGCCAGCGCCGCGGCTTTATTATTGTTTCTAGACTAAAAAATATTACCCCAATACTATAAGACAGTCCGCCTGCCATTAGCCAGAGCAAGGCGGGTAAGTTAAGCGCGTGCATTAAAGGAACGACCGCGATTATTATCAACCAACCCAATAATAAATAAACCGCGCCATTTAACCAGCCAGGCAAGTGCCAGCCGGATAATTTCCAAATAACACCTAAAGTCGCCAATCCCCAAATTACACCAAATAAACTCCAACCCCAGCCACCACGCAAAGGCACCAGTGTAATCGGTGTATAAGTGCCAGCAATTAAAACGTAAATCATTGCATGGTCCACTCTCTTTGACCATTTTGTGGTTGAAAAAATATGATAAAACATACTTGCCCCATAAACTAAAATTAAACTAGAGCCAAATAAAGAGAAAGAAACAATATGCCAGATACTGGCATAGACCACCGCCTTATAAATTAAGATAACTAAACCCGCCACCGAAAGCAAAAACCCTATTCCGTGTGTTATGCTACTAATTATTTCATTCGTTTTATCTCTAATCATACTATAAGTATAATAAATTTTTATCTATATTCATAGCTTGATTTTTATCGCTAAATATTATAAACTAATTTCCAGTAAGCAACATTTCAAAGTTGCTTTTTTAACTAAGTAACTAATTAAGTACCTAGTAGATGTCTGGACATTCCAAATGGTCTACAATTAAACGAGCTAAGGAGGCCAAGGACAATAAACGCAGTTCTGTTTTTACCAAGCTTGCCAATAATATCACAATTGCCGCCCGCAAAGGAGGCGATCCGGACATGAATTTCAGCTTGCGCATGGCTATTGATAAAGCTAAGTCATCTAACATGCCCAGAGATAATGTTGAACGAGCGATTAAAAGAGGGACTGGTGAATTAGGAGGCGTGGCCATTGAAGAATTAACCTATGAAGGTTTTGGTCCGGTCAAATCTGCTTTTATTATTGAAACTGTTACTGATAATAAAAATCGCACCGCTTCTGATATTAGACATATCTTTACCAAAAACGGTGGTGGCTTAGGAAGTGTATTTTGGAACTTTGATCGCAAGGGAGTAATTAGTATTAGCAATGCCAATTTAAAAGATGTTGATTGGGATGAATTAGAATTAGAGCTTATTGATACTGGAGCAGAAGACATAACTAAAGAAGAAGCCGGGGCAACTATTATCACAGCCATGGAAAATTTACAAAAAGTAAAAAAATTTTTAGACAGTAAAAATATCAAAACTGAATCAGCAGAGCTTGAATATATTGCCAAAGAAAAAAAAGAATTAAGCGAGGAAGAAAAAAATAAAGTTGAAAAATTTATTGACGCTTTGGATGAAAATAATGATGTGAGTAATTATTATACAGACATTATTCTTTAATCACATAACGCATAGCTCGTAACGCATAACGTTTACTTGCTTTGTGTTATGCGTTACGCGTTATGAGTTATACGATTTTAGGCATTGATCCCGGCATCGCCACTACCGGATTTGGTGTTATTGAAGTTGATAGTCAAAAATTAAAATTGATTGACTACGGCTGTATTTTAACTAAAGTTGGTTTGTCACACGGACAAAGATTAAAACAAATTCATGAAGAGCTTGACGCTTTGATAAAAAAATACAAACCACAAGCAACGGCCGTAGAAAAACTTTTTTTCTGTAATAATGCTAAAACTGCTTTAATAGTTGGCGAAGCGCGCGGTGTAGTAATATTAACTATTTGTCAGAATAATTTACCAATTCATGAATTTACTCCTTTGCAAGTAAAACAAGCTGTTAGCGCTTATGGCAAAGCAGATAAAAAACAAGTTCAGCAAATGGTAAAATTATTATTAAACATGAAGGAAATCCCTAAACCAGATGACGCGGCCGACGCCTTAGCGGTGGCTATCTGCTGTGCGAACACCGTCCTGTAAATATTTATTCGTAATATTCGTATTAATTCGTAATTCGTAGGGATATAACTTAGTCAAAATATACAAATATGAATAGCAAGCTAAAAATTATCCATATCGCCAGTGAAGTAGACCCGTTCTCAAAAACGGGCGGTCTTGCTGATGTGGTGCGTAGTTTACCAAAGGCGCAAAAAAAACTCGGACATCAGGTTGCGGTTATCACTCCATTGTACGGAAAAATTATTAATAAGAAAAAACACAAACTCAAATTAATAGCCGAGGATATTGAAATTTCCCTTAACAGCAAAGACAAACTTAACGTAAGTTATTATAAAGGATACCTTAAACGTAATTTACCAGTCTATTTTATTGAACAAAAAAAATTCTTTTCCAAACGAAAGACTCTTTACGGCTCTAGCCGAGATAATGCCCGTTTTTTAATATTTGATGTGGCTGTTTTGCGACTGCTTAAATTGCTTGAATTTAATCCTGATATTATTCATTGTCATGATTGGCATACTGGTTTAATTCCTTATTATATAAAAACCAAGTTCCATTACGCCCAAGGACTACAGCAAGCAAAAACTGTTTATACTATTCATAATCTTGCTTATCAAATGGGAAAAAGCTGGTGGCAAGTACCGCGCCATTATAAAGACTTTGGCAAAACTAAATTGCCGCGGTTGGATGACAAAAAAATTGAGTATATTAATTTTGCCAAGCGCGCGATTTTAACAGCCGATATTATTAATACTGTTTCTGAACAATATGCTCAAGAAATCCGTACTAAAAAATTTGGACAAGATCTTAATCGTATTTTAAAAAATCGCGGGCATAAACTTTTTGGCATTGTTAATGGTATTGATTATAAACATTACAATCCAGCGACAGATTTGGGCTTGCAAAAAAATTATAGTTATAAAAATATAAATGGTCATAAAAAAGCCAACAAGCTTTATTTGCAAAAAAAGTTTAAATTGCCTCAAGCCAAAGATACCCCGCTTATTACTATGACTTCGCGCATTGATATTCAAAAAGGTTTTGAATTAATTTTAAAAATCGGCAAACAATTGATGCAACTTGATCTGCAATTTATTATTATTGGCTCGGGCGACAAAGAATATATTAAGCAACTACAAAAACTGGCTAAAAAATATCCTAAAAAAATGGTAATTATCCCTTCTCACGACGAATGTCTAAAATATGAAACTTTAATATATGCTGGCGGTGACATGACATTATTGCCATCCAGCCATGAGCCATGCGGCCTGGTACAAATGAAGGCTATGCGTTATGGCTGTGTGCCTGTTGTCCATAAAGTTGGGGGGTTATCTGATACTGTGCGAGATTATGGCAATGGCAATCAGCAAGGCACTGGCTTTGTTTTTGATAATTTTGATTCCTATGAATTATACGGCGCCATCGTCAGAGCATTAGAAGTTTACAAAAACAAAAAAGAGTGGAAAAATATTATTACTACTGGCATGAAAGAATCTAATTCTTGGGAAATTCCCGCCAAAACATACATTGATTTATATAAACATGCATTAAAATAAACTATATGAATAAAGGCCAACAATTATTAGAGCAAGATTTTGTTACAAAATATCTAGCTGAAAAACTGCCTGCTTTTTATCCAAAACTTAAAGAAATTAATGAGATAATTATTAAAACATACAAAAAAGATATTTGGAAAGAAAAATATCGTCTAGTGGCAAAATATACTACCACTTTTACTGATGACAGTGGGCAAAAAATAACTCTGCCGATTTATTGTTCAGCCAGTGATTGCGAAGACCGTAAATCTGTTTTTGATGCTCTTAACTTTCTTTGGCAAAGCAGTTTTAGCGGAGATAAATATATGATGCCTCGGCCACTGTTTTATGATGAAGATTTTAATGCTGTGCTTTACCGTGGTTTACGTGGACATCACCTTTATCATTTTATCGGCAAGAAAAATATTGATAAAGTAAAGGAAATTCTTCCTTTGGCCGCTCAATGGTTTGCTAAACTGCATCAAATCCCCGCCACTGAACAGCAAAATTTTAACGCGCAAAGCAGTTCTATCGCCACCGTTATTCCTGGTTCTGCTCATTGGCTACGTAGTGTGCAAAAAAAACAGCCCCAATATTATGAACAAATTAAAGATATATTTCAAGCACTCTATCAACGCGAACAAGACTTTTTTGCGAATAGTGATAAACAATGGCTAATCCACGGCGATGCCCATCCAGAAAATATTATTAATGTTTCTGACACACAAGTAGGCGCCATTGATTTTGGCGATATGTGTTTGGGTGATTTTGCCCGCGACTTAGGCGCTTTTATGCAACAACTACATTATATGAGTATGCGCCACATCAATGATCATGATGTTATCATGGAAATTAAACAACTTTTCTTAACCGAATATCTTAAAGCAGCTAATCTTGAAATGACTGATGATTTACAACAACGGATTGATACCTATTACTACTGGACCATGTTGCGCACCGCTTTTGTCTTTCTAATTCAGGCACAGCCAGCGCCAGATAGAGCTAAACCGTTAATTGATGAGTTGTTAAATAAATTGGGGTTGAAATAATAAAAAATCTATGAATGAAAAAAATCGTTTTGAAAATCGCAAACAGCCTGAACCAAAGATCATAACTGTTGATCAAGAAGAAGGTTGGAAAATAACAAAAGCCCCTAATATAATAGAGGCCACTGGTCTTGGACCATGCGTGGGAGTCATCGTTTACGACCCAGAATCAAAGCAAGCAATGGTAGGACATTTTATAGATCCTGTAGCAAATAATCTACAAGGTATGCTTGACGAAGCGGTGAAACGCTTCCCTAATATAAGTAAACTCAAAATATATGTCGGCGGAGGCGCACCTGAACCAGACGATGCTCCTCATTTTACTGATGACAGAGCTAAGAGGGCTTTTGTAAAAAAACAACTAGAAGATCACGAGTTTTTAAACTCGCAAATCACCACTAACTATCATAATTCAAATGACGCCACTACTATGCGCATAGATACATCTACTGGTAATGTTGAATATAATGAGGAAAGCTATTGGGATGATAAATACGATGAAGATGATTATAAGTCTAATAATAATAAATATGATGAGGAAAACCATTTAGATGATGAAGATGACTATAATCATTAAAAAACAATGCTCAATATAAATAAAATCCTACATAATTTTATTTTTACTACTTTTTTAAACAATTAGTATATGAAAAATAATTTTGAAAAACAACACGATAATACTAAAATAACTGAAATTAAACCCTCTTTGGAGTTAGAGCATGTTAATGCAACTAAAGATTTACAGCAACACTTGCAAGAGTATCTTGATTTAAAAGAAAGGGCTATTGAAAAAATATCATTATTAAAGGCAAAAGATTTACCAAAAAATTATCAAGCCCAGCGAGAGGCTCTTCACGATGAAAGATTAGATAAAGTTACTATCGCCGTAGTTCCTGATGATTTATGGGTTAAAGGAAGCCAACCCTCTAAATCAAGCGCTGAAAAACAGTTAATTTTAATCAAGCAGAGTTATTTTGAAACGCAGGAAAATCCTGACGAAATTGCTTGGATGATTCATGAGTTGGCGCATTGCCAAAATTTTTTAGATTCTAAAACCCCTGAAGACTATGAAAAAAATATGCGAATATTTGCTTTTGAAGATTTAAAAACAGAATATTCATATCCCAATAACCCTGTAGAACAGTACACTTTTACTAAGCAATTTCAATTTCTAAAAGAACAAGGTAAAAACAGAAAAAATATTTTGGAAATGCTAAATAAATATTATCACGAAGAGGATTCCCCTTTTTTCAATAGATTATTGGATAGTGTTTATAGCAAATAAAATTATGAATATTTTTGTCAATTAAATATTCAAAATGGCTTAAATTTAAAAAAACAATGCTCAACATAAATAAAATCCTAAAACATAATTTTCCTCAAAATAACGGGATTTATAACTGAATTAAAGAAGCTTTTTTTAATTTTTTAATAAAAAAGCTCCGCGCAGATATGATATCCACGGGAGCTATCTTGATTTAGATAAGTTTTAATTCTCCGTAAAAAAATCTCTCTTCAATGAAGTCATCAATGTCATCTTCGCTTTTTGGTTCTGATTGTTCACTGGCTTGTTCGTCTTGTGAGACATATACTGCCCATCCCTTATCCGTCTTTTTAATGCTCTTAATTTTCTGTCCCCAAATTTCAGGACTTGTAACATACAAATCAAGACCACCTTCATCGGATATCTTAATCGCTATGATAGTACCAACAAGTATATGTTGATGAGATCCATGTTCACAAACAAAGAAATACATCCTTTTAATTACCTTCCTTAAAACAGTAGGAAGTCCGGCTCGTTGCAATTCTTGCTTTAATATAACTTGACCATTGCTTTCTTTTTTCATGTTCTTCATACGCCTCCTCTTGGCTTAAAATTTCAAATTGTAAAAAACTATATTTTATAATAGCATACACTAAATATTCTGTCAACCTAAATATATTAAAAAATGCTATATTTTAGCTAAAATAAACCAAAAATAACAATGCTCAACCTAAACAAAATTCTAAAACATGATTTTCCTCAAAATGACGGGATCTATAACTGCCTGGCAAACGAGGTGGCTGAAAATGAAATAAAAAAAACAGACATGGAAACATATTCTGAACGCGCTAACGAGTTTGATGAACAATCAATACTAACTCTGTCTTTAGAAGAACAGGATATTATAAAACCACTTACAGCATTACCTAAAGATTCTGTTATTTTAGAACTAGCGGGCGGTAACGGCCGTTTTGTTTTTTCTTTGGCTAAATCAGGGTTTAATATTATTTTTTCTGACATTGCTATTGGTTCGGTCGCTAAAGTAAAATCAATAGCTGATAAACATAAGATTGATAATATCGCTTATGCAATCATTGACGCGGAATATCTGCCGTTTAAAAATAATTCTTTAGACGCAATTTTTATGGTAGCTTCTCTACATCATCTGCCAGATCTAAAAAAAGCGCTTAAAGAAATCGCTCGTGTTTTAAAACCTAATGGACAGCTTTTAATTTTACGTGAACCAGCTTCTTGGCAGTATTATATTTTCTGGCCAATATTTTATGTATTACGTAGCATGTTACGCAACAAAAATAAAAACGCTTTTTCTTTAGCTGATGATGTGACTTGGGGTTTTTCTAAACATCAACTTAGAAAACTGCTTAAACTGTATTTTAAAAATATTAAAATAAAACCAGTTCATTACTTGCGTAAGATTTATACTAACTGGCTTGTTCTGAAATTCAAGTTCACAAACAAAAAATGCACTCCTAATCAGCACATTGAAAAACTTCTTAAAAATATTGATGATAAAATAATCTCAAAAATTCCGATTATTAAAAATTTTGCTTGGGATTGGGATATTTATAGCAACAAAAGATAAGGAGGTGTGCCAGAGCGGTCGAATGGGGCGCTCTCGAAAAGCGTTGTGCCTTAGGCACCGAGGGTTCGAATCCTTCCACCTCCGCAAACCTAAAAATTAATATAAAACTCAAAATAAATCAAAAAAATCCGTGTCAATCCGTTTAATCTGTTCAATCCGTGTGCTATTATAGAACACTGATTGAACAGATTAAACGGATTTGCACGAATACTCTCAATGAGAGTGTTCTTTTTTTTCTATATTTAACACCCCTAACATACCAATCAACACCCAAAATAAAACCGCTAAATCATTCTTAAAATACGGCGCGTCAACTAAGCCGTGAATTACTAAAACAATCATGGCGCATAGCAAACTCACAACGCATAACTCATAACGCGTAACTTGTTGTTTTATCAACTGAAATCCAACCATAAAAAACTTTGCTATTATCCAAATAAACAATAACATCCCTACTAATCCCAACTCACTCCAAAAATTTAAAAACAAATTATGCGGATATAAATAAATTTCTAATGGTTGCCAGACTTTCTGTTGATACTCTAAAGATATTTGTACCATTTTATCAAACTCTGGATCATCATTGCGAATATAAATTCCACTCTGGTGGTATGGCGCGATTGCCTGTTGGTAATTTGCTAATCCAGCGCCGAAAATAAAATTAACCGGACTGCTGTTTAACATCTGCCATGTTTCACGCCACAACTGTTTTCTGATTTGTCCATCTAAATCCTGTAAAGTAACTTTCTGATAAACATCCTGCCTTATTCCTGAATTTATACTTAACACTACTGCTCCTAAAATTAAAATCGCAATCACTGCCCTGCGCGATAATTTGTCATGTAATAATCCAAAAATAATCCCTGCCACAATTATCCCAATTAACGCTCCTTCAGAGCCAGCAAAATATATTGACATTAAAGATAGTATAACTGTCATTGCGAGACCGAAGGCCGTGGCAATCCCGCGAGGGTTAAATAATCTTAAACTCACGGGATTGCTTCTCCGCCAGCTGGCGGATCGCAATGACAAGAGCCAGCCAACCATTAACATAATTATCGGCCCCAAATATAACCCCACTGCATTTGGATATGGAAAGACTCCGGTGACTCGCCCGCTGTTTACAAATTCCACTGGAATTAATTGTCCAGTGATTTTTTGATAAATTGCGACTGCAGAAATAATAAACGCCGAAAACGCTAATGCCCAAAATATTTTCTCACGGTTTTCTTTGAGCTTGTATATGTTAACAAATACAATAAAAAACATAATCGGCTCTATAAAATACGCTTTTAAAATTCCCAGCGATGCATTGCTGGCTCCAGCAATTAACATGGAAATAAACGCAATTACTAAAACTGCGATTATCTCTTTCCAGAATGGGTAATTTTTTATATTCTTCCAACCCGAGGCTGGTCCGCCTTGGGCGGATAATTTCCAAAACAACGGAATCTCTTTATTTTTCAAACCTTGAACAAACCAAACTGTAAACAAAACAAAAATCATCACCTCTAATAATGTCAAAGGCAATCCAAACAAGGCAAATCTAATTTGATAAACTGGTAAAAACGCAATCACAAAAGCTGTCGCCCACGCTAATTTGCGCCATGCTAGAGTTGCGTAAAATATTGTAAATAATAATATAAGTATTTCCATGTTATTGTTTTTTACCACCCCCTGTCCCCCTCCTTATTTAAGGAGGGGGAACTTGCTAACAAAATTTATTTAATATAATTACTTAATTTTTTATTATCACCTTCCCCTACCCCCTTGCTCACTTAAGGAGAAGGAACTTGCTAATAAAACTATTTATTATGTATTATTTAAATTATCGCAAATTTCTTTCAAATTATCTAATATATCAGCCATATTTAAAATTACATCTTCATTTTTATATCTTATTATCGTAAAACCTAATTTTTCTAAATTTTTTTCTCGTGTCCAATCCTTTTGGTTTTGTAAAATATAATTATGCACCTCGCCATCTAATTCAATAATCAAATTTAATTTTGGACAATAAAAATCCACAATATATTGTTTTATGCTTTGCTGGCGACGAAACTTATAACCAAGTTGACTTCCTTTGATATAACGCCACAATATATTTTCTGCTCTAGTTGGATTATTACGCAAACTTTTCCTTCTTTTTTTATGTTTTAATAAATTATGAATAGCCATTATATTAAAAGTGAAGAGAACTAAAAAATATGTCTACTACTTCCCCCTCCTTTTTAAATAATAAGGGGTGTGAGAGAATAAAAAAATATGTCTACTACTTCCCCCTCCTTAAATAAGGAGGGGGCAAGGGGGTGGTTTTAAAATATTAAAACAATAAACTCTTCACTTCTTTACCCTACCACCTTTATTATTCCTTGTCATTCCCGCGAAAGCGGGAATCCAGAAATAATAATTTATTTTTTAAATTTTTTTCTGGATTCCGGGTCTTCGCTTCGCTACGCCCGGAATGACAAAATAGGAATAAAAAAACAGCCCACCAAATCGGCAGACTGTTTTGAAAAATTTTTAAAATACTTTACTATTATTAAACTTCCATCTATGAACTCCTACCTATACTAGTAACCGCACTAAGCACAAAGAAACTAATCGCATAAGCCGCTACTATAATAATCACACCTATAATTGCTCTGATTAAGATATTTTTTGCCTTAGTTACTTGCTCATCATTACCAGTGGCAGTCATCCATAAAAATCCAGCATAAATTATTAAGACTAAGAAGATAACTCCAAGTAACCCCAAGACAGAATTAATAATTAATGCCACAATTTGTGCTACCCCTTGAGATGGATCATCTCCTATTCCTCCTTCATAAACTCTACCTCCAACATTTTGTAAATTCTGACCCTGCGTATCTAATAATTTTTCTTTTAAGTTACCTTGCGCATTAACATTATTTGCTGATGAAAATATTCCTATTGATGCGCATAAACTAATAAGTATAAAAAAAATTAATAACTTCTTTTTAATCATATTTTTATTATATAAATATTATTTAATAATAGCATTTAACACAAAAAAGCTAATCGCATAAGCCGCTACTATAATAATCACGCCTATAATCGACCTGGTTAAAATATTTTTTGCCTTAGTTACTTGCTCATCATTACCAGTGGCAGTCATCCATAAAAATCCAGCATAAATTATTAAGACTAAGAAGATAACTCCAAGTAACCCCAAGACAGAATTAATAACATAAGCTATTATGTCTTGAACTGAAGTGGTAATTACATCTCCGCTTGGATTTTCATTATATACTTTATCGGCAACTTCATTAAATTCTGGACTTTTAATTTGACTTCCTATGTCCGCATTAACACTTTCTGCAACCATAAACATACCCATTGAAAAGCAGGCTAATATTAAAAATGATATTAATTTTTT
>CAYPRN010000002.1:0-32040 GCA_964413295.1 uncultured Gammaproteobacteria bacterium | reverse complement strand
ATTAGTATACCACAAAAATTGACAATAGCGAATAAAGTCAATACTATTGAATTAGTGTGGCTATAAATTATAATATTCCTGCAAATTCGTTTAATCCGTTAGATTCGTGTGCTATAAATATTAATGGAACACAGATTGAACGGATTAAACTGATTGTCACAGATTAGTTTCATTATTTAAAAAATAACTAAGTAACTAACAAAATGTTCAAAAAAATATTTTATAATACTTCAATTAACTTTTTAGCCAAAATAATCGCCACTATTCTCGGTTTGGCAGCCGTCGCCATGATGACGCGTTATTTAGGAGCGCTTGGTTTTGGGCAATACACGACGATTATTGTTTACTTACAGTTCTTTGGATTATTAGCAGACATGGGGCTGACTTTAATTACTTCCCAGCTTCTTGCAAAACATAGCGATAATGAAAATAAAATTATTAGCAATCTTTTTACTTTTAGATTAATTTCTGCCTTAGTCTTTTTACTACCAGCGCCGATTATCGCTTTATTTTTACCTTATGCAATTTCAGTGAAGGTCGGGATTTTTATAGCAGTTAGCGCTTTTCTCTTTATTGCTTTAAATCAAGTTTTAATCGGCTTTTATCAAAAACATTTACTGATGATGAAAGCTTCTTTGGCTGAAGTCGGGAACAGGGTTATATTATTAATCGGAATTATTTTGGCAGTTTATCTTGATAGTGGATTACAAGGCATTGTAGTCGCCACTGCTTCAGCCGCTTTTACTCAATTTTTAATTAACTATCTGTTATCCTTAAAATTAGTAAAAATACGCCTTGCTTTTGATAAAAAAATCTGGCAGGAAATTATTAAACTTTCTTGGCCAATTGCTATTACCATTACTTTTAATATTATCTACCTTAAAGCAGATACTTTAATCCTGTCATTAATAAAACCAGAAGCTGATGTTGGGCTTTACGGCGCCGCTTATCGGGTGATTGATGTTTTAATCATGCTGCCGTTTGTGTTAGCAGGGTTGATGCTTCCGCAAATTACTAAAGCTAAACAAAGTAAAGACTTAAAACTTTTTAAACAACTCATCCAAAATTCTTTTGATGTAATGGTGATTATTGCCTTGCCATTAGTAGTTGGCACGCAGTTTATCGCTGCGCCTTTAATGGAATTAGTAGCTGGTCCGGAATTTTTTGCTTCAGGTATTATTTTACAATTTTTAATCTTTGCCACTGGCGCTATTTATTTAGGGACAATTTTTTCCCATATCATTATTGCCATTGAAAAACAAAAACAAACTATCTGGGCCTATATGTTAGTAGCGATTACTGCCTTAATTGGCTATTTAATTTTCATTCCAAAGTATTCTTATTTTGGCGCGGCCATAGTTACTATTTATTCTGAAATCATGATCACTTTGCTGATTTTCAGTATTGCTTTTTACTATACAAAATTCTTTCCAAATCTAACTATCTTTTTTAAATCATTAATTGCCTGTTTTATCATGGGACTAGGATTATATTATCTTAAT
This sequence comes from uncultured Gammaproteobacteria bacterium, assembly GCA_964413295.1. Taxonomy (GTDB): domain Bacteria; phylum Patescibacteriota; class Patescibacteriia; order Patescibacteriales; family XYC2-FULL-47-12; genus CAYPRN01. Next base: position 30,538 of record CAYPRN010000002.1, on the reverse strand, counting down.
TTATCACTGATGCCATCTTTAGTTGTGGCGGTGACGGTTTATAGTTTAGTTTTGTATTTGTTAGCTCAAAACAATTTAAAACAATTGATTAAATAAAATCCGTAATAATCCTTTTAATTCGTTCAATTCGTGTGCTATTATAGAACACTGATTAAACAGATAGAATGGATTTACACGAATATAATTATGAAAAATTTTACTATTAAAAAATCAGAAATAGACCAACGACTTGATGTCTTTTTAGCTAGCAAGCTTGATTTGTCGCGTTCACAGGCTCAAAAAATTATAAAACAAAATGAAGTTTTAGTTAATGATAAATTAGAGACTGCGCATTATAAAGTGCAAGAGAGTGATAGTATTAAAATAAAATCCACAATAGAGACGAGCCATGACGCGTCTCTACCGAATAGCAACAAATTACCAAAATTTAAAATAGTCTCTGAAACTGATGATTACTTAGTAATTAATAAACCAGCTGGTGTTATTGTTCACGGTGGCGAAGGGATAACAGAGGCTACTTTAGTTGATGCTTTAGAAAAAAAATATTCCACCTCCGCCAAGGCTACGACGGACAAGCCATTATTCAAACAAGTAGGCGACGATCCTACAAGACCAGGAATAGTTCATCGATTAGATAAAGAAGCATCTGGTTTAATGGTGGTCGCTAAAACACAAGCCATGTTTAATCATCTAAAAAAACAATTTCAAGAACGAACTGTAGCTAAAAAATATTATGCTTTAATTTATGGAGCATTAGAGGTTGAGTATGATAAAATTGATTTCCCTATTGCTCGCAGCGCTAAGGGTTATAAAATGGCTGCCTTGCCACGTCGTAGTTCTGACAGGGTTGGAATAAAGGCGGGCCAGCCTACAAATCAAATTGGCCGTCAGGCAATCACTAAATTTGAAGTTGAAAAAAAATTTATTAATTATACTCTATTAGATGTAAAAATAAAAACCGGCCGCACCCATCAAATCCGCGTGCACATGTCTGCTTATGGCCATCCAATAGTTGGCGATAATTTATATGGCACAAAGAAGACACGGGAACAGAATATAAAATTAAATTTAGGTCGCATATTTTTACATGCACATCTGCTGGGATTTAAAGATTTAGATGGTGAGTGGCGGGAATTTAATATTGAACTACCAACTGAACTTAAAACATTTCTTAAGAAAGTTAAATAATTCCTTTTTTTGTCATTCTGAGGAGCGGAGCGACGAAGAATCTATTCGTAAAAATATTATAGATCCTTCGTCACTCCCTTCGGTCGCTTCTCAGGATGACAAAACTAATATATGAACAATCAAAATAAAAACAAAATCTTCTTTATCTCCGGCCCTTCTACTGTTGGCAAAAACACTATTGTTGATGGTGTAAAAAAATTAATTCCCGAGTTGGAAGAGACGGTCAGTTGCACTACTAGGCAAAAGCGTCCTTATGAAAAAAATAAAGTGCATTACCACTTTTTGAGCAAAAAAGAATTTGAACAAAAAATTAAAAATGATGAGTTTTTAGAATATTTTGAAGTGCACGGCAAATACTACGGGACCTTAAAATCAGAAATTGATCGCATTATCAAAAACAACCATATTCCATTAGCTATTATTGATGTTCAAGGCGCTTTGTATGCCAAAAAACACAACCCTAACGTTGTGCTTATCTTCATAGAGCCTGATTCACTAGAGATATTGGAAAAGCGTTTGCGCGCTAGAAATATTGATTCTGCTGAATTTGAAATTAGGTTAAAAAACGCTAAAAACGAATTAATGCAAGCAAAATTCTATAATTACAGGGTAATTAATCACCTAGGAAAAGTTAAAAAAGCCATCCAAGAGGTGGCGGAAATAATTAAAAAAAACAGATCCTAATGAATCTGTTTTTTTAATAATGTGGACACACTAGGATTCGCCCAGTATGCGCTATATAAAAACCTAGGATTTATTTGGTGGACGATGTAGGATTCGAACCTACGACCCCCTCGGTGTAAACGAGGTGCTCTAACCAACTGAGCTAATCGTCCCTCATTGGTGCCGCAGAAGGGACTCGAACCCTTACGCCCTAATGGACACCAGCCCCTCAAGCTGACCTGTCTACCAATTCCAGCACTGCGGCCGTCTATTACAACGCAGTTTTATTTTTTTTATCCCGTTAAATTTGTTTATTTAACTGGGGTGAGGGGTACATTTTTTAATTTCTTTTTATATCTCTTTTTTGGATCTTTTAAAAAATTAAGCTTTGCTCGGCGAACACGAGATTGTTTTTTAATTTCAATTTTAGTAATTGTTGGCAAATGAATAGGAAATATTTTTTCCACGCCAACACCATCAGAGGTTTTTCTAACTGTAATAGAAGCCCCAGCTTCTTTACCGTGCTTTACAGCTATTACTAATCCTTCAAAATACTGAATACGTTCTTTTAGCTCTCCTTTAGGATTTTTTTCCTGAATTTTTTGATAAACACGAACAGTCATTCCTGATTTAATTTCAGGAATTTTTCTTTCCTCTTGTTTTTTTTCCTTGTCCTCCGTAGCTTTTTTACCGTCTATAGCCTTAGCGTCAGATGGAGCAGAGGAGGGTTCTTTCTTTTTGTCCACCTCTGTAGTTTTTGTTTTATTTTCTGCCATATTTTTTATTAAAAAAACCCGCAAATTTATGCAAGCTATTAATTACTTATTTATATTATAACATTAACTATTTTTTGTCAATCTTTGCCATTTTTACTTTAAAATGCTAAGTTAAATGCATAAAATTTACATTATGCAAATAATTTCTCTAAAATCCAGAAAGCTACTTCCCTCTTTTAATCTTACAGAAGAGCTTGTTTTGTCATTGAAAAAAGCAGATGACAGATTGAAAGAAAAAGATGTTTTAGTTATTACGTCTAAAGCAGTAGCTTTAATGCAAAATCGTTTTGTAAAAAATGGGAAGAAGCAGGAATGGGTTAAAAAAGAAGCTGATAAAATTTTGTATCAATCAAACCACGGCTGTGTAACCATTAAAGATGGCATGATTATGATTAATGCTGGTATTGATTCTAGCAATATTAAAGACGGAATTATTCTGTATCCTAAAAATTTGCAAGCCTGGACTAAAAAATTCTGGCAAGAATTAAAAAAAGGATACAAATTAAAAAAATTGGGCTTAATTATAACTGACTCGCGCACTAATTTTCTGCGCTCTGGTTCAAGCGCGATTGCTTGCGCGCACGCTGGTTTTGAAGGAGTTGAATTTTTAGCCGGACAGCCAGATGTATTTAATAAAAAACTACGACACAGTAGGGTTAATAAAGCAGACATGTTAGCAAATTCCGCCGTGGTCTGCATGGGTGAAAGTAACGAACAATCTCCTTTCGCTATCATCCGCCAAGCGCCGGTAAAGTTTACTGATAATCCTAAGCACACTCTTAAAGTTCGCCCTGATCAATGTATTTATGGATCACTATTTACAGCAGAAAAACGCTAATTAAATTCTTTTATTTTTCACTCTAAAATGCTAAGCTAAAACTAGAAGAAAGTCTGTGCGGATTTAATAGAATATGTGATCGCTTAATACAAATTAGCTGTACGGACTTATAATTTTTGCTATAAATGCGAATGCCACAAATACAACTATTCGCTTCGCCAGCTGGCGAATTGCGGATTAGCGTTTATTCGCGGATTAGCATCACATTTTTTATGCCAAAATCAATAGAAAAAATGGACAAACAGCCTAAACAACCAAAAGAAGCGCCAACACCGCAGGAGTCTTATAATAAAAAAAAATGGGGGGAAATAAAGAAAAAAGGCTATGCGGCTATTAGTATTGATGAAGGAAGAAAGATGGGCGTGCCACAAGAAGAGCTTGATGAAATTGCGCAGGAATTTATCGCGCGACGAACCAAAGAAGAGCGCTATGACACGGTATATAACTTTATGAGAAATACTAAAATAGGCACAGAAGAAGAGATAAAATCTGCTGGTGAACAAGCATACAAATTTTTCTTTGAAAAAAAGAAATATAGTTTTGCTATAAGTATCGCGAAAGATGTATATGGCAAAGATAGTGAGGAATGGAAACGCGTTGATGAGGCAATTGAAGCAACGCAAGAAGAAAAAGAGGAGGAAGAGGAAAAAGAGGAAGTTCTGTTAATTTCTAAAGACGCTACGTTTGCTGAATTTTTTAACGCCCTTGACGATGCCGAAGAAGGTGGAATATTTAATAATGTTAACTTTGAAGACAAATTAAATAAAAAATTTGATCCAATATTTGCGACCGAAGTTCTTGCTTTTAGAGATTTGCGGGAAAAGGAGGCAAGGACTACTAACGTTTTGGATTTCTTTAAAAAACACGGTTACTCGCAAAAAGATATCTCTATATTCCTTCCAATTAAATTTAAACGAGAACGAAAAAAACAGTAAAAAACTATAATGTCCACTAAAAAAGAAAAACTTATTATAATAGACGGCAATGCCCTTATTCACCGCAGTTTTCACGCTCTGCCAACTACTATGAAAACTAAGTCTGGTGAGATAACTAACGCTATCTACGGCTTTACTACGGTCTTAATTAAAGCATTAAAAGAGTTTAAACCAGAATATATTGTGTTGACCTTAGATCGCAAAGAAAAAACTTTCCGCCATAAAGAATTTACTGATTATAAAGCTAAACGAGTAAAAGCGCCTGATGAGTTATATGATCAAATTCCACGGGTTAAAGATATTGCTCGCGCTTTTAATATTCCTATTTTTGAAAAAGCCGGCTTTGAGGCTGATGATCTTATCGGCACCATCACCAAAAAAGTTAAATGTCAGGTGTCAAGTGTCAGGTGTCCGGAAAGTATAATTGTCACTGGCGACATGGATACTTTACAGCTTATTAATAATAACACAAAAGTTTATACTATGAGCCGTGGCTTATCTGAAAGTTTAATTTATGATGCTAAAATGGTTGCCCAACGATATGATGGATTAACACCAGAACAGGTTATTGATTACAAAGCATTGCGCGGTGATCCATCTGACAATATCCCTGGCGTGCGTGGCATTGGCGAAAAAGGCGCGATTGAACTATTAAAAGAATTTGAAACAATTGAAAATTTATACAAAAATATATCGCATAACACACAATGCATAACGAATAACGTAAAACCACGGATACTTGAATTGCTTAAAAAATATAAGCAAGACGCTATCTTAAGTAAAAAATTAGCAACCATCAAGTGCGATGTTGCTATTGATTTTAATTTAGACAAAGCTAAAACGCGTGATTTTGATATTAATACTGTGGTGCAAATTTTCAATGAACTGGAATTTAAATCTTTACTCCCCCGCCTGCAAGAATTGAATAAAAAATTACAACCAACTAATAAAACTCATGAGGATGAACAAAATAAATTTGATTATGTTAAAAATAATTTTAACTATAATTTAATTGATACAGAGGCTAAGTTTAAAAAATTTCTTGTTCAGCTGAAGAAGCAAAAAATATTTGCCTATGATACTGAAACATCCAGTTTTAATCCACTGGAGGCAACGTTGTTGGGTATTAGCTTCTCGTGGAAAAAAAATGAATCCTATTATGTGCAAGTCAAAAGTCAAAAGCTGAAAGCTGAAGGTCAGGAAAGCTTGTTTAGCAACCAAAAAAAACAAACTCCAGAGAGTGGAATTGATCTTGATTTTGTAATTAAAAATTTAAAATCAATTTTTGAAAATAAAAAAATAACTAAAATATGCCATAACGCTAAATTTGATATTGAAGTAATGCAATCGCAGGGGGTAGATGTGCAAGGCGTTGATTTTGATACGATGATCGCCTCTTATTTATTAAATCCTGGTAATCGCCAGCACGGATTAGATTTAGTTACTTTTAAATATTTGAATTATACTAAAATTTCCAAAGATGACTTGCTCGGTACTGGTCGCAATAAAATAAAATTCGCTGATGTGCCAGTAGAAAGATTATATTTATACTCCTGTGAAGATTCTGATTTTACTTTCCAACTTTATCAATCTTTATCTGAAAAACTATCCTCCCAAGGCGGATCCGCCTCGGGCGGAAGAAAATCTAAACTAGAAAAACTATTTACAGAGATTGAAATACCAACTTTGCATGTTTTAGTTGAGATGGAAAAAGCAGGTGTTAAGCTTGATGTTCCTTATTTAGCTAGCCTGCAAAAAACTTTTCAAAAACAAATTAATATTTTAACTAAACAAATTCATCAACTGGCTGGCAAAGATTTTAATATAAATTCTCCTAAACAATTGCAGGAAATTTTGTTTACTAAATTAGAAATTCCCACCGATTTAATAAAGCGAACTAAAACCGGCTACTCCACTGGCGCTGATGAATTATTTAAACTAAAAGGTCAACACGAAATAATAAATTTAATTTCTAGCTATCGCGAACTTAGCAAATTGCAAAATACCTATATTGAAACTTTGCCAAAATTAATTTCAGCCACTGACCAACGTGTGCATACCAGCTTTAATCAAACTGTAACTGCTACCGGACGGCTTTCATCTTCTGACCCTAATCTACAGAATATTCCAATCCGTACTGAAGAAGGCCGTAAAATCAGAAGAGCGTTTGTAGCGCGCAAAGGCTATAAATTAATCTCGGCTGATTATTCGCAAATTGAATTGCGCTTAGCTGCCGCCATGTCTGGTGATAAAAATATGATTAAAGCTTTTAAAAATAACGAAGATATTCATAGTGCGACTGCGGCCGCTATTAATGAAATTAAATTATCAGAAGTTACTAAAGAGATGCGCCGTGAAGCCAAGGCCATCAACTTCGGCATTCTCTACGGCCAAGGCCCGTTTGGTTTATCACAGGTGGCCGACATTCCCCAATGGCAGGCTAAAGAATTTATTGATAAATATTTTAAAACTTATTCTGGCGTAAAAAAATGGATTGATAATAATATTAAGCAGGCGCAAAAAACAGAAGTGTCAGAAACATTATTCGGCCGTATTCGCCAAATTCCAGAAATTAATTCTTCTAATATCCAAATTCGTAAAGGCGCTGAACGAATCGCCATGAACACTCCTATCCAAGGCACGGCCGCTGATATTATGAAAATCGCCATGATTAATGTTTATCAAGCCCTTGAAAAATTTAATAAAAATGCTAATATACTGGTTCAAGTACATGATGAATTATTAATAGAAGTAAAAAACGACCTTGTAAACAAAGTCGCTGAATTAGTCAAGCAAGAGATGGAGAATGTAATTAAATTGAAAGTACCAATTACCGTTGACGTTTCCGTTGGTGATAATTGGGAGGAGATGGCGGAAGTTTAAATTGTTCAATTGTTACATTGTTATGACGATAATATAAAAATTTACAACAATTTAACAATGTAATAATTTATAAGATGACCCTCAAATTTCTCCAAAATAAAAAAATAGCCATCCTCGGCTTAGGCGCGGAAAATTACGTTTCAAAATAATTTGACAAACTGTCGCTTATAAGCTACAATATTAACAACTAAATATGACTGCCCCAAAATACCTAATAGAAATTTATAAAGATAAAAATAACAAAAAACCTTTTATTGAATGGGTGGAATCCATCAAAGATATCGTTATAAAGGCAAAAATTAAAAATAGAGTAAGACGCATTGAACTAGGTAATTTTGGCGACTGTAAATTAATAAAAAATGGCATACATGAATTGCGTTTACATTTTGGTCCCGGTTATCGTGTTTATTTTGGGAAAACAAGTAAAATAATCATTCTACTTCTCTGTGGTGGCAGTAAAAATACTCAAACAAAAGATATAAAAAAAGCATTAAAATATTGGAATGATTTTAAAAAGCCATAATAATAATTATATGAAAAAAACAGTAAAATTTCATGACTATCTAATTAAATCGTTAAAAAATAAAAAAGAGGCCAGCACTTATCTTAATGTTGTTTTAGAAGAATACAAAAAAGATAATGATGCTGAAGCTTTTTTATTAGCTTTACGCGATGTAGCTGAAGCACAGGGAGGTCTTTCTTCTTTGGCAAAAAAAACAAAACTTAATCGACAGAATCTTTATCGAACATTATCTAGTAAGGGCAACCCTCAATTTAATACTCTAGGGACTATACTTAATGGTCTTGGTTTTCATTTAGCAATACAACCAACATCATCACTTGCAAAATGACCCTCAAATCCCTTAACAATAAAAAAATAGCCATCCTCGGCTTAGGTTCAGAAAACTGCGCCTTGCTTGAATTTTTAGAAAAAAATATAGAAGCAAATATTACTGTTTGCGATGCCAGACAAAAAAAACATTTATGCGAATCATGCCACTGTATTAATAAAACATCTAAAATAAGCTGGCAACTAGAAAAAGGATATGATGAAAATTTAGATCAGTTTGATATTATTTTCCGCATAGCCGGCTATCCTTTTTTGACTCCTCAAATAACTAAGGCTAAAAATGCGGGCGTAGAAATTTCCTCGCCGACAAAATTTTTCTTTGACATCTGTCCGACTAAAAATATTATCGGTGTTACCGGTACTAAAGGCAAAGGCACGACTGCTAGTTTAATTTATCAAATTCTTAAGGATGGCAAAAAACACGTCTATTTTGGTGGCAATATTGGTATACCGATGTTTAGTTTTTTTGACAAAATAAAAAAGAATGATTGGGTGGTATTAGAACTTTCCAGCTTTCAGTTGGAAGATCTGCATGCTTCGCCTAAAATCGCTGTGATGACTAATTTCTTTCAAGACCATTTAGCAGTGGCTGATCCAAACAATCCTAATTATCATAAAACTATGCTTACTTATTGGCGGGCTAAGACGAATGTTTTTACTCATCAGAAAAAAAATGATACTTTAATAGCTAATCAGAGTTTAAAAATAAAAATTGACCATATTAAACCCGATAGTAAAATTATTTATCTTAATAAATCTAAACTGCAAACTCCTTTAGTTGGCGAGCATAATAAAAGGAATATTATCGCAGCCGAATTAGTTGCTAAAAAAGCAGGTGTTAAAAAAGAAAGTATTAAAAAAACCGTAGCTAAATTTAAAGGACTAGAACATCGCTTAGAATTTGTTACCGAAAAAAACGCTGTCAGATATTATAATGACAGCTTTTCTACTACGCCAGATACAGCTATCATCGCTATTAATACTTTTAATTCAAACTCTGTTATTTTAATCGCTGGTGGTTCAGACAAAGGCAGTGATTTTACGAATTTAGCAAAAACAGTCAAATCTAGAGTTAAAACAATAATTTTATTACCTGGAAAAGGGTCTGATCGTCTAAAGCAGAACTTTAAAAAAATAAAATATTCTAACATCAAGATAGTAAAAAGTATGGACAGCGCTGTCAAAGAAGCTAAAAAATTAGCTAGACCAGGAAATGTAATCCTACTTTCCCCTGCCTGCGCTAGTTTTGGTATATTTAAAAATTATAAAGAACGCGGAAAACAATTCAAATCAAAAGTCAAAAGTCTGTAAAGTCAAAAATAAAAATGACTTTCGACTTTTGACTTTATAAACTTTCAACTAAATTTATGATTGGAATTTTTGATTCAGGCTTAGGAGGACTGACAATTTTAAAATCAATTCTTGAGAAGCTACCAAATTATAACTACATCTATCTGGGTGATAATGCTCGTGCACCTTACGGCAGTAAGTCTCAAGAAGCAATCTACGGCTACACTAAAGAAGCCGTTGATTTTTTATTTTCTCAAGGCTGTAAACTAATCATTATTGCTTGCAACTCTGCCTCTGCCGAAGCTTTGCGTAAAATTCAGCAAGAGCACTTACCTGCTAAACACCCTAACAAGCGCGTACTCGGAGTTATCCGTCCTTTAGTTGAAACAACAGTAAAAATTCCTAAAGTTGCCAGAGTGGGCGTTATTGGTACTAAAGCCACCGTCAACTCTGAAGCTTACAAAATTGAATTGCATAAATTAAATTCTAATCTGCAGGTTTACCAACAAACTACGTCACTGCTCGTGCCATTGATTGAAGAAGGCTGGTTAAAAAAACCAGAAACTAAAATGATTTTAAAAAAATATCTACATTCTCTAAAATTAAAACAAGTGCAGGTATTAATTCCAGCCTGCACTCATTATCCGTTTTTGTTCAAAGAAATACAGCGCATTATGACTAACAAATGCCAAGTGTTAAATCCGGGTGAAATTATTGCTCATAGTTTATTAAACTATTTAAAACGCCATCCTGAATTAAGCATTCAGCCATCCACAGATCCGCGCCTTGAATTTTATACTACTGATGATATTGTTAAGTTTAGAGAAATGGGGGAGGAATTTTTAAATAGACAAATTCGTATTGTTAAAAACGTTCAACTGTAATAACTATGGAAATTAATAGAAACTTTATAGCTTGCTTCGCTTCGCTATGAAACTAAGAAACTAACAATTTCAATTAGTTTCGCGCGAAGCGCAAGTTTCTACTTAGTTTCAAGTAATTTTATGACAATATTCCTCCACGGTCCTGATTCCTTCAGAAGCAGGATTAAACTCAACCAAATGATTGACCAATTTAAAAAAACCCGCGACCCCCACGGTGATAATGTGGTACGCCTTGAAGGTGAAAAACTGACGGTTGACGAACTAAATTCAAAAATTGCTTCTCAATCTTTATTAGCCGAAAAAAGAATGATTATTATTACTGATTTTTTTGATCACAAACAAGAAGATTTATTTAAACAGACATTAGAATATTTAGATAATCTAGAAAAAAAAGGCAATGAAAATACTATTATTTTTCATGAAAGCAAAGAATTGGATTCTAAAAAATTTGGCACAAAAAAATTAACCGCTAAACGTAAAAAACTTTTTGATTATTTGGTTAAACAAAAATTTTCAGAAAAATTTAGCACACTTAATAATCTACAAATTTCCAATTGGATAAAAAAAGAAATTACTGTTAAAAATATAAATATTGAACCTTCGGTCTTGCAAACGTTAATTATTCGCACTGAAAGTAACTTATGGCAATTAAATAATGAGCTTGCTAAGTTGACAAACCATGCCATGGCCAACGGACAAAGCGTAATTACCATGGCAGATGTTCAACTTTTTGTTAAAGGCAATGTTGATGATAATATTTTTGCCTTAACAGACGCTTTAGGAAATAATAATAAAGCTATTTTTTTTAATTTATTAGAGCAACAGCTGGAGGCCGGGGTTGTCCTACCACAAATACTGACTATGATTATTAGACATTTTAAAATTATGTTACAACTTAAAGAACAGTTGTTGCAAAAAAAAACTCCGGCTGTTATTGCCAAAGATTTAAAGCTACATCCTTTTGTAGTAAAAAAAACCAGTTCACAAACTCGTAATTTTAGTTTAGATTATCTTAAACAAAAATTAATCAAACTGGTTGAGCTTGATTATAAAATAAAAACTGGTCAAGCCGATGGGCTAACCAGTTTGAATTTATTGTTCATCTCCTAGTTGTTTAATCATTGCAAGGAGCACCTGAAAGATAGGCTAAACCTATGCATGCGATGAGAAATAAAATTAAAAAAATAATACCAGCTATTCCACAATAAACGAGTCCTGTCATTTTTTTCTCCTTTACTTTGTTTTTTGCCCGTCCATCCCGCTCGGCGGAATTGGGAGGGTTTTTTCTATTTCAAATTTTTCATTAAACTTTTTCATTAAACGAGACTTTTTTCGATTACCAGCATTTTTCTTAAAAACACCTTTCTGAACGGCTTTATCAACCGCCTTAGATGTCTGTTGGACCATATCGCCAGCTTTTTCAGACTTAGCGTTAATGGCAACGCGAGAATCTTTAATAAGTTTTTTAACACTATCTTTAACAGCTTTATTAACAAGCTGCTTTTTTTTATTTTGAAGTAGTGATTTCTTTTGTGATTTTCGATTTGGCATATCGTTTAGTTAATCAGTTGCTTAGTTCACCCCGCTTAGCGGGGTTAAATAGTTAATTAGTTTTTGAGAGCTTTTATGATATTACCATGACGCCATAAATAAATCAAGTACCCCGTGCTTAACGTAAGAATTAGCAGACTTAACCCCTGTGTTACCCGCATGCCACCAATATTCCCAGCGGTCGGGTCAATACGAAGGAATTCTATGAAAAAGCGCAATGAAGAATATAAAAATAAATAAATTAAAACAGTCCGTAGGAACAGGGCATTGCCCTGTTCTAATGCTAAGGCAATGCCCTGTTCCGATATTAAAGCATTGCCCTGTTCTTTTTTCTTAATCGCAATATGCATTGCTATTAATATTCCAAAAATAATTAAATTACCTAATGACTCATACAAAAACGTCGGGTGAAAATAAGTGAACATTTCAAATCCAGTTGGCCTATTTACTAAGGCAATCGGAATCCCCCATGGCAAATCCGTTGGCAACCCAAATAATTCCTGATTAAAATAATTTCCCCAACGTCCGATGGCTTGACCAAGCGCTAGACTGGGTGCGATGATGGCAGCGAATTTCCAAAATACCTCACCCCCTCGTTTCACTCGTTCCCCTCTCCTAATTAGGGGAGGGAATTTGGGGGATGGGTTATATGCAAACCAAATCAAAACCAAAAACCCAAAAACTAACGCCCCGTGAATCGCAATTCCACCCTGCCAAATTTTAAAAATATCTAGTGGGTTATGCCAAAAATAAACTGGGTTGTATAAAATATAAAAAATCCGCGCTCCAATAAATCCGCCAATGATTAAATAAAAAAATAAATCATAAATCACTTCTTTTTTAATCTCGTGCCATTGGGCAATTTTCAAACTCATTAATAATCCTGCTAATAATGCCAGCACCATAAAAAAACCATACCAATAGATGGTAATTGAACCGATTTCTAATAAAATAGAGTCGGGAGAAAAAATGTGAAGAAAATTCATATAAATAAAAATTGCTCTATTGTTAAATTGTTCCATTGCTCGCAACGCGCAAAATAAACGTTAAGCAGTTTAACAATTTAACAATGGAGCAATAAATTTTTATATATCTAATGAATGTAATATTTATCTAAACTATTAAATCCTATAAATATTATTTCTTAATTATACTATCAATGATACCATACTTCTTTGCCTCTTCCGCGCTCATAAAATGATCACGGTCAGTATCTTTTTCAATTTGCGACATTTTCTGACCAGTGTGTTTGGCTAATATTTTATTTAAGTTATCTTTCATTTTTAAAATTCGTTCAGCGCGGATTTTAACATCAGTCGCCTGTCCTTCAGCTCCGCCCATTACTTGATGAATCATTATTTCTGAATTTGGCAGGGCAAGTCGCTTGCCTTTGGCGCCGGATGATAACAAAGTAGCGGCCATGCTAGCGGCCATTCCCACGCAAATAGTAGATACATCAGATTTTACATGTTGCATAGTATCATAAATCGCCATGCCAGCTGTTACTGAACCACCGGGAGAATTGATGTAGAGTTTAATATCCTTTCGGCTGTCTTCAGCGTCTAAAAACAAAAATTGGGCAATAATAATATTGGCGGTTGTGTCATCAATAGAATCACCTAAAAAAATAATTCTATCTTTAAGCAAACGTGAATAAATATCATAAGCCCGTTCGCCGAATTGTGATTTTTCAATGACTGTTGGAATTAATGGCATATTGTTTAGTTAATTATTTATACTATATTTTGCTTATTATCATACTCTAAAACACTCTAAAGATAAAGTATTGACAAAAATACAGCTATATGCTAATATACTATATTATGTTCATTTAAATTACTTTCTCGTTTTTAGTGTGCCAACATGGGTTGAGACGTAATAATATCAATCTATTTTGAGGGTGACGAGGTGAGTTAATATAAATCTGATATATTTTGGTTGAATGGCGATGAGGGATTTGAATAAAAAAATCTCTTATTGAAAGGAGAAAAAACAATGATAAAAAAATTAGCTGAAAATCTTTGGATTATTCCGCTAACTGGGGCCCTTATAATTTGGGCATTCTGTGTATAATATTCCGTATTAACCGTTGAGGGCGATGAGAAAACTCACCTGTGAATACTACTTACAGATAAGGAGCTTTCTCAATGAACAGAGATGACAAAATAATCAACTGGGTACTGAACCTCAAGCAAGCGCTTGAAGAAATTAGCGTCAAACTGACAAATAGTCAATACAGACAAATTTGTCATGACTGGCGCAATTTCAAATTCATGAAAATTCAGATACCCAGCAGACAAGGCGTGACAGTGCTAATTAATCCGGTTGCTGAAAAAAAGTGGCCGATCACTGTCATCGCTAATAATGAGATAGTCGCCACATTCACGTGGTGGCTTAATAACAAAATATTGCATTGAAAGTCGGGCGTTTCTCACACTATAGTGGGAACGCCCTTTTTTATTTTTTTAAACAATAGTCCATCCTTGGTCAGTCTGTTGCAACTTACCTCTAATTTCAAAACCAGCCGCTTTCTGATGCCCTCCCCCGCCGAATGCTTGAGCAAATTTAGAAACATCAACATCATTTCTATTGGTGCGAAAACTTCCTTTAACCCGCCCATCATCTAATTCAGTTAAAACCAAAACTGCTTTAGCATTTTTTAATGTATTTAAAAAACTAGCCAAACCCTCAAGGTCATTCATATTGATATTAAATTCTTTTATATCATCCTGCGTTAAAACTGTATAGGCCACGTCATATTTAGAATTATACTGAAGGCGATTAAGCGCCAATCCCCAAATTTGCAGGGTCGGCAAATCTTTTCTTTTTTTAGTAGCGTTTAAAATACTACGAACATTCGCTCCAGAAGTTAACATCTCGCTGGCTATATTAAAAGTATGTGAAGTAGTAGTGGTATAAGCAAAATTACCAGAGTCAGTTAAAATACCTGTTAAAATTCCAGTGGCCATATTTTGCTTAATAACAATCTTTTGACTCTTAAAAAAATCGTAAAGAATCTGTGTAGTAGAAACTGCCTTAGCATCAATTAAATTAATGTCTCCAAATTTTTCATTAGAAATATGATGGTCAATATTAATAATTGGCAAATTCATTTTTTTAATTAAATCACCAATACGTGAACGATGCAAGCTAGCGCAATCTAACATAATTACTAAATCAAACTCAGCAAAAGGTATTTTATTTTTATCTTCAATAATTTTTTCTGAGTGTGGCAAAAATTGAAATTGATGTTCTGCTAAATTATAGCAAAATAAAAAACACTGCTTATCTTGCGTAAGCAGGTAATCATACATAGCTACTAACGAGCCTAAGGCGTCTCCATCAGGATTTTCGTGCGTAGTAAGTAATATCTTTTTGGCAGAAGACAACTTATTGGCTATATCTGTGTAAATTTTTTGTTGATCCATATTTCTTTAAGCTTCTTGGCTTAGTATAATTATAAATCAAAAATAATTCTTTCAATTTCGGCAGCATGTTTTTCAGTATCATCAATTACAAAATGTAACTTTGGCATTTGTCGCATTTTTATTTTCTTTCCTAACTTGCTACGGATAAATCCAGAATTTTTACGAAGCTGTTTAATAGCTGAACCCATTTTATTTTCAGGTAAAATTGACACCCAAACTTTAGCGCCTTTTAAATCTGGGGCGCAATCAACATCGGTAATTGTTATTAAGACATTAATAATTTCTAAATCTCGTTCAATAATAAACGCTATTTCTTTTCGTAATGCTTCATTAACTTTTAATATTCGTTCAGACATAAAATTACATTGTTTTTCTAATTTCCTCTTCTTTATAAACCTTTAATGTATCACCGATTTTAATGAGTGGTTGACCTTTGAATTGAATGCCACATTCTTGACCAGTTTCTACTTGTTTAACATCTTGCTTACCAGCTTGTAGCATTTCAATTTTTCCATCAGTAATAAATTCTTCACCACGCAATACTTCAACTTTTGCATTTATTTCAACTATACCTTCTTTAACTTTACAACCAATAATTTGCGATTTTTGTTCTGTTTTAAACATGGCTATCACATTAAGTGTTCCTAAATCAACCCGGCTTATTTCAATCCCTAAAACTGCTTTCATTTTTTCTTTGATATAATCAACTAGTTCATAAACAACATCATAATGTTTTATTTCTACTCCTTTGTCACGAGCTAATAACTGCACTGACTGCGAAGTGGATACATGAAAACCAACCACAACTGCGCCACTAGCCAATGCCTGTTCAACATCACTTTCTGTAATTGCACCCAATCCCTTTTTAACTACTCTAGCTTTAACATCTTTAGTGTTTAATTTTTCTAAAGATTCCTCAATTGCTTCAGCTGACCCCAACACATCGCTTTTAATAATAACATTTACTTTACTAACATCGTCACCATCAGCTTCAGCTATCTGTTGAGTTTTGTTAGATTGGGTATTCTTTCTAATTTTGTTTAAGCGTACTTTTTTATCTCCTGATGATACTTCTATAATATCACCAATAGCTGGCATTATTTTTAAACCAGTAATTAAGACTGGAGTTGACGGGCCTGCTTCGACTAATAATTCGCCTTTATAATCTTTCATAACACGAACGCGACCGAGTGGCTGTTCATTTAATAAGACAACATCTCCTGCTCTTAATGTTCCATTTTGAATTAAAATAGTAGCCACTGAACCCTCTCCCCTGTCTATGTGGGATTCAATAATTGTACCCATAGCTGATGCGTTAGGATTAGCGACTATTTTTTCTTGATCCATTTCAACTAATAACAATATTGAATCAAGTAATTCATCAACCCCATCTCCTTTTAAAGCAGAGATTGGCTGGCAAATAATTTTTCCGCCCCAATCTTCAGGAGTAATCTTAAGCTTATTAGAAAGTTCACTTTTAGTTCTATCAACATCCGCATCTGGCTTGTCAATTTTATTTATCGCTACTACAAAAGGAACTTTTGATTGTTCAATAATACGATAAGCTTCAACTGTTTGTGGTTTAACACCATCATCAGCAGCCACAACCAAAATGGCAACGTCAGCTACTTTAGCGCCACGACTGCGCATGGCCGTAAAAACTTCGTGCCCAGGAGTATCAATGAAAGTTATTTTTTTATTATTATGATCAATTTGATAAGCGCCGATATGCTGGGTAATGCCCCCTGATTCACCGGCAACTACATCAGTTTTACGAATAGCGTCTAACAGTTTGGTCTTGCCATGATCAACATGCCCCATTACTACTATTACTGGCGCGCGTTGAATTAAGTCGCCTTTTTTTTCGTTGGCTAAAATATCTTTAATTTTTGTTTCTGACACATCCTTTTTTTCGTCTGTCTCACTTACTTTTACATCTAAATATAATTCTTCGCCAATAATCATGGCTGTATCAGCATCAATCTTTTCATTCATGGAAACAAAAATTCCATTTTTCATTAACTCGCTTAAAACCTTACTAACGTTTAATTCTGCCAAGACGGCAAATTCTTTTACGGTAATTGTAGCCGGAATAGTTACTTCCCTTTTTCCTTCAGACAGTCTTTGTTCTTCTTCTTCCTTTTTTTTCTCTTCCTGCACTTTCATATAAGCCAATTTCTTCTTATATCGTGGCCATTCAATAATAATCTTCTGCGCCGTGCGGTCATTAACCTTAATCGCTCTTCTGCCAATATCAAAACCAAGTTGCGGTAAAATATCCAACAACTCTGTAGTAGTTATTCTTATTTTTCTAGCTAAGGCGGTTACGTTCATAAAATAAAATTGCTAAATTATTAAATTGTTAAATTGATAAAACAACATAACAATTTAGCAATTTAGCAATGCAACATAATATCCTTATAAAAAAAGATACCTTAATTAACAACGCTTATTCATTATTTCTTACTTTAATAGATTTACAGTAAAAAGTCAAGAAAAATCATTGCTTTTCAAAATTGAATGCGATATAATCAAAGAAGGTTAACTTATAATTTTATTTTATGGCAAATGAACAAATTCGCAACATTATCATTATTGGTAGTGGTCCTGCCGGTTACACAGCGGCCATTTACGTCGCCCGCGCTGATTTAAAACCATTAGTATTAGCTGGTCCTCAACCAGGCGGACAATTAACTACCACTACTGTAGTAGAAAATTGGCCTGGTTCTCCTGAGGAAATTAAAGGACCAGAACTCATGATAAACATGCAAAAACAAGCCGAACGATTTGGCGCCGAAATAAAATTTGAAGCAGTAACTAAAGTTGATTTAGCTGAAAGCACAAAAAAAGTTTGGGTAAATGAAAAAGAATATCAGGCCAAAGCAATAATTATTGCTACCGGCGCCCGCTCCCGCACCTTAGAACTGCCAAAAGAAAAAGAATTATGGAGCAAGGGAATTCACACTTGCGCCACTTGCGACGGATTTTTCTATAAAGACAAAGTTGTCGCTATCTTAGGAGGAGGCGACAGCGCCATGGAAGAAAGCAGTTTCTTAACTACCTTTGCTAAAAAAGTTTATATCATCCACCGCAAAGATACTTTTAAAGCCAGTGACATTATGCAAGAACGAGTTAAAAATAATCCTAAAATTGAAATTCTCTATAATACTGAAATTACTGAATATTTAGGCGATGAAAAATTATCTGGCATTAAAATTAAAAATAACAAAAGCAGTGAAGAATCAGAATTAAAACTTGATGCTTTATTTTTCGCTATCGGCCATATCCCTAATACGGAAATTTTTAAAGGTCAGCTTACTCTTGATGATAAAATGGGATACATAGTTGCTAAAGGCGATATTTACACGAATGTTGAAGGCGTTTTTGCGGCCGGTGATTGTGTTGATTATATTTATCGTCAAGCCGTCACAGCCGCTGGGTTTGGTTGTATGGCGGGTATGTCTGCGGAGCAATACATCGCACAACGTGTATCACATAACACACAACACTATGGATTTTCACGATGAGTTAAAATTAACAATGCATAAATATGTTAAGTTTATCTATAAAATAACAAAGAAGTTTCCTAAAGATGAGTTATATGGAGTTACTTCACAGATAAGAAGATCATCAATTTCTGTAATATTAAATTATATAGAGAGTTATGCTAGAAGAAGAGGACATGGTTGTAAAATTTACAAAAATTTTTTAGAAATATCCTACGGGTCTCTAAAAGAATCTAAATATTTATTATATTTTTCTTTAGAAGAGAAATATATAACAGCGGGAGAATATAACGAAGGATTTGCCATGGCAGATAAAATTGGAAAAATGCTATGGCCTATAATTAAAGATAAATAATTACGTTACGCGTTATGTGATGTGCGAGATATATGAAACTAACTATAAATTCCAACCAACTCCGTGACAATCCTGCCACTTTCCTCCGTAAAGCCAGCTATGCTTTTATTCGCGATCATAGAAGCGGTCAAGAAAGTTATGTCCGTCGTTTAACCGGCAATTTTTATCCGCGTTTGCATTGTTATATTTTTGAACAGGGTGGACAAACTACTTTTAATTTACACCTTGATCAACGAGCAACTCGTTACGAAGGTCAAAAAGCGCATGCTGGAGAATATGACAGCCAGATTGTGCAAGAAGAATTAGAACGTTTACAAGCGATAATAAATAATCAATCAGTTGAACAAAATGACAACGAATCTTTTAAGGATGTAACAAAACCCGCATTGACTGACGTGCGGGGCAAAGAAAAAAAGACCCCAAAAAAATCTTGGTGGCCTTTTTAGATTTAATTTCAAATTTCAAAATCCTAAACTCAAAACAATATCAAAATCCAAAATTAAAATGCTCCAAGCGTCATGTTTTGAATTTTATTATTTGAATTTATTTTGGATTTAGAGTTTAGATATTTGAAATTGAAAATAATGAATTTCACCTACGAACAAAATTTACAAAAAAATGGCTATCCTCTAATAGCTGGCCTTGATGAAGCTGGCCGTGGACCATTAGCCGGACCGGTAGTAGCGGCCGCGGTTATTTTTAACTTTACAGAAATTCCGGAAAAATTACAAAGCATTAATGATTCTAAAAAATTATCGCCTAAAAAACGAGAAGAATTTTTTAACTTAATTATTCAACATGCCACAGACTGTGGTGTCGGCATTTGCGACCATCAAACTATTGACCGCATAAATATCTTGGAAGCAACTTTTTTGGCCATGAAAAAAGCGCTAGGCGCTATTAAGCATAAACCTGACATAATATTGATAGACGGCAACTTACCTATTTCTAATTATTCCTCTCCCCAAAAACCAATTATCAACGGTGATAATTTAATTTTTTCTATCGCCGCTGCTTCTATCATCGCTAAAGTCACTCGCGACCGTATTATGGAAGAAATGCATATTAAATATCCTAGTTATCTATTTAGTAAGCACAAAGGATATGGAACTAAATTACACATGGACGCATTAAAATTATATGGACCTTGTGAAATACACAGGAAGACGTTTAGACCAGTCAAAATGTTGTTAAATAGCAAATAACAAATTGTTAAATTGCTTCATTGTTAAATTGTTATGCGACCCGCCTATCTGTAGGTGGCGTAACAATTTAACAATTTAACAATTTTTTTTGTTTTTTGTAATTTATATAAATTTTAGGTATACTATAAATATATGAGTAAAATAACAGGAGGAAACAATTTAATTGACCCTAAAATAATTATTGAAAAAGCTGGCATTAGCGAACGAATGCGGGTAGCTGATTTAGGTTGTGGTAGCACTGGTCATTTTGTTTTTTCCATTGCAGAAACAATCGGCTCTGACGGTGTTATGTACGCAGTGGATATTTTAAAAAGAAACCTAGATAACATTGAACATCGCGCTAAGCAAGACAATCTTAAACAAATAAAAACAGTCTGGTCAAATTTAGAAATTTTCCAAGCAACCAAAATTGAAGCTTCATCACTTGACGCCGGATTATTAATTAATGTATTATACCAATCAGACAAGCGTGTAGAGATGATGCGTGAAGCAATCCGTTTAGTTAAAAAGGGGGGATCACTAGTAATTGTTGACTGGAACCAAAGCGCTGGACAGTTTGGCCCTTCGCTTGAAGAACGAGTAAATCCTGATAACCTACGAACAGCCGGCGAACGGCTTGGCCTAAAATTAATCGGGGAATTTAATGCCGGACAATATCATTTTGGCATGGCATTTCAAAAACTTTAATACTGTCATTGCGATTCCGTCAACTGGCAGAGAAGTAATCCCGTTTAGTACTGTCATTACGAGCGAAGTCCCGCTCAGCGGGACGAAGCTAAGTAATCCCGTGAGTATTGCAATGTCCCTCACGGGATTGCCACGCTTCGTTTCACTATGCCCGCAATGACAGATTCTTTTATGTCCAACTTTTTCACCATAAAAATGTGGTTTTCTATCTACCCGGGGTCATTAACCCCGCTTTTTAGAAATATCCTAATAGTAGTAATAGTTCTATTCATTGCCGGAATAATTTTTGTTTGGTATAAAAATAAAAATAATACTGACAAGCTATACTATCGCCTTTGGCAAAGCTTATTTAATTTCAACGTCACTGGCTTAATTATCGGTCTATTTCTCTTCTTTTTCACTTATCAAACCATTCCCTTCCTTTCCGCCCGCTTCTGGTTTATAGTCTGGTTCTTAATCCACGCCTTCTGGGGTTATATAATCTACCGACGATTAAAAAAACTGCCTGAAATTAGAAAAGAACTAGAAGCAAAAAGAGAGTTTAATAAGTATATACCGTGAAAATACACGAGTAAGACAAAATTAATCTGTGATAATCCGTCCAATCTATTAAATCTGTGTTCTATTTAACACTTATGGCACACAGATGACACGGATTAAATGGATTTGCACGGATATTAAATTAAAAATAATTTTGGATTCACGTTATGAATACTAAAAAAATTAAAGTAACTGATTTTGATGACGTTCTTAAAGAGCATTTAAAAGATCCTGAATTCAAACGCCTTTACGATGAGCATGGCAGGCAATTAGAGATCGCCTATCAAATGTTGCAGTTGCGTAAAAAAAAGAAAATGAGTCAAATGCAATTAGCGAAGAAAATCGGAACTACTCAAAGCAACATTGCCCGCATGGAAGCCGGTAATCAAAATTTTACCATTAATATTTTAAATAAAGTAGCAGAAGCTTTAGGAAAGGAATTAAAAATCTCTATTTGTTAATAATCATTTTGTCATTCTAAAAAACAGCTGAATTATCAGCTGTTTTTTGTTTGATTTGCTGGTCGGAACAGTCCCGATGTGTCGGGATTCCGACCAGCAGAAAAAGCTTGCTTGCAAGTCGTAGCCTTGGCGAAGACTTGACTATTTTTTAATTTTATGCTAATATACCATAATACTTTAGCTCCTTACAACTTGCCCGCCTTAATATGAAATTTTGGGCGGGAGATTCTAAATTATCTCAATTTATCCCTATTTCCTCGGATTAAAGATTATTCTTTTTATTTGAGGATTAAAAATGGGGGTAATTTGAGGTAATTTTAGGATTAAAAATAAAAGAAACCCCGCCTTTCAAAAAAGGAACGGGGTAAAAAAGGAGAAGGATGATGATTACTTTTTGGGTAATATTTTCTATTGTTGCTTTTGTACTGCTTGTCAGCTTTTGGGCTTATGAGTGTATTAATATCTTAAAGCCTAACGAAATTGGCATTAAATTAACCTTCGGGAAACCAGCTGAAATTAATGAGGAGCAACCAGTTAAATCTGGTGTTGGTCCAGGGGGATTACATTTTGCCTTTTGGCCAGTTCAAAAGATAAAAAGATATACTAATGATATTATGGAGTTTCATTTTACTACTCCATCTGTCATCACTCGTCGAGGAGCTGTAGCTGGTTATGGTAATGGTGCAGTTGAACCTGCTGAAATAAACATCATTTGTACTTTATATGCACAATTTGATGTTGATAGTTTGCATAATACTGTAAAATATACAGGTGCTAATAATGCGCAAACTATAGGCAGGCTTATAATTCCGTATGCTATTGATGCGATTAGAGCTCTTGGCTCAAGAGTCCCGTGGCGTTTAATTAATCAAGAACGACATCATGCAGCGCAATGGGTTATTGCTAGATTAATTGGCTGTAACCCAAAAGATTATCCTAAAAAGATTGATGTGCCCAAACCACAAGGCGACGATAAACCCGATCTGTATGGCAAAGAAGATCCCAACGATTATAAGGACGATGTTCATGCGCCAACAAGAGAGAAGTTAGAAAACAGTAGTCCTTTTGTTCAAACGGGTTTAATTAATGTTGTTTTAGCGGTTGAAGACATTAATTTCACAAATGAAGAGCAAATGAGGGAAGCATTAACAGCGAAAGAAAGAGCGCGTTTGGAAGCGGGCGCTACACGCGAAAAGGCTGATGCAGAAAAATACAAAAGACAAGAAGAAGGAAAAGGATCTGCAAACGCCAGAAAAAAAATGATAGAAGCGATAAAAGAAAATCCCGAATTAGAAGCCCTTCTAACAATGTCAGAAATGGCTAAAGGCACGAGCAATACGATCATGTATCAAATTCCCCCTGGACTTGCTGAAACAATGAGCGGTTTACTTGGAGGAAATGATATCAGTAGATTATTTAGTCAGCTTTCTGATGAACAAAAAACTAAGTTTATCAAAGGACTCCAAGGCGCGATAAAAAAATAATAAGGAGGTGAATCATGGTAGATAATACACCATATGTTCACAGTCAACCCACACAAACAGAAACTCAAACATCAACCACACCAACCCCTTCACCGACTCAATCGCAACCAACTTCAACCACGCCTCAATTGTTGGAGAACATCAAACAATCATGGATCACAAAAGTGCTTGTTGGGGTGCTGATTGCCGTATTGGGAATATTCATGGCTTACGTCTATGATCCCGACATTTTAAAGGAAAAATCTTTTAGACTCTTGCTAGTTGCAATTGGTGGTTGGGTATTCGTTGATTGGATGAGGGGCGAGATTCACCTTTTAAGGGCTAAAAATATACTTGTGGTTATGGCAGTCATTTTTGCTGTAATTACGGCATGGTCAATGATATTCCATGAAGATGAGGAAAATAAAAAATCTCAAGCATCACAACGACAAGCACCGCAACAATGGAAATGGTCTTCTCGCTCACAGAAAACTCTGGGTCCTGGAAAACATCATTTTGTTCTTTCGCCTGGAGAGCAAACTCCTTGGATTAAAGTTCCAGTAGGTATCTACGATATATACCTGCCGGACGGAGAAGGTGATTTTTCTGTATATTACAGTGATGGCACTCACATAAGATTTAATGATGGAGAAAATAAAAAACTCCCAAGAAAACAAAATGTTAAATTCAAAATAACATCCGAGGGAGTAAAAAAACAACACTTTACTGTTACTGCTATGTCAAAATAAAAATTATTACTAATGGTTCCTTCAATATGAAGAGGTGCTTACATGCTCCTCTTTTTTTTGCCTTTTTATTTTTTAAACTGTATAATATTTATATAGATAAATATAATAAAAAAATATTTATGAAAAAAATTTTAAAAATAATTTTAATATTGTTTATTTTCACATCTATATTTCTTTCTTACTCTTCGCTTGTATTAGCGACTAGTGGTAGCGGTATTAATAACTCCGTCTCCCTCGACAACCCCCTCGGCACTGGCGATGCTGCTAAATCCCCACAAGCCCTTATCGGCAAAGTAATCCAATCTGCTCTTGGCGTAGTAGGTTCTATTGCCTTACTCATGTTTATCTTTGGCGGGTTTGTTTGGATGACCGCAGCTGGGAATGAGCAGAAAGTAGCTAAGGGAAAAGATATACTAATATGGGCAACACTCGGACTAGTAGTTATCTTCGCTTCTTATGCTTTGGTGAAATTTGTTATAACAGGGCTTACGGGAGCTACATAATCCTGTCATTCCTGCGAAAGCAGAAATCCACTCCTTTTTATTTCTGGATTCCTGCTTTCGCAGGAATGACAATATAGAAACACGACTTAGTTAGTCGTGTTTTTTTATGTTGCGCGTTATGTGTTATGCGTTATGCGTTTCACGTTATGCGAGCAACGCTGCCCCCACCGCTCCAGCATTTTCAACCTTCCCTTCTACTATTTTAATCTTTTTAGATTTTGGGGATAAAATTTCTTCTTTTAAATTTTTCTTTATTTCTTTCATAAACAAACTGGAAGATTTCATCACACTACCACCTAAGACAATAATTTCCGGGTTAACCATATTAACTGTATTGGCCAAAGCAATGCCGATAAAACGGCCGATTTCTTCGTAAACTTTTTCTGCCAACTTATCACCATTATAAGCTTCTTCAGCGAGCATTTGGGGATTTGACTGAGTTAGGTCGTGATAAATTTCTTCTAGGGTGCGTGGTTCATCTTCTACTACATCTACTACCATGTGGCCGATCTCTCCGCCTGATCCATGAACTCCTTGAAAAATTTCTTTATTAATACTAAATGCCCCACCGATGCCTGTGCCTAAAGTAACAGCGATAACATTAGCGGAATTTTTTACTGCGCCTAAAGCTAATTCTGCTCGGAGAAAGCAATTGGCGTCATTATCTAAAATTGTTGGGATGTTATATTTTTCAGAAACAATCTTTCCTAAAAATATTCCGTTTAAAATTTCTAAATTTGGACATTTTGAAATCTTTCCGTCTTTGTTATTAGCGGTTGTCTGTTCTGTAATTCCAGGAAATCCAATGCCGATTTTTTCTACCTTCAGCTTTTGGCTTTTAACTTTTTCTAATAATGGATCAATCAACGCCCAAAGCATTACTAAAAATTTTTCCAGATTATCTCTTGGGGTTGCTAACTGATAATCAGCAATAATTTCTTTTTTGTCTAAATCAAAAAGGACGGCTGACATTTTAGTACCGCCGATGTCCACTCCAATGCTATGTCGTTCTGTTTGTTCGGGCATATATTTATTAATTCCAAAACCCTAAATACAAAACTCAAAATAATATTAAAATTTAAAATTAAAATGCTCCAAACGCTATGTTTTAAATTTTGAATTTTATTATTTGAGTTTATTTTGTGTTTTGGGCTTTGGAATTAGGGTTTATTTAAATAATTCTCTAGCTTCATTCCATAAACTCCGGTCCCCATTTACTTCTTTCTCCCAATACCACCACTCAACTCCCCAAAGATAGAATTCTTTAAAGCCAGTTTGGCGAGAATACTCTAAAATTTCTTTAAACTTCTCTAAGTTCATAGTGCGCTCCCGCTCCTGCTTTGTCAAGGTGTGATATGGTTTTGGCCCCCAGGGTTCTGCTTGTAATTCAATTACCATCGACTCCTTTGGTTTGGGCGCAGAAAAAAACATAGCTAGATTATATTTAAGTTTAAAAAAGGCCGGGGGCAGGGGATAATGAACATATCGCCCTAAAAAGCTACTATAAACATCCCTATACATTGTCGTGCCAAAAATATCAGCGCGCTGCATAGCAGGAGTCCAGATACTTAGCTCGCCACTGTCGGTTACAACTATTGGACGGCTATCTAATGATTTTGTTAAAGATATTTCTTTATCTAAAAATTTTGAACCAATCTTTGGGCATTTACCAAAGTGAGTTAAAAACGGCTCGTTTTCAATTTGCCAGGCAATAATGTTTTCCTCTTTTTGATATCTTTTCACAACCTCTTTAATATATTCTAAAATCTTTTCTTCGCGTTCATTGTTTGACAATTTTTTTGCCCATTCAGGAAAATGACATTCTGGCCAACGAGGTAAGCGTCCGCCAACTGCTAAAATAATTTCTACATCACGGTTGTTGGCTTGTTTAATCTGCCAGTCCAAATCTTTCCACCAGTATATACCATCTTTATATTCAATCTGATCCCAATAAGCAACTAAGCGCACTTTTTTAACGCCCAAATCATCTAACATTTCTTCGTAAGCTTTCTGCCAATTCAAACCCATCTCTTGCGCAAAGCGAGGAGAAAAAGTAACCCCATAACTCAATTCATCTTTTTCATAAACATGTCGATAACTAGCTGGCCATAACAAAAATAGAATTGCAATAATACAAAGCGTTGCTATAATTAAAATTTTATGATTTTTTGCTTTTATCATACTACTGTTAATAAACAGGTTATACGTTATACGACAAGCTATATTAACAAATATAATCCTATCCCGATCATCACTACTCCAACAAATTTCTGCGTTAATACTTTTTTATTTATCTCTTCTTTCAAAATGTCTGGATATTTTTCTGATAAAACAATTACAATAATAATTAAAAATACATACTGTATTCCTTGCAGGGCGTTAATAATTGCTACATCACCCAAAGAAATTGCGTAATTTAATAAAATAAAAGCTACTGTTGCTAAAAGACGGATTGATAAAAATAAAGGCAAATTTTTAATAGCAACTTTTCTTTTTTCTGTGGTAAAAATAATACGGCGATTATATGGAATAACTATTAACAATAACGCTCCAATAAAACCGCCAATGCGTGTCCAAATATAACTGCCTAAAAACGGCTGATGTAAATAAATATATTTAACTAAGACATAGTAAGAAGCAAAAGCAAACGCCGCTATAATTGAATTTATAATTAAACGTCGAACAGAATGCGCTTCAGCATCTTTAAATCCAAAAAAAGCGCGTACTTTATGGATAAGATATTTTATCTTTCCTTCTTCTTTATGCTTAAGTGAAATTAAAGCTCCACCAGTAATTAAAACAAAAAGAGCAAGCAGTGTTTGCTGGTTTAAAACTGTTCCTAAAAAAACATACGATAATAATAAACTAAAAACCGGAATAAGTACGCCGACAAGCGGTACAACTTTAGTTGCTTCACTTTGATGTAATGCCTTATACCAGGCAATCAATGCCCAAAGAAATAAAAAGCCGGCAATAAAATCAATTATCAACCATTGCCAGCTTGGCATAAACCAGTTGAATGCTAATAAAATCGCGTTGCAAATGCTCCAAATGCCGACATAAAAAGCGTAAGAAATAGAGGAGTGAATTTTCTTAGATAAAAAATATTTGTCGGCAGTATAAACGCCGGCATTTAAAAAATAAGCAATAACTGTTATGGGGAACCACATGGTAAAATTTCTAATTTCTAATAACTAATTTCTAATAGTTGGTCATTTATAAATTTTATTATTAGGATTTGATTAGATATTAGATATTAGATATTAAAAATTTAAAATCCATTATTCTCACAAATCTCCGCGTACACCTTCGCACTCGGCCGTGCTGTTCTTTCAAAAGTTTTTAGATTGACTTTGTATAAACCAAATTTTGGTTCAAATCCTTCAGACCATTCGAAATTATCAATCAATGACCAATGGCAATAACCGCGCAGGTCAACTCCTTCTTTAATCGCCTTGTGTGCATTACGCAAATGATCTTTAATAAAATCTTCTCTCCTAGAATCTTTAGCGTCTGCCAACCCATTTTCTAAAATATAGATTGGCAATTTGTATTTCCGTAAATCTTTTAATACCTCATAAATTCCCCTAGGATAAATTTCCCAGCCCATATCATTTGTCTGTTTATTTTCATTCATCTGTACTTGCCCTGACCAGGAAAAAAACATTAAGTTGTGAAAATAATAATTTAGACCAATATAATCTAATTCTTTTTTTACTTTTTTTAAAAAACTATGATTCCAAAAATTACTAACTATATTAACCATCAAACGATTAAAAATAGTATTAACATAAGGTTCAAAAAATTGATTATTTTTAGCAATACTTACTTGCGCTTGCGGATTAACATCATGCAAAATATAATAGGCCTTCTGATGAGCTCGCACTAAATTTTTAATTACTTTTCTAAATTTAAAAAATCTTCTAATTGCTAGAGGCTTGTCTGCCGGAGCGTGAGTATAGGCAGGCCATTTTGCTTGCGCATATGAATTATAGGCATAAATCATTGGCTCATTAATTGTGCACCAAAATTTTACATCAGCGCCAATTTTTTTAGCTACTTTTTCAGCATACCTTCTAAACAACACCGAAGAATGTTTATTTGTCCAACCGCCCATTTTGGCAAACCAAATTGGTTGAGTCCAATGATACAAAGTAACGATCGGTTCAATATTATTTCGTTTACATGCTTGAATAATTTTTTTATAATGTTCCAATGCTTCTTGATCAAATTTTCCTTCTTCCGGTTCTATTCGACTCCACTCTAAAGAAAATCGATAGGCGTTATTATTAAGCTCTTTACATAATTTTATATCCTCTTTATATAGTTCATAGGAATTGCAAGCGCGCCCAGAAATAGAGCCATCTTTAATATGCCCTTGTTTTTCCCATTCAGTCCAATTATTTTCATTGTTACCTTCAATCTGATGAGAAGATGTGGACGTGCCCCACAAAAAACCGTCGGGAAATTTATAAACGCAACGTTTAATTTTAATTTTATTTTCTTTTGGCATAGTTAATTGAATTATACCATATTTTATTTTTTATTCAGAATTATTGCTTGCAAATCGTAGTCCCGAGTTACTCGGGACGAAGACTTGACACTTTTTTCTAAATGCCCTAATATAACTATACATATGAATAACGTAGCTTTATTCACTAAAACTAAACCTTTCATCGTATTTTAAAGTCAAAAACTTAATTCCGAGTTGCATTGGAAAAAAACAGTAATATTTTAGCCTGTCTAGAGTATTCCTGTTTTTTTCTTAGCCAAAAATGCTTTGAAAATGATCGTTAACAATTGAATATCTTTTAACAATTATTTTTAGTGTTAAAAGGCGCCAATTAAACCAAAAAACAAAAACTATTCTATTAGAGCATAACAGCTCAAACTTAAAATTTATTGAGAGTTTGATCCTGGCTCAGGATGAACGCTGGCGGCGTGTCTAAGGCATGCAAGTCGAATGTCCATACCTCACTTCGTTTGGTATAGAAATTCCAAATAACAAAATCCAAATTCCAAAAAAATTCTAAATTACAAATCATAAATTTAAAAGACTGCTTTATGATTTAGTACTTAAGATTTAGAATTTCTTTGAAATTTGGTGCTTAGAATTTAGAATTTACACCGAGCTCAGCGAGGTGTGGACATGGCAAACGGGAGAGTAACGCATTGGTAACCTACCTCGAAGACAGGGATAATTCCGCGAAAGTGGAAATAATACCTGATGGTCATGGGGGGACTTTAAGTCATTCCCATGTAAAGTTCCAACACTTCGAGAGGGGCCTATGTCTTATCAGCTTGTTGGTGGGGTAAAAGCCCACCAAGGCTATGACAAGTATCGGGTGTGAGAGCATGACCCGACTCACTGGGACTGAGACACTGCCCAGACTCCTACGGGAGGCTGCAGTCAAGAATCTTCCCCAATGCACGAAAGTGTGAGGGAGCGACGCCGCGTGGTTGAAGAAGCTCTTCGGAGTGTAAAAACCTTTTATGAGGGACGAAATCCACTGTACTTCACTGCGTTCGGTACAGTAAATTTCAAAAAACAAATAACAAACTACAAACAAATTCTAAAAATCAAATTATAAATTCAAAACTTATACTTTGAAAATTGAAATTTAGAATTTGAAATTTGTTTGTTATTTGGTGTTTAGAATTTGAAATTTACCACAATACCGAGCATAGCGAGGTGCAGTGGTCTGACGGTACCTCATGAATAAGGGGCTGCTAAACTCGTGCCAGCAGCAGCGGTAATACGAGTGCCCCGAGCGTTATCCGGA
>CAYPRN010000001.1:0-63392 GCA_964413295.1 uncultured Gammaproteobacteria bacterium | reverse complement strand
TATTTTATGCTACAAAAAACTTAGCATATTTAATAAATTATGTCAACTTTCCTTACTTAAAAAAGTGTGCTAAAATAATAATATCAAAACTTACATATTTAAATTATAAATAGCACACGAATTTAGCAAATTAAACGAATTTACACAAATAAAATTCGCTAATATTTATATAATTCGTGTGCTAAAAATATAACGAAAAAACAAATCAGAAATTCTGATATTTAAGATAATTAAAAATTATTTTTATGCCAAAAAAAGAAACTAAGACAAATAAAAAACCTGCTTCTAGTAAAGCAACTAAATCAGTCAAATCTGATTATGACGCGGAAAGTATTACAGTTTTAGAGGGATTAGATCCTGTTCGCAAAAGACCGGGTATGTATATTGGTTCTACTTCATCTACTGGACTGCATCATTTAGTCTGGGAAGTGGTTGATAATGGCATTGATGAAGCCATGGCTGGACACGCTGATACTATATCAGTTGTGCTTTTAGAAAACGGCATGGTGGAAGTGTGCGACAACGGCCGCGGTATTCCAGTTGATATCCATAAAGTAACTAAAGTATCTGCTTTGGAAACTGTAATGACTAAACTGCATGCGGGCGGTAAATTCGGCGGTGGCGGTTATAAAGTTTCCGGCGGTTTGCATGGTGTTGGTGTTTCTGTAGTTAACGCTTTATCGGCATATACTAAAGCTGAAGTGCATCGAGATGGCAAGGCATGGGTGCAAGAATATAAAATCGGCAAACCAAAAGCAAAAGTAAAAGCAGTGGGCAAGGCTAATGGCACTAGTACTACTATTACCTTTAAACCAGATTCCAATATTTTTCCAGAAGTTGAATTTAATTGGGGTAAAATTTTAGACCGAATGCGCCAACAATCCTATCTTACTAAAGGCATTACTATTAATGTTGAAGATAAACGACCAAATCATCGGCCAAAAAAATTCAAATTTCATTTTGAGGGCGGTATTAAAGCTTATGTCAAAGCGCTTAATCAATATAACACTCCCAAACATGAAAGTATTTTCTATATAGAAAAAGAAATTAATGATTCTAAGGTTGAGGTGGCTTTGCAATATAATGACGGCTTTAACGAAGAAGTTTTTTCTTTTGCTAATAATATCCATAATCCAGAAGGTGGAACGCATCTTTCAGGATTTCGCGCTGCTTTGACAAAAACTTTAAATAGCTATGCTCGAGAAAAAAAATTATTAAAAGAAAAAGAAGAAAATCTAACCGGTGATGATACTAAGGAAGGTTTAACAGCAATTATTTCCGTTAAACTGACAGACCCGCAATTTGAAGGACAAACTAAGGGTAAGTTAGGCAACGCGGAAATGAAAACTTATGTAGAACAAGTTCTTAATGAAGCTCTTGGTATTTTTTTAGAAGAAAATCCTAAAGAAGCAGAAGCTATTATCGGCAAATGTACTTTAGCGGCCCAGGCCCGTATTGCGGCTCGCACTGCTCGCGCTAGCATTTTACGTAAAGGCGCTCTGGATGGAATGACCTTGCCGGGTAAATTATCCGACTGTTCTTCTCGTAAAGCAGAAGAGTGTGAATTATATATTGTTGAAGGTGACAGCGCCGGCGGTTCAGCTAAGCAGGGACGAGACAGAAAATTCCAAGCCATCCTCCCTTTGCGCGGTAAAATTTTAAATGTAGAAAGAGCCCGTTTAGATAAAATGCTAGCTAATAATGAAATTAAAAATTTAGTCATTGCTTTAGGCACAAACATTGACGAACAGTTGGATATAGAAAAACTGCGCTATAGCCGCATAATTATTATGACTGATGCTGATGTTGATGGTTCTCATATCCGCACTCTATTGTTAACCTTATTTTTCCGCCACTTTAAGACGTTAGTAGAAAATGGAAATATATATATTGCTCAGCCACCACTTTATCAAATTAAAAAAGGGAAAGAAGCACATTATGTTTATGATGAAGATGAGAAAAATAAAATAATTAAAAAATTTGGTGGCGCAATAGAGGAGGCTGCGGAAACAGAAGAAAAAATTGCAGAAAAAAAAATTGCGGAAGAACCCACCCAAAGCCCTACGGACATTGAGGTGGGC
This sequence comes from uncultured Gammaproteobacteria bacterium, assembly GCA_964413295.1. Classification (GTDB taxonomy): domain Bacteria; phylum Patescibacteriota; class Patescibacteriia; order Patescibacteriales; family XYC2-FULL-47-12; genus CAYPRN01. Next base: position 61,311 of record CAYPRN010000001.1, on the reverse strand, counting down.
AAGGAAGAGGAAACAACTAAAACTTCAAGTAAAATTTCTATTCAGCGCTACAAGGGTTTGGGCGAAATGAATCCTCAACAACTTTGGGATACAACGATGGACCCAGCAAATCGCACTTTACTAAGAGTTACTATAGAAGATGCTGTTCGCGCTGATGAGACTTTTGATATTTTAATGGGTTCTGATGTATTACCTCGTAAAAGATTCATTCAGGCGCAAGCAAAGAATGTACAGAATTTGGATATCTAACCACCCCACAAATCTACAAATCAGCTACAAATAATACAAATACTATGAATGACAATGAAGTATTGTATAAAGATTTAAGCTATCAGATAGTAGGCATATTATTTGATGTATATAATGATTTAGGATATGGATATAAAGAAAAATACTATGAACAAGGAACCGAGCAATATTTTATTAATCAGAGTATAAAATATGTTAGGCAAGCGTCATATCAGATTGTAGCTAGTGGAAAAGTGATAGCAATGAATTATATAGATTTTGTGGTAGATAATAAAATAGTTTTAGAGCTTAAAAAAGGAAATCATTTTTCAAAACAAAATATGGATCAAATTAAACAATATTTGCAAATTACTGGTTTAAAACTGGCAATTTTAGCAAACTTCACGCCTAATGGCGTTAAATTTATTAGAGTTTTAAATCCAAATAATCTACAAAAATAGAGATTTGTATTATTTGTAGCTGATTTGTAGATTTGTGGGGAAAATAAAAGATTTGACAAAAAAATTTATATCCTCTATAATATAATCAATATAAAAACTGCCTCGCAAGGGCTGTTTTTAAATACAAAAAGGTAGAGATGTTATAAAATTCGTGGCATTCGGATAGTTGCACGCAATATATAAGTCCGTAGGAAGTATTTGTATTAAAAAATCATAAACGTTTTAAATCGGCACTAAATTACTTCTATATGAATATTATCAATAAAACTAGCGATTATATCAAATCCTCTTTTGTGGAAATGAAAAAGGTTACTTGGCCTAGTAAAAAAGAGACTCAACAATATACTATTTTAGTTATTGCTATAAGTTTGGCTGTGGCAGCCTATCTGGGTGGACTTGATTATATTTTTAATTGGTTATTTGAATTTATACTTAAGTAACTTGGTTAGATAATTAACTAGTTATATAGTTGATTAATTTTAAACATCATCTAATCCTCAACTTTAAATAAGTAGGGCAACTAATTAACTAAACGATATGGCTAAACAAACAGCTAACTTAGGAAAACGATGGTATGTAATTAATACCTACAGTGGTTATGAAGAAAATGTAGTCCGTAATTTAAAGCAAAGAGTGGAATCAATGGATATGGAAGATAAAATTTTTGACATCATCATTCCTAAGGAAAAAAAGATAAAAATTAAAAATGGCAAACGCCAAGTCATTGAAGAAAAAATTTTTCCTGGTTATGTTTTGGTTAACATGGTTGTAACTGATGACTCTTGGTATGTGGTGCGCAACACTCCTAATGTAACCGGATTTATCGGAACAGGCACTGTACCAACACCTATCTCTGAAAAAGAAATTAAATCATTGCAAAAAAGAATGGGTGTTGATGAACCGACTTATGTTATTGATATTAATGAAGATGATCTTATTAGCATCACTGACGGTCCGTTTAAGAATATGGAAGGAAAAGTTATTGAAGTTGACCATGATAAAGGAAAAATTAAAGTTTTGGTTTCAATGTTCGGCCGAGAAACACCTGTTAACTTGGACTTTCTGCAGATTAAAAAAATATAGTTCAAGTTAGGTTGTTTGGATTTATTAGTACATCAAACCTTTAATCTAAATCCACTATGCTGAATTACAATTTCATGCAACTATCCGAATGCCCCAAATTAGGATAAAATAATTCGCAGAATTTGTAGTAAACATTCGGAACATTCGGATAGTTGCAGGAATCTATAAGTTGATATGATAAATTCGGATCAAAGAATCATAAACTTTTTAAATATAAACAAAATAAATTCTATGAAAGAAATACTAACAAAAATAAAATTACAAATACGAGGAGGACAAGCTAACCCTGCGCCTCCAGTTGGCCCTGCCCTAGGACAAGCTGGTTTAAATATTCAAGAATTCTGCACTAAATTTAATGAGGCTAGTAAAGATAAAATGGGCGATTTAGTTCCTGTTGAAATTACTGTTTTCAAGGACAGAAGTTATGACTTTATTATGAAAAGTCCACCTGCTTCTGAATTATTAAAACAAGCAGCTAAAATTAAAAAAGGCGCTGGAAATCCATTAACTGAAAAAGTTGGTACTGTTACCCGCGCTCAACTTAAAGAAATAGCCGAAAAGAAAATGGCTGACTTAAATGCTCATGATATTGAAGCGGCTGCTGATATTATTGCCGGAACTGCTAGACAAATGGGAATTGAGGTTAAATAACTGTCATTGCGATCCGGAGCTTTAGCGGAGGCGTGGCAATCCCGTGAAGATTAAATAATAGTGTTAACAAAGCATTTATCAATACTCACGGGATTGCTTCGCTACGCTTCGCAATGACAATATCACAATAATAATAATTAAATAACTGTGGAAGATTACATATAATAATTAATCGTTATTACCACAAAAACTTATGCCAAAAAAAATAACTAAAACGGAAGAAACAAAAAATCTTGTTGAAAAAACAAAAATTTATCCAATTGAAGAAGCTATGGAATTAGCAAAACAAACTTCAAAAGTAAAATTTGACGCTAATATTGAGCTTCATACTCGTTTAGGAATTGATACTAAAAAAGGAGAACAGCAAGTTCGTATTGCTATCACCTTCCCTAAATCTGTTGGTAAAAAAAGAACCATCATTGCTTTTGTTGGACCTGATAATGAAAAAACAGCTAAAGACGCTGGGGCTGATATTATCGGTGGAGAAGATTTAATTAAAAAAATTATTCAAACTAAAAAAACTGATTTTGATGTAGCCGTTGCTACGCCAGATATGATGAAGGCTTTAGCGCCAGCCGCTCGTGTATTAGGTCCTCGTGGTTTAATGCCTTCGCCAAAAAATAACACTATTACTACTGATATTAAAAATGCAATTGAAGAAATTAAAAAAGGAAAAATTGATATAAAAAATGACGCTGGTGGAAATTTACATCTTGTTTTAGGAAAAGTATCTAATAACAGCCCGGACTTAATAACTAATTTTAAAACTGCTATTAACGCTATTAAAAAAGCTAAGCCAGCCAGTTCTAAAGGAACTTATCTGCAAAATATCAGCATTTCTTCCGGCATGGGACCAGGGATAAAGGTGAACGCATAACTCGCATAACGTGAAACACATAACGCACAACAGACGCCTCGCTGGGGCGTTTTTTGTTATGCGTTACACGTTTATGGTGTCATGTAAAATGTTTTTTGCCTTCCCTGCTATAATTTGCTAAAATGATATAGCTTGATAATAACTTTTCCACACCTCTTCACTAAAGCTACGCAGTGCAAGCAGTCCTATACTAAAAATATAAATAATATTAAAAACTTGTACGTTTACTTTTTTATTAAGCACTTTAGCACACGAATTTAACAAATTAAACGAATTTACACGAATAAAATTCGCTAATATTTATATAATTCGTTCAATTCGCGTGCTATCTATAACTGAAATACGTAAAATATACAATAATTAAGGAGGTGATTAATACCTTTTATTTTTTTACCTAAAAATATGGAAAATGAACAAAAATACAATCGCCCTTCATGGGATGAATATTTTATGAACATTGTGAAAATAATTGGAGAAAGAGGTACTTGCGATCGCGGTCGTTCTGGCTGTGTTATTACTAAAGATCGACGAATTATTGCCACTGGCTATGTCGGCTCTCCTATTGGCATTGCTCATTGTGATGATGTTGGTCATGAAATGCATACGGTTAATCATGAGGACGGGCGTGAATCTCGCCATTGTATTCGTACCACTCATGCAGAACAAAACGCTATTTGCCAAGCTGCTCGAGTCGGTGTTTCCTTAAAGGATGGTGTTTTATACTGCAAAATGACCCCTTGTTATGTTTGCGCTAAAATGATTATTAATACGGGCATTAAAAAAGTTATCTGTGAACAGGATTATCATGCTGGTGATAGAAGTAAAGAAATTTTTGCAGAAGCTAATATTGAATTTAAAATAATTACTGACACTATGACTATTTATGACGATATGACACCTCGAGATCAAACCAGGCAAAAAAATAAAGAATTAAATATGGAAAATTCAATTAGTAATAATGGACTTGCTTTTGAAAATATTATGTCTGGCGTTCCGGCTAGTATGGCCAAAATTTTTCTTTATGATGAATTTAATCCAGAAGATACAGCTATGATGCAGGCCTTATATTCACGTAGTGCTGCTAGCGTAGTTGAACATGTTGAAAAAGTAAAGCAAAGCGGATCAGGCAAATTTATGGAAAAATTTTATGTCGGCTATGGCCACCATAGCATTGCTGACTGTGGTAGCACAACTTTATTTATTGAGGGCTTAAGCATGTTGGCAGATAAGGCAGTACAAGATTGGCCATTATACGCTGGACAAGAAACCAGTACCCGCTATGTTGATATGTCTAAACAGCCGATTATTGATCCAGTAAAAACTTTTGAATCAAAAGCAATTCTAAAACGTTGGATGGATTTTTACTTAAATAGTTCTAAAAGGGTTATAGAGCATTTACGTCATAAATATCCGCGCCAACCAGAAGAACAGGAAAAAATTTATGAAAAAGCATTACAAGCTCGCTCTTTTGATATTTTAAGAGGATTTTTACCAGCCGGCATTACTACTCAATTAAGCTGGCATACTAATTTACGACAAGCTTGGGATAAATTGGCTTTATTAAGACATAATCCATTAGGAGAAGTAAGGGATATTGCTAATAAAATGCACAAACTGTTGAAAGAAAAATATTCTCATAGTTTTAGCCATGAATTAGATAATGAGCAAGAAGAATATCGTAAAGAATCAAATGATAAATATAACTATTATAACCCATCACAGGTTGCTTCAAATTTTTCTTACACAACTTCCCTATCTACCATGCAAATGCGCCAATATGATGATATTATTCAATCTAGGAGTCCTAAAACTTGTTTACCACATTTTTTAAGTGAGCTAGGTCAAATTACTTTTGATTTTCTACTAGATTTTGGTTCATTTAGGGATATACAGCGACATCGCAATGGTGTCTGTCGCATGCCTTTATTAACAACTAATTTAGGATTTAACCAATGGTATTTAGATCAATTGCCAAGTGATTTAAGACAAGAAGCTGAACAGTTAATTATTAAACAAAAAGAAGCTATTAATAGTCTTAATACTACAGCAATTAACAAACAGTACTATATTGCCATGGGATTTAATGTGGCTTGTCGAACTACTTATGCTTTGCCGGCGGCTGTTTATGTGTTAGAATTACGTTCAGGGATAGCTGTGCATCCTACTTTAAGAAAAATTGCTCATCAAATGCATCATGCTATGTTAGAAATATATCCGGAAATGAAATTATACACTGATCTAGACCTTGATGATTGGGATGTTAGAAGAGGTGCACAGGATATAACACAGAGAACTGACAATTAACAGCTGACAATTGACATCTGATACTTAAATAAAAAAAACGTCAACTATGTCAACGTTTTGATTGAGGATATTCTTTTTTTCATGTCGCTAACATGAAAATGATGAGAAATAAATAGGCGATAGCTCAATAGCCTACTGCTAAACTCATTCTTTCATATGCTTTCGCCACTTTACCATCTAAAGACCGCTTAATGGCTGTAAGTTGGTAAATAAAACCAATAATTGCAAAAACCAATGATAATAGTAGAACTAAGTTTAACATTTTACACCTCCTTTCAGGTGTTTAAAATATTACCAAAGAAAATGAGAAAGTCCGACACAAAGAGCAGAAAAACCTGCAGGTATTAATGCTAATACCTTACTATCAGTTTTTGCTGTCTGGCGCGATATATGACCCCAAAAACATGCGACAGCAGTGAGAAAAATAAGTCCTGCGATTTTCGTGCAAATGATACTCATTTTTTTTACCTCCTTTTGGATTTTATAAAATAGCAAATTTACTGAATAATCAAGTATATCATCTAATTAAACTCTTGTCAAGACCACACAATAATTTTCAATTTACAACTTTTTTATGAACAAAATAATTCTAGGTTTAGTAGGTGAAATTGCCAGTGGCAAAGGAACTGTAGTAAACTATTTAGCAAGCAAATATAATGCTTCACAGCATAAATTCTCCACCTCCCTACGTGATTTACTGCAACGACTCTATCTTGAAGTTAACCGCCAAAACATGCAAAATATATCTACTGTTCTACGCGAACATTTTGGACAAGATTTGTTGGCAAAAGTAATTGCTGAAGATGTTGCTAGTGATAAAAATCAATTTATTATAATAGACGGGGTTCGCCGTTTTTCTGATATTACTTATTTAAAAAAAATACCTGAATTCAAGTTGATTTATGTTCAAACAGATATTAAAAAAAGGTACGAACGAATTATTGAACGACAGGAAAATACAGATGATCAATTTAAAACTTTTGAGCAATTTGAAAAAGATAATCAAGCAGAAACTGAACAAGAAATTTTAAAAGTTGCGGAAATTGCTGATTATGTTATTAATAATAATGGAACAACAGAGGAATTACATCAGCAGGTTAATGAAATAATTTCTGATTTAATTCCAAAATCCTAAGCACAAAACTCAAAACAAATTTAAAGCACAAATTATTAAAATTCAAAACTACTGTTTTAGAAATTTAAGTTTTATATTTTGGATTTATTTTGAATTTAGGGTTTTGGAATTTGGGCTTTATAAATAAACAAAGGGGGCAAGGTTCGGCTTGTCTTTTTATTATTTAAACTCATGCAAAATAATTCTTCTCAAACAACTGAATCAACAAAACAACGAGGTAAATTTATTGTCCTTTATGGTATTAATAATTTAGGAAAAAGCACGCAAGCAAAATTGTTAGTTGAAAAATTACAGTCAGAAGGAATAACAGCTGAATATTTAAAATATCCACTTTATGATTTAATTCCTTCTGGCACACTCTTAAATGATTATTTAAGGCGAGGAAATTTTTACAAACTGTCTGCTCGAGAAGCGCAAATAATTTATACTTTAAACCGCACACAATATCAGTCTAATTTAGAAAAAAAATTAACTGACGGCATAACTATTGTAGCTGAAGATTATACTGGCACTGGACTGGCCTGGGGCATTGGCGCTGGAGTTGATGAGCAATTTTTAAAATATATTAATGGGCATTTATTAGCTGAAGATATTGCTATTTTATTAAATGGCGAACGTTTTACAGAAGCGATTGAACAACAACATGTTCATGAAAAAAATAATGAACTTACCCAAAAAGTACGGGAAATTCATTTACGTTTAGGACAAGAAAAAAATTGGCATTTAATCAATGCTAATTCAACTATTGACGAAGTGCATCAAGCAATTTGGAAAAAAATAAAAAATTCTGTAAAACAATCTATAGTAACTGAAACTGAATACTTTGAAAATTTAATACAGCAAGCTTATCCAGCGCCGTCTCCACATGCAGAAATGGAAATAATAAATCAAACCCCAGATCAAAAAACTCATTTTTTAAATAATAATAATCCTATTGTAAATTCTGCTCTTTCACCACAGAACACAGAAACTGATATATTAAAAATAAAAAAGATAAATCCTGATGTTAAATTATTAACTAGAGCGCATGCTGATGATGCCGGCTTAGACATTTGCGCTAATGATTATTATACGCTACATGAGAATGAACGGGCAATTATCAGCACTGGTATTCAAATGGCTATTCCTAAAAATCATGTCGGTTTAGTCTGGGATAAAAGCGGTATAGCAGCCAGTGGATTGCATACTATGGGCGGAGTAATTGATTCTGGTTATCGCGGAGAATTAAAAATTTTAGTCGTCAATCTTTCTCAAGACATTTATAATATTCAAAAAGGGCAAAAAATTGCCCAACTTCTTATTCAAAAAATAAAAACGCCAGACATAATAGAATCTGACGTATTAGATGAAACAGAGAGAAGTAATGATGGGTTTGGGAGTAGTGGAGGGTTTTGATACTTTCTTTTTTACAAATGCATAGTATTAAGAGGTTTAGAAAATATGGAACAAGGCTCATGAGGCTCGCATTCTCCCGTTTAAACAAAGATTAGAAGTTTTACATCTCTGACATTCGCTAGTATCAGTTGTATGGCATATATTTTGAACACATCCTTTACCACTCGTTTTTCTGCACGAATCACATTCCCAACATGGCTTTACATCACTCATAATTATTATTCCCTCCTGTTTTTTATATAAAAAACTACAAGTCCATACTACCTAAATTTTTAGTTCAAGTCAAGGGCTTGTTTTTTGTTGTGTTTTAAGATAAAATTTAAATCAGAAGATGGCACACGAATTGAATGAATTAAATAAATTTACACGAATTCCTGTTGATTCGTTCGATTCTTTCAATTCGTGTGCCATAATTTAAAAACTATCTAAATTAACAATGATCTACGATACTATTATAGGACTAGAGATCCATGTTCAACTCAACACTAAATCCAAAATGTTCTGCCGTTGCGCAAACTTGAATGAAGATGTAAACAAAGAGCCGAATACAACTGTCTGCCCTATTTGCTTAGGCCATCCGGGGACTTTGCCAGTGGCTAATAAGCAGGCGATTGAATGGACTATTTTGACCGGTTTGGCTTTAGATTGCCAAGTTAATGACTATTCAAAATTTGATCGCAAACATTATTTTTATCCTGATTTACCTAAGGCTTATCAAATATCCCAATATGATCTACCTTTAGTTAATGGTGGACAGCTTGAAGTTGATGGACAAACTATTAAAATTACTCGTATTCATTTAGAAGAAGATGCTGGTAAATTAACTCATCCGGCCGGTAAAAACTATTCGCTCGCAGATTATAACCGCGCTAGCTCCCCTTTAATGGAGCTCGTTACTGAGCCAGTTATAGCATCAGCTGAAGAGGCAAAAAAATTCTGCCAAGCTTATCAACAAATTTTGCGCTATTTAAAAATTTCTGAAGCAGATATAGAGAAAGGACAAATGCGCTGTGAAGCAAATATTAGTGTGCAAGAAAAAAGAAAATGGGAATATAAAGGCAATTGTCAGATTGAACCAATCGGCGATTATAAATTAAATCCAAAAACAGAAGTTAAAAATATTGGATCATTTAAAGCGCTGGAAAAAGCGATTGAGTATGAAATAAAAAGACAAGCAGAGGTCTTAAATAATAATGGACCATTAATACAAGAGACTCGTGGCTGGGATGATAAAAAACAAAAAACTATCAGCCAACGAACTAAAGAAGAGGCTAATGATTACCGTTACTTCCCTGATCCAGATATCTCGCCGATTATTATTGACGCGGATTGGCTGGAAAAAATCAGAGCTGATTTGATTGAATTGCCATTAGTTAAGAAAAAACGATTTAAAAAGCAGTATGGATTTTCTGATTATGATGCAAAAATTTTAACTACTGACAAAAATATTGCTGATTATGTAGAACAAATTATTTCTGAACTACGAGCGCAATTACAGGCTGACGACAAAAAATGGAAAACAGCGCATGCTAAATTAGCTAAACTAACCGGCAATTGGATTGGCACCGAATTATTTAAACATCTTAAAGAAGAAAAAATTAATGTAAAAAAAATTAAAATTACCGCCCTAGATTTTGCTAAATTCATATCCTTAATATATGAAAAAAAAATCAATTCCACGGCCGCTCAAATGATTTTTTCTGAAATGTTTAAGCAGGGGACTGACCCGTCAGAAATTATGAAGACCAAAGGATTAGAACAAATGGAAGATGACGGGGAACTGGAGGGGATTATTAAAGACATCTTGATTAATAATCAAAAAGCAGTTGACGAATATAAAGCTGGCAAAGAAAATGCGATTCAATTTCTGGTTGGACAAGTCATGAAGGAAAGTAATGGTAAGGCCAATCCACAGAAAGCTAGAAAAATTATTTTGACAAATATCAAATAAGTTATCCACAGGTAGATAAATTTTAACTAATACAAGCTAAAAAAATATTATTTGACATACTTCCCTAATCAGCATAGAATTAGTAGCAGAGTATGACAAAACAAAATACATCCGCCTCCGTCCCGCTGAGTGGGACTATGGCGAGACAAACAAAAAATAGATACAAAATAAAATTTGAGATTATAATCTTAAATACCTCCCCTATTTCCTAGGGGAGGTATTTTTTTATAGCTCTTTCAATCTTTCAGAAAAGGAGAAATAACCATGTGCCGAATAATACCGATGACCTTAAAAAAAAATAGAGAGTTCCTGTCAATAAGAGAAACAGAATGGTTCGTATGTATAGAATGCGGATACAGATGGCCACAAGGACATTGGGGAATAAAACCAAATCCTATTTTTAATCCAGACAAGTGTATAATAACCGAAGTTGAATGTTATAAATGCGCTAGAAAAAATTCTGCACAAGGATTAAGATTTGGTTAATTATAAAAGGCGAGCTTTATGCCCGCCTTCTTTTTTTATTTCAACCACTCCTGCGTTAATTTTTTAGCTTCATTATAATTTTTAATCCATTTAATCTCTGTTTTCTGTTTTTCCCAACGCCGAAACCAACTCATCTGCCGTTTGGCAAATTGATGGATGGCAATTGCTAATTTATTAATCATTTCATCGAGCTCTAGCTTACCCTGTAAATACTGACTGACAAATTTATATTCTAAGCCAAAACTTTCTAATCGTTTCCAGCTAACTCCTCCGCCGGCTGGCGGATTAAAATGTAAATCTTTTATTTCTTTAATCATATTTTCACTGGCAATACGTTGAACTAAGCGTTCATCAATTCGCTGGTTAATAATTTCACGAGGAAAAGTTATACCTAAAATCAAATAATCATACTCACTTCCCTGCTTTGTTAAAGCTTGCTTAAGCGGTTTTTTAGTTTGTTTTACTATTTCAATATAACGAATTAAATACCGTTTATTTTTTACATCTTCTTTGAACGATGAATCTAACTTTTTTAATATAGTTTGCAATTGTTTTACAGATTTTTTTTCTAGACGGTTACGCAATGCCTTATCCGGCTTTGTTTCACTTAAATTATAGCCATCTATGATTGCCTGCGCGTATAATCCCGTGCCACCGACTAAAATAGGCAACTTCCCTCTTACCTGAATATCTTTAATCGCCTTGTTAGCCAATTTCATAAATTTGGCTAAATTAAATTCCGTCTTGGGAGAAACCGCATCTATTAAGTGATAATTAATCTTCATAGGAACAGTGCACTGCCCTGTTCCTACTGTGTATTCCTGTAGATCTTTCCCTGTTCCGATGTCCATTCCTTTATAAACCTGTCGGCTGTCTGCGCTAACAATTTCTCCATCATAAGCATGTGCTAACTTAACTGCCAGCTTGGTTTTGCCCGTAGCCGTTGGGCCGATTATTACTAATAATTTATTGCTTGTTTTTTTCATCTACACAGCTTAACATGATTCTATTTTTATTTCAATAATAAAAGAGCAGTACTTTTCTGCTCTTTTATCTATAGAATTTACGCATTTGCTTTTTTGTTATATTTTTAGCACACGAATTAAATAAATAATAATAAATTTTATTCGTACAAATTCGTTTAATTCGCTAGATTTATGTGCTATTTATAATTTAAACGCATAAATCCTATTTATATTCTATTTCACAATTAAATATTCACCAGAGACATAACCGGTATTGCCTTTAGAATCAATGACTAATTTATACCAATTATTCTCAGTCTTTTCCAACCACTCATACTCACCACCGCTGTTTATTTTTTTAATTATTTTGCCATTTTCCACATTTGGTTCAGTACGCACATTTAACCAGCCTAAATCAGAATCAACTTCCACTACCTTGCCAGAGCTAAAAATATTCTCGTTAGCTGGCTTTACTTCTTCTTTTACTTCCTCTGCCACAGTTTTTTCCTCCTCTGGCTGTTCTTTAATCTGATCTGCGCTTTCATCTTCTGCCAATGTATCTTCAAGTTCAGTTCCTTCTTCTAAAACTAATTTTTTATCATCAGTAAAAAATGTATCTTTAAAAAGCCACGGATATAAGCCAGCTAAAATTATGACAATACAAATCAAAGCAAAAGCAGTGCGTTTAATTAGCTTATTTAAAAACTCACTTTCTAAAATACCAGCCCGTGGTTTATCAAAACCATGAAAATCATTTAATTCCTTAATCTCTGATTCAGCTTCAGATAAAAGCTCTTTCAGCCCCTGAATTTCCCTATCCTTAGCTTTTAACTGATCTTTAACTGTATTTTTATTATTAATATTTGGTGTAATTGGCATAGAGATTAGTTAAGTAGTTGATTGGTTAAATAGTTGAATAGTTGAATAGTTACTTAGTTTTGTTTCAATCAACTAACATCAGTATAGCATAAAATAGAAAAGTGATAAAATATGGTGTTGCCAAGCTTATTGTTGCGCCTCAATAACTTGCTCTAAAGTTTGTCGCGCTTCAGAAACTATTATCGGTGTTAGTTTAATATTTGGAATAGTTATAATAACGCAATCAGGCATTCTTTTCTTTAAGACAAAAACAATACTTCGATTAGAACCCATGAATAAAATATATTTTCCTTTAAACTCTAAAATAGTAATGGGGGCAGGAAAAATATCTGCATATTTCCCTTTTGCTAATTTTCTAGCTGTTTTTAAATTACATTCTTCAACAGCCACTACAAATATTTCAGATGGCTTAAGTTTTTTACGATAAATAGTTACATCTTCTTCGTTAAGATTATATCGTGATAAAATCGTATTAATAGACTTTGTAACTCTATTTTTATCAACTTTAACGTCTTTGAGTAATTTGTTTAATATATTATCTATCATAAAATCACCTTTTGCATTCTTACGTCTTAAGTCTTACGACTTATGACTGTTTTTACTTCTTCAAAAAATTTCTCTTTTTCAATTTCCCTGGTATCCTTACTTCCCCTATCGCGCACTATTAAATTTTTACTATTCATTTCTTTATCGCCAATAACTAGCATATACGGAATTTTTTCTTTAATAGCTTTTCGTATTTTATTACTCACTGTCTCATCAGAAATATCAACTTCCACTCTAATATTTTCTGCTTTAAATTCATCTGCTATCTTCTGGCAATAATCCATATGCTTTTCACTGACAGCTACGAGCTTAACCTGTGTTGGAGAAAGCCAAACTGGAAAAGCGCCGGCATAATGCTCAATTAATACACCTATAAATCTCTCTAATGAACCTAATAATGCTCGATGAATCATAAATGGTTTTTTCTTTTGACTGTCTTTGCCAATATAATTCATATCAAATCTTTTAGGCAAATTAAAATCAAGCTGAATAGTAGATATCTGCCATTCCCTGCCGACTGCGTCATAAACTTTTACATCAATTTTTGGCCCATAAAATACTGCCTCTCCCTCTTCTTCTACAAAATCCCAGCTCGTTCCTTTAAGAGCTTCTCTTAATCCATCTTCAGCTATTTGCCAATCTTTATCATTGCCTAAATATTTGCCTTTATCTTTTTTATCACGCACGCTTAAAGCTACTTTAAATTTTTCAAATCCAAAAGTCTCTAAAATATATTTAGTTAGATTAATAACATCTTTCAGCTCACTTTTTAACTGATCTTGAGTGCAAATTATATGAGCATCATCTTGAGTAAATCCGCGCACTCTAGTCAAGCCATGCAATGTCCCAGATCTTTCATAGCGGTAAACTGTGCCTAATTCAGTATAGCGAACAGGAAGATCGCGATAGCTTTTAGCGCTGTGCTTGAAAATTTTTACATGGAACGGGCAATTCATTGGCTTAATATAATAATCTTCTCCGTCAATATCCATTGGCGAATACATATCGTCTTTATAAAAATCCAGATGCCCTGATTGGCTGAATAATTTTTGAGAAGCAATATGTGGTGTTTGTATTAATTTATACCCTCTTTTTTGATATTCATTTAAAGCAAATTTCTCTATCTCTTGTTTTAAAATTGCCCCATTAGGCATCCATAAAGGCAATCCTGGCCCAACTTCTTCATCAATTATAAACAACCCTAATTCTTGTCCTAACTTCCGATGATCTCGTTTTTCCGCTTCTTCCATCATCTGTAAATAATCTGCCAGTTCTTTTTTAGTATCAAAAGCTACGCCGTAGATGCGCTGAATCATCTTATTTTTTTCATCACCTTTCCAATAAGCGCCAGCAACTTTAGTTAACTTAAAGGCGTTTGCTTTAATTTTTCCAGTTGATGCTACATGCGGACCTTTGCACATATTTTCAAATTCTCCCTGCTGATAAAATGATATTTTAGATTCACCCTCTGTTTGCAAATCTTGAGCAAGTTCAGCTGTATATTTATATCCTTTTTTCTTTAACAATTTGATGCCTTCGTCAATCGGCATTTCTTTTTTTTCTATCTTAAGATTTTCTTTAATAATCCTCTTCATTTCTTTTTCTATCTTTGGCAAATCAGCATCAGTCACCTGATAGGTAGCATCAAAATCATGGTAAAAACCATCATCAATCGCCGGCCCTACACCCGGAATAGCTTGATATAAATTTTCTAATGCCTGCATTAATACATGAGACAGAGAATGACGCATATTTTCTAAATTTTGATTATTTTTTGATGGCATATTTTTATGTTAAATAATTAACTTAATATTGTCATTCCCGCGAAAGCGGGAATCCACTCCTTTTTATTTCTGGATTCCCGCTTTCGCGGGAATGACAGAAAAAAATCCTCATCCCAATACAACAAAAAAGTCTGTTATACTAGGACGAGGATTCCCCGTGGTTCCACCTAATTTGTCCGATGTACATCGGACCACTTAATTCTATAAAGCTTAGTCCCGAGCCATTCGGGATACTCAAAACTCTATTTTCTCCACCTTACTAAGGGGGAATTAGAGGAGGTTTGAGCAGTGTATCTGGTAAATACACCAATCACTTGTTTATTTAAATTTTTATTCCTTCTTCAACTAAAGCTCTGCTTACTACTCCGCTATCTGGCAATTTTTTCCATTCTTTTTTATGTAAATATTTCAATTTATCAATATCTCTTGCGAGTGGCACTACTTTTTTTTCTCGCCAACTTTCAAAATCTACTATAGTTGGCCTTTTTGCTATTTCTTTTTTAATTTCTTCTAATTGTTCTGTATGATCATCAAATTGTTTTTTACTGGTTATTAATATTTCATCAATTTTATCATTGACTTTTTTAAACTCATTCTTGACTTCGCTTAATTCGCTTTTGACACCCCCTAAATCACTTTTGACTTCGCTTAATTCGCTTTTGACACCCCCTAAATCACTTTTGACTTCGCTTAATTCGCTTTTGACAACATCTCTTACTGCTTCTTTAATTTGTTTTAAATCCTGTTCTTGCATAAAATTTAATCTAAATTATCAAGTAATAGTATTATAACAAATATTATTAAAAAGTCAAATTACTATGTTTATATGTCGCAGAGATGAGGTAATACTTGATAATCACAGTAGAGACGAGGCATTGCCTCGTCTCTACGGAGGTGAATACAAATGTTATATTAGAATAACGCAATAAAAGACGTCCTGAAATACTTCGGGGCGTCTCTATGATATGTGTTATGTGTTCTACGTTATGCGAGATTATTTCGCTATCTCCACCTTAACATGATCAGCTAAAGCAGGCACTTTATTAATCCAGCGAGGAGTAAATTTTACTTCATAGCCAGCTATTTCACGCAAGCTGGAAAGATAATCATCAAGCTGTTCTCGTGTTAAGCCGACCAATCGATCTGTTTTTATAATATCAGTATCGCTTTTTAAAATCATTTGGGCCACTACTTCTATTTTTACATCAGCAGTTTTATTTTCTAAATCATGACGATCAATGCTGTAAACAAAATTATCCTCATTAAAACTTTCTAATTCTTTATCATCAGGCAATGCTTCAGAAACTTTTAATAACGCCAGTTCAGCTACATCTTCAGTGCTAAATCCTACTACGGCTGTTCCTTCAACTGTTGCCACCATGTTAAACTCTTCTATTTCATCACCTACTTTTGCTTCAGAGGTATATTTAATCTCTTCGTTTTTTACGCCAAAAACTATATTGTCATATTTCTTATATTTATCTCCTTCAGTAATTTGCTGTATTTTTTCTTCTAGCTGTAATTTTAATTTTGCTTTTGCCTGTTCAATATCCTGCGCTGATAATAAAGTATCGCCAGTTTCTTGATATACAAATTTTTTCTGGCTTTCAGCATAAATCAATTCTTGAGCGCTTGGTGACAATCCGGGAATAGTAAATCTAGTTGGGCCGATTTCCATTTCCCTGTCTGGTTGATCAGCATAAACTTCTACATTTTCTATTTTTTCACCAGCAGAAATACGCACAGTCTCTTTTAATCTATATAATTTATTATCTGGCGAAAGCAGGCGAGTTGTTTTTATTAAAGGCTGATCTCGTTTACTAGTATTATGAATAGTAACGGTGCCACTGACTTCTGTGCCAGTTACGTCTTTACCAGTGGCCTTAAACTTATCACTAACATTAAGTGATATTTTTTCTACTATACCAGACATACCCATACCCTTAACACCCTGTTGAACAGATTCATCTTGAACAGTGGCGATAAAGCTGGTGGCGGTCCGCTCTTTATTAGGAATAATAATAATCTTCACACTAACTACAGAAAAATACACTACCACAAAAACAAGCAATAATGTTAAAACAATAAAACTGGCGGCAATTTTTTTATAAATACTAATTGGCCTTGATGTTTTAGACATATTTTTATTTTTAGATTTCCCTGCCCAAAAAGATAGGGATTTTTTAGCTGTTTTAATTGGTTTTTCTGCCTTAACTGGACGAGATTTAGTGCCCATGCCTTCCTGTAGGAAACTTTCTTTAAAATTCACTGTTTCGCTTTTTTTCCTTTTGATTGGCATAAAAATAGATATAAACATATTTAACAAAGTTATGCTTTCATCTTAGCAAAGATGTTATTTTTTGTCTAAGGTTGACAAAATTTAATAAATATTATAGTATATTATTACAAATAAACTGCACCTAAAAAAACAAAAGGAGAAAGAAGATGACTAAAGCTATGTTATATCATTTACTGTTTAATTCTTATTCACTGTTCAATTTTTGTATGGGGGCCTTATTATATACCCCTTTCATAATCCCGTTCTATGGAGGTTACAAGGTTTTTATTGTTATACTAAGCATAATAATATGTTTCGCAGTATTCTTCATGTCCTTGCTTGAATATATAATTAATTTTCCTTTGTGTTCTTTTATTCCAATCTGTAAAAAATTCGCGCTAAAAGATTTTTCATTTTTTGTTTTTATTGCCTTGGGAGGGGCAACAGTAGAATTAATAACAAAATTAATAATATAAATAAAGCTTAAATTTTCTAATTTACTCTGTAATTAATTTTACAGAGTATTTTTATTTTAAAAAATAGCAGAAAAAACTTTTTATAGAATACTCACTACTACCTACTGCCTAGTTATTTATTTAACACATCCTTCCCCCACTAACTCTTTTAATTTAATTTTTAACTCTTCATTATTAGCAACTTTAAATCCGGTTTCCACGATCTGCCATTTACTATCTGTGCTTTGAATATAAAAATACACCTTGCTATTCCCTTTGTTTTCAATTAAACAACTTTTCAACTTGCTTAATTTTTTTTGATCATTCATGCTATTAATTTTTATTTTTAACGGAACGGCTATGGCAGGTGTTACAGGGGCTACAGGAGCAACATTATTTTCTGTATATCCATTATTATTGTTTCCATTTTTTTGCCAATTACGATTACGGCCTTTGCCTTTATTATTTCTGACAAAAACTTCCGCAATCTGGCTAGCTGTTTCTAAAGTCAATTGTCCAGCCACGCTACTGATTATTTTTAACTCATTGTCTTTGGTAGAAATGCGACCGTGACAAATAATGGCGTTTCCCTCTTGCCAAATTTTCTCATTTTTTTTCAGCATTGATGGAAATACTAAAATTTCCATATTAATTAATTTATTTTCTAAACGCACAAACAACATGATCTCATTTTTTTTGGTAACGATTTTTTTAATATCGCCGATAATACCTGCGACATTATAAAATTCATCAGCGTCTGCAGAGGTGATGGACAACAATGGCTTAATTTTTCCTTTTAATATTTTTTCATACTCGTTAAAAGGATGATCAGATAAATATAATCCTAATAGTTCTTTTTCCCAAATTAAAATTATTTGCTTATCTGTTGGAGGAGCATCATCCAATTTAATAGTGGCTTGCACTTCTAATTCTGGTGACAAAGAAAAAAGACTATCCTGGCCACGCTGATTCGCACTGGTTATAGCACGGCTGTATTCCAACATCCTGTTTAAATTAGCTAACAATTTTCCTCGTTCTTCCATAGAATCAAAAGCACCTACTTTAATTAAACTTTCCAGTGATTTTTTATTTAAATCTTTATCTTGCACTCGATTAAGAATATCAGCAATGTCTTTATAATGACCGTTGGATTTGCGTTCATTAATAATCATTTCCGTAATATGCCCACCGACATTTTTAATAGCGCGCAAACCAAAGCGGATTGTTTTAGTAGGCGAGCCATCTGCGGTCGGTACTACGGCAAAATCGGCAAATGATTCGTTAACATCTGGTGGTAATACTTCAATATCCATGGAATTGCATTCATCAATCATAATCGGCACCCGGTCAATGTCTTCTTGATCAGCCGTCATTAAGGAGGCCATAAATTCAGTTGGATAATTTGCCTTCAGATAAGCCGTCTGATAGCCAATCAACGCATAGCAGGCCGCGTGAGCGCGATTAAAACCATAACCAGCAAAAGGCTCAATAAAAGTAAAAATCTCTTCAGCTAATTCAGCGGTAATTCCATTTTTAACACAGCCTTCAATAAATTTAGTTTTTTGTTCAGCCAGTAATTTAACAATTTTTTTGCCTACTGCTTTACGCAAAACATCTGCTTCACCCATAGTAAAACCAGCTAAATCACGAGCCATCTGCATAATTTGTTCCTGATAAATCGCTACGCCATAAGTCTTTTTTAAAATTGGCTCCAATTTTGGGTGCAGATATTTTGGCTTTTTCCGGCCATGTTTACCATTAATATAATCAGGAATCCATTCCATTGGCCCTGGACGATATAAAGCCACCATGGCAATAATATCTTCAAATTCAGTTGGCTGTAATTCTTTTAAATATCGTTTCATGCCAGCCGATTCCAATTGGAACACGCCGGTGCTTTCTCCTTTTTGTAATAACTCATAAGTTTGCTTATTATCCATGGGCAAGTTATTAATATCAATATCAACCTCGCGCGTTTTTCTAATTATTTTTAAGGCAGATTCAATGATAGTTAAATTTTTCAAACCTAAAAAGTCCATTTTTAATAAACCTAAATCTTCAACAGGATGTAAAGAATACTGCGAAACTATGGAATTTTGTTCACTGGAAGAAGCATATTGCACGGGCGCGTATTCAGTAACTGGATTTTCAGTAATCAGAACGCCACAAGCATGGACCGAAGCGTGCCGAATGACATTTTCAATTTTTTTTGCTGTATCAATTATTTCTCTAACACCTTTTTCTTTGGCATAAAGCTGTTTTAAATCAGGCGTTCTTAAAGCGTCGTCAATTGAACTGAACATGGGAATAGCTTTGGAAATAACGTCGCAAAAATCATAAGGATAATCAAGTACTCGCCCGACATCTCTAACTGCTCCTCGAGCGGCCATAGTGGAGAAAGTGATAATTTGGACCACATGGTCTTTGCCATACTTTTCTTCTACATAATGAATTACTTCGTCACGGCGCACATCGGCAAAATCCAAATCAATATCAGGCATGGAGACACGTTCTGGATTTAAAAATCTTTCAAAAACTAATTCATATTTAATCGGATCCAAGTCGGTAATGCTTAATAAATAAGAAACAAAAGAACCAGCCGCGCTACCACGTCCTGGCCCAACTACAATGCCATTATCTTTAGCCCAATTAACAAAATCAGCCACAATCAAAAAATAAGAAGGAAAACCCATTTTTTTTATAACTGATAGTTCATAATCCAATCTTTCTTTTTTTTCTTCATCTATTTTGTCATATTCAACGCCATACCTTTTTTGTATTCCTTCTTTACATAATTTTTCCAGATAGGTTTGTTCATTATATCCTGCCGGAACTTTAAAATATGGAAGCTGATATTCGCCGAGCGGAATCTCTACATTACACATTTCAGCTATTTTATTAGTATTAGCAATCGCTTCCGGCACATGAGCAAAATCCTCTATCATTTGTTTACTCGGCTTAACTGAATAATCATCACCCATCATAGTCATGCGTGATACTTCTTTTTTCTTGCGTTTAGTCTGTAAACATAAAAGTACATCTTGTGCGTCAGCATCAGTCTTATCTAAATAATGAGCATCGTTAGTCGCTACTAACGGTACATTTAATTCCTTGCTTAATTTAATCAAGGCCTGATTAACATAATCCTGTCCGCGTAAATTAGGATGATGTTGAATCTCTAAATAAAAACTATCTGGTCCAAACAGTTCTTTGTAGTAAATAATTTTATCTTTAGCTTTTTGTTCCTGTCCAGACAAAATCATCGTAGAGATTTCTCCAGCGAGGCAAGCGCTCATCCCGATCAATCCTTCGTGATATTTTTCTAAAAGTTCATCATCAATCCGTGGTTTATAATAAAATCCCTCCAGATGCGCTTGAGAAGTAAGCTGAATTAAATTTTTATAACCAATAAAATTTTTAGCTAACAACACTAAATGATATTTTTTTTCATCAGCTTTAGCCCGCTTATTATGTCTTCCATTCGGCGCCACATAAGCTTCAAAGCCAATAATCGGTTTAATATCTTCTTTCTTGCAAGCCTGATAAAAATCAATTACTCCGTACATTGTCCCGTGATCAGTAATCGCCACTGCTTCTCCCCCATCTTCTTTAACACGTTTAACCAGCTCCTTCGGCTTAATTAAACCGTCAAGCAAACTATAATGAGTGTGAAGATGGAGATGAGTGAACTTATCTGTCATTGCGAGCCATAGGCGAAGCAATCCCGTGAAGATTTGCAACGCTCCTGTCCTATATAATTAAAAGACGAGATACATTTCTGCATCTTCGTCCTCCTTTATCTATGTATTATACTGCAGTGAAGCGTTGTTGGCAAATAAAAAACCCGCTACGAAAAATTAATCGTAGCAGGCATAATTGCTTTTTATTCAAGGCATGAATAATTAAACTTTACTCTAAACCTGATAACATAAACCAAAAGTAAAGACTCACAAAAAATATTGGGATAGCACATGGCCAGAGAAAAGCGCCAACAAGACCACATTTCCAAAAACTGGCATCAGATGGAACATCTTTAAAAAACTCAATGAATTGATCTGTAGAAAACTTTAACATTCCACCGCCAGCAAAAAATCCAAAGACAAGGTATATCAAGAGAATATATAGACCTACTTTTCTGAATTCCTTTTTTTGCGTTCTTACTCTTTCTTTATCTTCGCTTTGCCTTTTAAGAACACTCCAGCCTGTTCTTAATAAATTAAAAATTACTTTTTGCTTTTGACTTTTGACTTTTTACTTACGCTTATTCCGCTATCCTTAGCAATTTCCATTACTTTTTTAAATCCTTCGCCTAGAACAGACATGTAAGCCGCACTATGTTCAATTTTTTCTTTAGTTGTTTTAATAACTTCATTTATATTTTCTACCACCTGTTCTACTTTTTTTACAGATTTTGATGCCACGCGAATAATCATGATCATATAAAAAATTCCCCAGCAAGCAAAAAGAGTAAACAGGCCAACACTACCTGCCAAGGTTATCCATAAAATGTCTTTTGATGTTTCAAGCATAATGCCCTCACCCCCAACCCTCTCCCGGAGGGAGAGGGGGTTTCCCTAGCCTCACGGTAAAGATAATTTTCGGGGTTTATTTATTTAAAATTATTATTAATAAGTATTTTAAACTATCTAAATATTTAATCTAGCATTAACTTACATTAGAAAGTTCCACTCTCCCCTTGGGAGAGGGGCTTAGGGGTGAGGGTCTAAATCAATTTTAATCCCGCCGATAAACTTTGTTCTGACTGCTAAATTATAAAACCAAGCTAAGATAGAGCCGGAAATATAACCAATAATCATACCGGCCATAGCGCTGATTAATCCTACTAAACAACCGACTAATAAATTAAAAATAGTAGTCATAATAACCGAAACAATCGTAAACTCTTCATAAATAATAACATTAACACTATTAGCTACAGCCATTAATAAAGCTGTTAAAAATCCGATAATGGCTAAAAAATATCCGTAAACTCTAGCTGCAGATTTAACATCAATTTTTTTTACTGTCTTCATAATGTTCAAGTTAGTTTGTATGGATTTATTAATATAGTAAACCATTAATCCGAATGATTTGTAATTATCTACACCTGCCTGCAACTATCCGAATGACACGAATTCGGATGAAATAATTTGTAGAATTTGTAGTAAATATTTGGGGCATTCGGATTTATCTGTGCTTGTGTAAAGCAGTAGGAAATATTCGGATTTCTGCCAGAGGCGCCCTGCTCGACGAAGGGCGGGGATCAGCCTTGGGCTGAAAATAATCATTTATATTTTATGTCCACACAACGGTTTATTATTACTTAGAAATCACGCAGTTGCGCTTTAAATTTTTTATTTAAAATCTTAACAACATCATTCTGCACCTTATCAACCTCTACGCCAGTTAAAGTTTTTTCTAAACTGCCAAAGGTAATATGAAGCGCTATATTCTTTTTGCCAACGCCTATTTTATCTCCTTGATAAACATCAAAAACTTCTGCTTCTTTTATTAGCTTGCTGGCAGAAAGAATCGTTTCTCTAATATTATTATACAATATTTTTTCATCTATTACAAAGGCCATGTCGCGCATTAAATCAGGGAACTTATTTTTAGCCTGATACTTTCTAGAATCAGCTGATTTAAAGGCATTAAAAAATTCTCTAATATCAAGTTCGCAAATAGTGGCATTTACTTTAACTCCAATTTGTTTTTTTCTTGATTCACTCAAAGTATTTAAAAATCCCACTTCTTTATTATTTATTCGCACGGCAGACGATATTCCCTGATCAGATTTAATTTCAGTAAAATTAAAATTAACGCCACATGATTTCCCTACTCTTTCCACCACCCCTTTTAATTTTGAAAAATTATCTTTATTATTGCCAGCGCATACTAAGCCTAATTTCATAGGTTGGTCTGGTAATTTATCTTTATTACTGTTATCTTTTTTTAATTCCCCAGCTTGTGATAAAAATATATTGCCAATCTCAAATATTTTTATTGTTTCAAAATTACGCTGGTTAGTAATAATATTTTGTATTAAATTAGGAATTAAACTTTGGCGCAATAAAGTATGTTCATTAGTCAACGGGTTTGCTAATTTAAGATAGTTGTCAGACTTTACGTCTAATTTTGCTAATTGTTTTTCATTAACAAAAGAATAATTGTAAGTTTCTGTCAGACCGGTGGTTGTTAAAATATTTTTTACTTTATTAACAAATTCCCGCTCTTCATTAATTTCCGGCCGTTGCATAATAACTTGTGACATAACCGGCTGAATATTATTATAACCATAAATGCGCGCCACTTCTTCTACTAAGTCCTCGGGAATAGAAATATCTTTAGTTGCTCGCCAAGTCGGCGCTTTTACTAAAAATATATTACCATTAACCCCCCTATTCTTACTAAGGAGAGGGGTTACCCGCTTCGCCATAGCTTCAGCGAGGCGAGGGGGAGGGGTCGTTACTTCAAATCCTAAACTTTTTAAAATCTTTACTACTTCATCTTTTTTAATAACAACTCCCATCTTTTGTTGCAACCATTTTATATCTAACTTAATAGGTTCTTGATTAAGTTTAAAATTCTTTTCATCAACTAAATGGCTCGAAACTTTTGCCTTTGGACATGATTCTTTAATTAAAATTAAAATTCTATTGATAGCCATTCCACATAAATTCGGATCTAATGATTTTTCATAGCGCTGTGAACTTTCAGTTCGTAATCCTAATTTTTGTGAAGTTTTACGAATAGACACAGCGTCAAAATTAGCTGATTCAATTATGATGCTATTAGTATTTTTATCAATTTCTGAATTTTTTCCCCCCATCACACCAGCAATCGCTACTGGATTTTTTCTGTCAGTAATTAAAAGCATCTCGCTATCTAGCTTACGCTCCTCCCCATCTAATGTTTTTATAACTTCACCTTTTTTTGCCGTACGCACAATTATTTCGTGGCAATTCGTCTTAGAGTTAGTGGCGATTCGTGAAGCGCCAAAGGCGTGAGTTGGCTGTCCTAATTCTAACATTACATAATTAGTAATATCTACAATATTATTAATCGGTCGCATACCGCAGGCAATTAATCTTTTTTGAATTAAATCTGATGACGACTTAATTTCTATCCCATCCACTGCCACCGCCATATACCGCGGACATAACTTTGTATCTTCCGCCTTAACGTTAATTTGCACGTTTGTAGAATTCGCATTTAAGTTCGTAGAATTCGCATTATATTCTTTCAACTTCAAATCTAAAATCACCGCCAAATCTCTCGCGATACCATAATGCGACCACAAATCAGGCCGATGTGTCATTGATTTATTATCAACATCATAAACTATGTCGTCTAAGCCCAATGCTTCTGCTAACGGTTTACCAATGATATTTTCCCCTCGCCCCTTGGGAGAGGGGTTAAGGGTGAGGGCAACTATTTCCCACTCATCATTAGTCGGAAATAAATTTTCCAATCCAATTTCACTGGCCGCGCAAATCATTCCTTCAGATTTTTCTCCACGAATTTTCACTGGCTCTAATTCTACTAAATCACCTGCGCCATGCCATTTTACTTTAGCACCAATTCTGGCAAACGCCACTAACATTCCTTCGGATAAATTACTACCACCACAAACAACTTGAAATTTTTTATTTCCATCAGAGACAATTGCTAATTGCAGTTTATCAGCGTTAGAATGTTTTTTTAATTCTTCTATTTTACCAACTACAATTTTATCCAAATTTTCTCCTAGCTTCTTAACTTCCTCAACTTCAACCGTATGCAAAGTCAAAAGCTCTCCAATTTTCTCTGGAGTTATTTCACTTGGAATATTTATAAAATCTTGTAGCCAATTTAGGGATAATTGCATATTTAAATAGTTACTTATTTTTTACTGCTTGCTTCTTTTCAAACAAGCCACTATCTTCCATTTTCTTTAAAAGTGTATTAATAATTAAAGACCGAATACCAATTGATGCTTTTCTGTAAGCGTCTTTTGTATCTATTACTACATCTTCACCTGTGGGCATATCATGGTTAGTAAATTTACTAATTTTTTTACTCCAAAAATCATAATCCTCTTCAGTCATTTTATCTAAGTTTTTTACTTCAACCCACATTTTTAATTGTTCTTCAGGAATTTTTGCTATATCTTCATTAGATAATTTAACTAAATGTCGGTGAATATTATTTTTTATTTTTTTTTGATCTTTAATTTCAGCTTCGTGTTGCTTTACAGCTTCATCTCTTAATTTTTTAATTTCTTCACGCACTTCTTCTGCGTTAAAACTATCTTCTGTTTCCATAGTTGCTCCTCCTGTTAATAACGTTTTTTCTGAATTCATATATTAGTAAAAATTAGTTTAAAATTAGTGTAAATCTGTGTTTTCTAAAACTGTTTTAAAAAACGTAAATCCCCTGAATTAAATAATCTAATATCATTAATACCGTATTTAAGCATAGCTAATCTTTCAATGCCAGTACCAAAGGCAAATCCTTGATATTTTTTTGGATCAATTCCTCCGTGCTTTAAAACATTAGGATGAACTAATCCTGCCCCTAACATTTCTACCCAACCAGTCTTTTTACAAACTGAACACCCTTTTCCTTGGCAAAACACACAACTCATTTCTACTTCTAAGCCTGGCTCAACAAACGGAAAGTATCCAGGACGCATTCTAATATTTACTTCTTGTTGATATAAGCCGGTAAACATTTCTTTTAAAACTGCTGCTAAATTTGCTAAAGAAATATTTTCATCAATCATAATACCTTCAATTTGGTGGAAGGTATGTTCATGACTGGCGTCAGTTGCTTCATTACGGAATATTCTGCCTAGCGCTACTGCCCTCATCGGAGCTCCGTATTTTTCCATTGCCCGAACCTGCACATTAGAAGTGTGTGTCCGCATTACCATATCTAATTCTTTTCCCTTATCTTCAATGTAAAAGGTATCTTGCATATCACGTGCTGGATGAGTTTTTGGAATATTTAATGCTTCAAAATTATAATAATCACTTTCTAATTCCGGTCCCTCTAAAATCATAAAACCCATAGACTTAAATATCTTTTCTAAATCACGCTGAACTAAAGTAAGCGGATGTAGATGTCCACTCATTATTTTTTCACCCGGCAGGGTTACATCAAAAAAATTATTTACCCCGTTAAATTGTTTTGATTTAATTGAGCCACGCTCTTTATTAAATTTAATAGGGTTTTGTTGTTGAGGTTTATTTTTCATTATGTTTTATTAATTATTACCCAAATCACTCTCGCTAACTACTGGATCTAATAAATCTCTTTCACTTAGACCTTCATGCCTATAATCATCATCACTTACACCTGGAATTGTAATATATGGAGTGTCATCAGGTGGAAGGGCTGTGTTCACAGGAGGAGAATCAACAGGGGCAGGAGGAGACTGCATGTAATTATTTATATCACCAGGAGATAAGCTATATCCCTCATCTAACGGCCCTCCGATATCATCTTCGTCAGCATCTTCATTTGGAATACTTTCAATTGATTTAATGGTAATTTCATCAAAACTCACCAAATCAGGATTAATAGTTAATAAAATCATATAAGAAAGTAGAGCTAAAATCAAGCCCAACAAGGCCGCTTTTATCCACTCCTTAGCAGTTTGCACTTGTCCGGTATTTCCGCCGGCAGTTAACCATAATATCCCGCCAAACATTAATACTACAGCTGCTACAATACCAACCACGCCCGTGCCATATTTATATACTAAAGAAATATATTCGGCAATTCCTCTGACACTTGTCTGCCCGTCTATCGCTACTTGTAATTGCGTTGGCGCCGCTCCGGCTATGGCTGGTTGTAATACTAAAAAAAATACCACTACTATTTGTAAAACAAATATAGCTATGAAAAAATATGTTAAAATTTTTGGAAGTTTACTCTGCATAATATAATCCTAGTCTACAAATTAATCCGAATGCTCCGAATGCCGTTCTATATATTTATTAGAATTTAATACTCTTTTTGGCTTTATGGATTTTTGTCTAAAATTCACAATAATTCCTAACTCTTTATCTGTAGCATCTAAATAGCGCTTCATCTGAAAATAATCTTCTTTTGTAATAATAGTTTTAGTTTTAAAATCAATGACAATTAAATTTTCAATCATAAAATCTATTCTATTTCTACCAAACTTCTCATTTTCAAAAGATGGTGGTAATATATACTCCCTAACATACTACATTCTTTCTCTTTTTAATAATCCTTCAAAATAATCAGCGCACTGCTTTTCATTTTTGTATCTACCTAAAGTGTTATGCGTTTCAAAAAATAGACCATTTAATTTATATGATAATTCGGGATATAAAATATTTTTATTCTGTACCATAACCTCCTTGTAAAATAATTTGTTTATTCCCCTGTGGCAGAGACCACAGGGCGAAATAATGAATATTTTATTAACTTGGAAACCTAAGGTTTCCAAACCTTCCTAAGAGGAAGACTGTGGCAGAGACCACAGTGTGATAATTTTATATATCTAAATAAACATTCGGGGTATTCGGATAAAATTCAGGTTAATTTGGATTATAATTTAAGCTCGTTTATAGCTAATCAAAAAAAACTCCAGCACCGTTAAACCAATTATTAAAAATATCATGTTATACCAAACTAACATATGCAATGCCTGCATAATTAATAAAGCCACGATTAAAGCCGCGAAAGAAAATGACTGGCGAAAAGCGATTGCTACTTGTCGAAAAACTAACTCCTGCTTTAAAGCAACAAATCTAATTACAAATCCAACAATAGTACTAGTTCCGACTAAAGACAAGAAGAGGCTGGTATAAAATAAAACAAAACCAATCCAGTTGGTTGTTTCTGGATTAATACTATTAATTACTACTGCCCAAGCTGACCAACAAATCGCAGTCGCTAATAACATCATAGTTAGGTATGTTTTGAGTGTCATGAGTTTTAATTAATTCCAAAATTCTAAATTCAAAATAAATTCAAATATTAAATATTGAAATTTAAAAATAATGTTTTGAACATTTAAATTTTGAATTTAGATATTATTTTGAATTTTGTGCTTAAGGTTTAAAATTTTAACTATGTTTATATTTTATCAAAATTCGTTGACACAGGCAAGGGAAAAGGTATAATATAACTAACTAGAACAAGATGTTCGTTCTTTTCATCTTTAAGGAGGCTCATTATGTTATCTACAAGATTATCAATTCAAACGTTACTTCGAAGGTTTCTTCTTCTATTTGCATGGAAAAAACGAGAGACACCAAGAAGAACTTGTATTCTGAGGTGTCTTAAGACATTACATGAACATGCTAATAAAAATCGAGCTAATATAAAACACGAGCTTGATAAAATCGTTAAATTGACAGAGAA
This sequence comes from uncultured Gammaproteobacteria bacterium, assembly GCA_964413295.1. Classification (GTDB taxonomy): domain Bacteria; phylum Patescibacteriota; class Patescibacteriia; order Patescibacteriales; family XYC2-FULL-47-12; genus CAYPRN01. The sequence goes on along the minus strand of CAYPRN010000001.1, from coordinate 32,451 downwards.
AGCTAAAGATGTACAAAATTTAGCAGAAATGTATCCAGAATATTCTGATCAATTGCCAACAATATATAACGACATCAGAAGAACAACTGGTAGTTTGAATATAATTTGTTCGTGCATTAAAGTTGCTACCATGTTTCAAGAAGATAAAAACTTTCTTTTCTTAACTGATCATGATGAAGAGCAACGAATCTTCAGCGTAATTGAAGTAGCTATTAATGTAATGCCAGACGACTTAATAGTAACTGAAAACATAGGCGATAATTACAACATCAAAGAGGTCATGGAAGAATATCTAGTTAGCATAAAAAAAATGATTTAAGAAATAAAAGATAGAAAAAACGAACTGTAAAGGAGGAAAGAAAAATGGAAGCTGACTTTGATCGCATGTTAGATGGTTTGGAAAAAAGTCTTAATACATACACCAGCGCACCAGATGAAAGATATAAAGACATTCGTCTATCGGCTATGAACGCCCGTTTAGTAGTTCAACTTGCAGAAATAATGTATAACGGGGTGTTTATTAATAAAAGGAGAGAACGCGCCTGTGCTTTAATACTCCGAGCTTTAAATGCTATTCCAAATGGTCATGAGGAACATCCAAAAGTTGAAAGATATTATAATAAAATCATTCAACTCTGTGAATATGTTGATTTTGTTGAAAATCACAGAAAGAAACTGGGTAGGGCAATTGAATATACATTTGCTACAGAACTATTTGCCTTTGTTGAACATTTTTCTAGAACTCAAGTACAAGCCACTTGATTCCTTTGAGGGGAGGTGAAAATCATGTTTTTCACAAGAAGATGGAGGAGGTTTCTTCGCAAATGGCTACCCAGCATTCCGCTCCTTATTTAAACTGTTAAAGCGTATTACCATATTTAGTAATACGCTTTTTTAATTAAGTATGACTAATTTTACTATTGATATTCCAGAAAATTAATCTTGTTCTGTAATTTTTTCAACTTAGTTCTACCACAAATTTACAAATTCTATATAAATTTATTTTAAAATATTTGTAGTATTTGTAATTGATTTGTAGATTTGTGGGGTTAACTAAAATACCTCAACTTTATCACCACTGGCCGGCCGACTCTTTTATTTAGCAAAAAGACAATTTCTTGCTCACGATATTTTAATTCTTGCATAATCAGAGAGGAGGCACATTGAATAGTTAAAATTTTATTTTTCACATGAAACGGTTTTATTTGTTTAGCAATATCCGCTCCTAATCTATCGTGAATAATTCTATATACCTCTTCTATTATATTTACAGCTTCAACTTGGCGAGTCATTCTTGCTCGACCAATTGATCCTGGTAATAAATCTTTTAAATCATGAAACATATATGTTATGCTAATCTGCGAATAAAATGCTAATCTGCGAATTGCTAATGCCACAAATAATTATTCGCTTCGCCAGCTGGCGAATCGTGGATTAACGTTTATTAGCGGATTAGCATCACATTTGCCTATGCTCACAGATATTATTAAAATTACAAAATTTACATAACTGGCTTGGCTTTGGTGGAAAATTATCCGTTTTAATGCTGGTTTCAATTTCTTTTATCCTATCTAAAAGTTTTTCCTGCAAATTTAATTTTTCATCATTAGTGCCTAAAAAATCAATTTCACTATTATTATCTAAATAATAAAACTGTAAATTTGCCACTTTCTTTTTTAATACCTCTTCAGTAGCCATCTGATAAATTAATAACTGTTCTTTATTATCAATAGTAATTTTACCAGCCTGTTTTGGCGTGCCTGTTTTATAATCAACGATTTGCACGTTTGCCCCGCTTGCCTCGCCGAAGCAGTTGGGCGAAGGCGGGTCACAATTATCAATGCGGTCAATACCACCGGAAATTATATAATCATTTAATTTAAGCTTAAATCTCTGCTCTAAACCAATTACCTTTGGCCAGTTATCTTTATGCTTACTATAAAATTCTTTTAAAATTTCTCTTCCTTTTTTTCGGCGCTCTTCTTTTTCTTCTTTACTGGCATACCATTCATCAATCCATGACTCTTCGTATAGTTTAAGCAGGTCATCAACGCTGGGGTTGGGCTTGCCCGCCGAAGCTTCAGCGAAGGCGGGGGTGAGGGCAAACAAATCCCCCTGTTGCGCGTTTTGACCATGCATCATCAATCCAAAAAACTTCTGCAAAGTTAAATGCATTGTATTGCCAAAACTAAAATTAGCATTACCGCCAGTAGGAATTTTTAAAACACTACCAAATCTATATTGATAAGGACAATTTTTATACGAACTTAATTGTGAGTAAGAATAATATTTTGGCAGTTCATAAATTGGCTTTGTTGTTTCTATTTTAGGTTGTTTTATCTGCGCATCTATAAAATTATGTGTTTTTTCATCGTCGTTAATTCTTAATTCTAAATTCTCAATTCTAAGTTCAGAAAGAAATCGTGATGGCTTTTTCTTTCTTGTCCCGCCATAATCCGGCGCCCAGCTGAAATATAAACCTTGTTTTGCCCGCGTCATTGCCACATAAAATAAACGGCGCTCTTCTTCTAAATGAATATCACCTTCCGGTAAAATTTCTTTTACCAGCGCGTCTGGCAGTGAAATTGGATCTTTGCGTTCAGTGGTTGGAAAACGCAAATCAACCATATTTACTATAAATACATATTTAAATTCAAGACCCTTGGCCGCGTGTATAGTTGAAACTTTTATCATTTCCGGTCCAGCTTCTGGGTCAACTGATAAACTTCCTTGTTCACCTGATTCCATTTCTAATTCCAACTCTGCTAAAAAATTTTTTACTGACGCCTCTTCCGTGCTATTCTCAAATTCTTTAATACGCCTCATAAACGCATTTAACTCTCTCATTGTATCCTTAACTTTTTGATCTTCTTGTTCTGATAAATATTTTAAATAGCCACTGTCTTTTAAAAATGCTTGTATAACTTCGTTGACTTTTTTTTCGTGTACCATGACAATATGCTTGCCGATTAAATTTATAATTTGCCCTGCTTTAATAGCAAAATTTTCTGTAAAATTAGATGTGTATTTTACTGTTTCATAAATTGACCATGCTTTTTTCTTTGCTAAATTAATAATTTTTAAAATTTCTTCATGCTCAAATTTAAAAACTGGAATATTTAGTACGCGATACATAGCCGTGTTCTCGTGATAATTATTCAGTAAACTTAAATAAGCAATAATATCCATTATAACCGGTTTGTTATATAAACCTTTAGATGCTAAAAATATGTAAGGCAATCCAGCAATTTCTAAAGCATTTACAAATTCCTTGGCAGAATTATTGGCTCGTACTAAAATTGCAAAATCATTATAGTTACAATCCTTGTCTTTAATTTTTAATTCAGCAATTTTTTCAATTACTAATACTACTTCATCTTGTAAATCACTGCCTTGCAAAACTTCAATAACACTATCTTCTTTGATGTTAGAAATCAATTTTTTATCAATCTTCTTGTCTAATCGGCATTCAAGCCGATTAGGATTATTCAACTGAATAAAATTGTAAGATAAATCTAAAATATTCTGCGTACTGCGATAATTTTGGGTTAACAATATTTCCTCGGCATTTGAAAAATCATTTTTAAATTGCAGTACATTGCTAACAGAAGCTCCCCTAAATTTATAGATACTTTGATCATCATCTAAAACGGCAATTAAATTTTCACCTTTTGGCTTTAATAATTTCATTAGTTCGTACTGCGCCCAATTTGTATCCTGAAATTCATCCACTAGCACATGTTTAAACTGCTGTTGATATTTGGCTAAAATTGCCGGTCGTTCGCGGAATAATTTCAAAGTATAATTTATTAAATCCCCAAAATCCAAAACGCTATTTTCTAACAGCAAATTTTGATAAACATGATAGGCATTTGCTACTTCATTTATGCGCCCCATCTCATGAGTTAAAACTTCCTGATCCACTTTGCCGTCTAAATCTAATACGCCTTTTAATTTAATTTTTATAGTATCGCCGGACATCTTACTGTCTAAATTTTGTTGCAACTCCTCCGCGTATTCTAAATACTGTCCTGGGGAGATATTTTCATCCTTAGCTCGCGAAAAATGTCTTAAAAGCGCAGAAATAAACTTTGTTGGATTTCCCATTGGCTGATAATAGTCCAGTTTAAACTTGTCTAAATTCTTTTTTATCAACACCCACTGCTGAAATTCATTTAGCAATTTAAAATTTGTTGGCAGACCAATGTCCAACCCATGTTGTTTTAAAATCTTTTCGCAAAAACCATGAAAGGTCATTATCCATAGATCAACATAGCCATATTGCATTAATTTATCAATTCGCTCCTGCATTTCACCGGCCGCTTTTTCTGTAAAAGTAAGAGCTAAAATCTCATCCGTCTTAGCTAATTCCTGTTCCGCTATCCACCCAATTTTTTGGGTAATTACAGTGGTTTTCCCCGTGCCAGCGCCAGCAATAATCAACAGGGGGTTGCCTGTATGTTCTACTGCTTTCTTTTGTTCTTGGTTTAAATTATTCATAACTTTCTTTTTGTCATCCTGAACGAGTGCTAACGAGTGAAGGATCTATAACCCGTCTGTTTACATTGCGGGCAGGTAGATTCTTCGTCGCTCCTAAAGCCACTCCTTAGAATGACAAAATAATAATATACCATTAGTATACATTACTTTATTTTTGATGCAAAAAAAGCCCCAGAAAATCTAAGGCTTTATTTACAATCTATTTCAATTTGTAATTAATCCGCTTGCATTACTGCAACTTTAATAAAGACTGGTATTTATCTGTGTAAAAACAATCTCCTTCCCATTTTTGTCTTTTAATTGCGCCCAAATTAATTCAACCTCTGTTTCAGAATAACGAGCAACTATAATTTTTTTTGCTTTATTCATATCTGCTAATTGCTTTTTCTTTTCTTCTTCCGCATTAGCAAATTTATAACTCTGTGCGTACGCGCCACAATCGCTGTGATGTAATAAAATTATTTTTTCTGATTGATGAAGATTACAAGAAATATCAAGCTGTTTTAAAAGAACACTTTGCGCTTCTCCGCCATCAACAATTCCCTTACCAGCGCCAGCTAAAGAAATTATATCGCAATCTCCTGCATAACCTTGTTCTTTCATCCATTTAATAAAACCATTAAACAAACGAAAATCCATGCAAGTTATTAATGCGTTTTTACAATGATGTGCCATAATGTTAATTCTCCTTTTTTAAATTATTTAATAACTTCTTTATGATGCTTATATCTCTTAACCGCTTGCAAACGTGACAATTCTTTAGCCATCTTCGCTTGCACAGCAGTAAAATCAACTTGTTCTTCTTTCTTTTTCATAGACTCAATTGCCCGTTTATGCGCTTCTTCAGCCCGTGCTTCATCAATATCAACAGCTCGTTCAGCCGTATCAGCCAAAATTACCACCTTATCGGGCAAAACCTCAATAAACCCACCTGACACTGCCATGGTCTCAACTTTGTTGTCAGTGGTTTTTATTTCAATTACTCCGGGCTGTAAGGCAGAGATTAAAGGAATATGGTTTGGCAAAATCGTAATTTCACCAGTTTTTGTTGGCACACTAATCTGAAGCACTTCTTGTTTAAGAACTACCTTTTCTGGAGTTACGATTTCAAAGTGTATATTCATAGTGCGAAACTACAAATTAAATGCAAATTCTACGAACATGTAAATTTTACGCACATTTGCATGTTCGTAGAATTTGCATACATTCATAGGTTCGCATTATAATTTTTATTTCTTAACATCACCAATCCCACCTTTCATATAGAATTTATCTTCCGCCACGTCATCATGCTTACCCTCTAAAATTTCCGCGAAACCTTTTACTGTATCGGCTAATTTCACATACTTACCCGGATGCCCTGTAAAAACTTCAGCCACATGGAATGGTTGGGATAAAAATCTTTGAATCTTGCGGGCGCGATTAACAGTCTGTTTATCTTCTTCTGATAATTCTTCCATGCCTAAAATTGCAATAATATCTTGTAGATCTTTATACTTCTGTAAAACTTTTTGTACCTCACGCGCCACGCGATAATGTTCTTCGCCGACAATATTTGGATCTAAAATAGTAGAGGATGAATCTAGTGGATCAACTGCCGGATAAATTCCTAGCTCTGATAAAGCACGGGATAAAACAACCGTAGAATCTAAATGGCCAAAAGTTGTGGCCGGAGCTGGGTCAGTTAAGTCATCAGCCGGAACGTAAACCGCCTGCACTGAAGTAATAGAACCTTTATTAGTTGAGGTAATACGTTCTTGCATCTCTCCCATTTCAGTTGCTAAAGTAGGCTGATAACCCACAGCAGAAGGCATACGACCAAGTAGAGCAGATACTTCTGAGCCTGCTTGAGTAAAGCGGAAAATATTATCAATAAACATGAGTACATCTTGGCCTTGTTCATCTCTAAAATATTCAGCCATTGATAAACCACTTAAAGCAACACGTAAACGTGATCCTGGCGGTTCGTTCATTTGACCGAAAACCATTGCTACTTTATCTATAACACCTGATCCTTTCATTTCATGATATAAGTCATTTCCTTCGCGGGTACGTTCCCCTACGCCGGCAAAAACAGAAAAACCACCATGTTCTTGTGCAATATTATTAATTAATTCTTGAATTACCACTGTTTTACCAACTCCCGCGCCACCGAATAAACCAACTTTACCGCCTTTAACTACCGGACAGATTAAATCAATAACTTTAATGCCCGTCTCTAAAATTTCCGCCTTGGTTGACTGTTCGGTAAATTCCGGCGCTTTGCGATGAATTGAATATTTCTTTTCAGTTTTGACAGCTTCTCCGCCGTCAACTACTTCTCCTAAAACATTAAAAATTCGACCTAAAGTCTTTTCACCTACTGGTACTGAAATTGGCGCGCCAGTATTAGTTACTTCCATATCGCGTTTAAGCCCATCAGTAGAGCCCATAGCAACCGTACGGACTGCGTTACCGCCGATATGTTGTTCTACTTCTAAGACAAGTTTTTTGCCTTTTTCTTGCTCTATTTCTAAAGCAGAATACAAGTCTGGTAAGTTGTCTTCAAATTGTACGTCAACAACCGCGCCAATAACTTGTTTAACTTTTCCTTTGTTATTTTCCATATTTTTTTATCTTATTAATCATATTAATCTTCTGCAAAAAAAATTGGCAAAAGATTAATAAGATTTATATTTTATTGTTCTAATGCTAATGCCCCACCAGCGATTTCCGCGATTTCCGCAGTAATACTAGCTTGGCGCGCTTTATTATATGTTAATGTTAACTCATCAATCATATCACCAGCCGCATCAGTCGCATTGCGCATCGCAACCATCCGCGCGCTATGTTCAGAGGCATTTGACTCTAACATTGCTTGAAACATCTGAATTTCAATTAAACGTGGAATCATCTCATCTAAAACCTGTTTTGCGCTTGGTTCAAATATATATTCCTTTTGTCTCGCCGTAGTCCCGCTCAGCGGGATGGAGGCGGGTTTGTCCTTATTCTCACCAATACTACCTAAAAATTCATCCCGTTCGTTTAAATCAATTGGCAACAACTGCTTCACTCTGGGCACCTGCTTTACGGCAGAAATAAAATCAGTATAAGCCAACATTATTTTATCATATTTACCTTTTAAATAATCTTCTATTAAAATTTTAACAACTGGAATTACTTCTTCTACTTCTGTTATTACATCCGGCTTATCAAATTCCGCTGCTAAATTATAACCAAATTTATAATTTACCTGCGCTCCTTTTTTTCCGAGCAAAACAAACTCTGTCTCTTGATTTTCGTGCTGTTTTACAGACTTTATAACTTTATTAACTATGCTAGTATTAAATCCGCCACACAGTCCTTTGTTAGAAGTAATTAAAACAACTCCAACCTTAGCGGACTTGTCCTCCGAAGCTTTAGCGGAGGATGGGTTTAATAATTTATGTAAATTCCTATCTTGTTTAGCAACTTCCGCCAAATTCAAAACTGTCAGCCAGCTTAAATTAGCATAACTACGAGTCGCCAGCACTGCTTCAACTGCTTTTCTCATTTTTGCGGCAGCAACAAGCTCCATCGCTTTCGTGATTTTTTTGGTATTCTTAACTGATTTTATTCGACGTTGTATATCGCGTGTTGATGCCATATCTTATTTTAATAAATCCAAAAAGCTATCCTTATTTCTATCTCCCTGTGTGGGAAAATATTTATCAGATAATTGATTGAAAAAAACTTCTAAACTCTTATTTACTTCTTTTTTTATCTCATCTAATTTCCATGCTGGCTTAGTATGCATTCTTGTTTCTGTTAAATGGCTTAAATATTTATTAATCTTATTTTTTATATCACTCTGTAAATTCACAGAAATTTTATTAATATGTAATCCATTATTATCTAAAAAATCAGAACAAACTATATCGTCATCTTGCTTAGTTTTTTCTAAAAAATCCTTTAAATTTCGTGCGTGCACTAAAAAAGACTCTAACAATGCATTAGAAACTACTTGTGAAGATGATAAATTAGATAACACTGAATTACTTACATGAAGAATGGAATTAAGCATCCACATTTCATAATGAAGTGCGTCTAATTTATCTTCTGGATTTGGAATTGATATAGTTACTTGATTCATAATTCATAATATTATAGATTCTTCGTCACTCCGTTCCTCAGAATGACAAAAATAAGCTTTAACAATTTATGGCTATTTGTGTCCGATTTTGTGGCTATTTGTCTTTACTTAAATAATCCAACTCCTTCTTATAATCCCCAATTAAACCTTTCATCTCTTTAACTATTTTATCAGATAACTCCCCTGTCTTTTCAATTTCTTTCAAAATCTCTTTACCACTGGTATCAGCATATTTATATAAACCCTTTTCAAATTCCATAACTTTTTCAACCGGAATATCATTAAGTAATCCCTCATTAGCGGCGAAGAAAATTAAAACTTGTTTACTTACTGCAATCGGTTCATACTGATTTTGTTTAAATATTTCGGTTAATCTTTTGCCTAACTCTAATTTCTTTTTAGTATCTTCATCCAAATCAGAACCAAATTGAGCAAAGGCAGCTAACTCACGATACTGGGCCGCGTCTAATTTCATTTTGCCGGCAACTTTTTTCATCGCTTTAATCTGAGCAGCGCTACCTACACGAGAAACAGAAATACCTATGTTTAAAGCCGGACGAATGCCTTGATAAAATAAATCACCTTCTAAAAATATCTGCCCGTCAGTAATAGAAATAACATTAGTTGGAATATATGCTGATACATCTCCGGCTTGAGTTTCAATTATTGGTAAAGCAGTTAGAGAGCCACCACCATTATCTTTATTTAATTTAGCCGCGCGTTCTAATAAACGTGAATGTAAATAAAAAACATCTCCAGGATAAGCTTCACGCCCAGGTGGTCGTTTTAATAATAATGACATTTGGCGATAAGCAACTGCATGCTTAGATAAATCATCATAAACGACCAAAACATCCTCGCCTTTATCCATAAAATATTCACCCATAGCGCAACCAGAATATGGAGCAATGTAAGATAAAGCTGCTGGATCAGAAGCGCCGGCTACAACTACAGTTGTATATTCCATGGCGCCATGCTTTTCTAATTCCGCCACAATACGAGCCACTTTACTTTCTCTCTGGCCAATTGCCACATAAATACATTTCATTCTCTGCCCTTTTTGGTTAATAATGGTATCAATCGCAATCGCGGTTTTTCCAGTCTGCCGATCACCAATTATTAACTCACGCTGTCCGCGACCGATTGGAATCATTGCGTCAATCGCTTTTAGTCCGGTTTGAACTGGCTGACTAACAGATTCGCGGGTAATAACACCGGGGGCGATTTTTTCAATTGGATAAAAAGTGGTGGACTTTCCGCCCGAGGCGGATCCGCCTTGGGCGGATATTTCTCCTTTACCATCAATTGCCTGTCCTAAAGCATTTACTACGCGACCAATCACGCCTTCGCCAACCGGTACTTCTAAAATTCTACCAGTAGATTTTACAATATCACCTTCTTTAATCTTTAAATAATCTCCAAGAATTACCGCACCGACTGAATCTTCTTCTAAATTTAAAGCCACGCCAAAAACAGATTCGTGTTGATTCGTTTTAGATTCGTGCTTGCCCACCATAGCTTCAGCGAAGGCGGGAGAATTAGTGACAAACTCAAGCATCTCTGATGACATGGCTTCGGATAAACCAGAAATACGGGCAATACCGTCACCCACCTCTACTACTGTACCAACTTTTTCTACCTTAACTTCTGATTTAAAATCGCTGATTTGTTGTTTAAGTTGTTCTACTATAAAATCTTTGGTTTTCATATGTCTATATTTTGTCATTACGAGGAGTCCGAAACGGAGTAGAGGACGACGTGGCAATGACAATATTTAATTTACTAATTTACTCTTTAAACTTTGTAATTGTGATTTCAAACTGCTGTCTATTACAGTATCTCCCAACCTTGCTACAAAACCACCTAAAATATTTTTATCAACTTTATTTTCTAACCTCACTTTATCAACGTCTAACAATTTAACAATGTAACAATTTAACAATGTAACAATTTCATCATCTAATTCCCTCACACTCGTCAATTCTCCTTCTATTATTCCCTGCTCTCTATTCCATATATTTTTAAATTCTTGAATAATTTTTTCTATTTTTCCTAATTGATTTTTTTCAACTAAAACTTTTACAAAATTTTTCACCGCAACCTGAACATCGCCGTCTTCTTCAGTAGAAACAACTTCATATAGTGATTGGGCGTATTGTTTTGGTGTTATTTTCATAATTATTCCTACCAATTACTAATCTATACCAATATACTAATACTGCTTAAATGTTCAATAGAAATATAAACTATTATTTACTAAAAATGGTTAATAGAATATTGGTATATTGGTATAGATTAGTAATTGGTAGGGTTATTTTATTTTTTAAATTACTTATCATCCTTAATCTCCTTAATCGTTTTCTCTATATAATTCTTATCAACTCCTTCGTTCATTTTTTCACCTAAAATCTTTTCTAACGAAGTTGTAATCATTTCAGCCGCTTCTTCTTTAACATGTTTTATCATAATTTTTTTCTCAACTTCTAAATCTTCTTTGGTTTTAGTTACGATATTTTCAATTTCCTCTTTGGCTTTAGCCATCATTTCCGCTTTGCGTACATCAGACTTTTTCTCAACTTCAGCTAAAATAGCGTTTGCTTCTTGTTTAGCTTTTTTAATAACTTCTTCACGTTTAACTTGAGTCTTAGCTAATTCTTTTTCAATTTTCTCTGAATTTTTTAAACTATCTTCAATTTTTTTAGATCGCTCGGTTAAAATTTTCATCAACGGCTTAATACCAAAATAATAAAGCACTACAAAAACAATCGCAAAATTAACGACTTGCGCGATTAATAATTTAACATCTACGTGGAATGTTGAGATGACTTCACTCATATATCTGTGTCATTGCGAGGAGGAGCGAAGCGACGACGTGGCAATCCCGTGAATTTTGCAACATCTCTATTTTCACGGGATTGCCACACTCACTTCGTTCGCTCGCAATGACATTAATTTAATAATCTTATTCTGAAAGCCCGAATTGAGCTTCCAGCTGTAAAATTACTACTGAATTGAAAAAGCCACAACTAACGCATAAATAGCGATAGCTTCGGCAAAGGCAGCAGCCAAAAGCATTGGCACTAAAATTTTTCCGGCAGCTTCTGGGTTACGTCCAATTGATTCCATGGCCTTGGCGCCAATTTTACCAATCGCTAACGCCGGCCCAATAGAACCAACGCCAATAGCGATTGCCTTGGCAAGCATTGATAAATCCATATTTTTTTTCTTATGATAGTCCATGAACTTTCGACTGTTATAATTTTATTTTAAGTCGGTTGAACTATCAGATTAATAAATAATAAACTCTAAATCCCAAATCCCAAAAAAATCTTAAATTATAAATTCTAAGTTTCAAAGCCCACGGAACTTTAAAATTTGAAATTTGGAATTTCTTTGGAATTTGGTGTTTGGAATTTAAAATTTCTTGCTAGTGTTCCTCCATCGTATTAATTGTTAAAAATGCCAATGTTAATAAAGCAAAAATTAAAGCTTGGACAACGCCGACAATCAATTCTAAAAACATAAACGGAATTGGTACTAGCCAGGCCACTAAAGTCGCCATTGACGCTAATAATACTTCTCCAGCAAAAATATTACCAAATAAACGAAAGCTTAATGAAGCAATCTTAGCGACTTCACCAATAATTTCAACAATTCCTACAAAAGCTTTAATCGGATTTATAAAAATAATAGTCGGCTCTTTTCTTATTTTCTGAGGAATTTCTAAAAATGCTTTAATATTTATAAACTTATTAAAATGTGTCCAAGCGCCGATTTTAAAAACACCAAAAGCATGCGAAGCAATAACGGCAATTAACGCTAAAGCTAATGTTGTATTTAAATCAGCTGTGCCACCGCGCAAATACGGAATTAATACTAACTCGCCATGTTCACTAACTACTTGCCCAACCGTTCCAACACCAGGCAAAAGTCCAAACCAATTGTTTAATAAAATAAAAATAAAGAAAGAAAACACCAAGGGAAAAAACATCAATGATTTTTTACGGTCGCTAGTTACTGAATCAAATGTTTCTAAAAACCATTCAAAAATCATTTCAGTCACTCCCTGAACCTTTCCCGGAATTTTCTTTAATTTAAATTTTAATAATACTACTAATAATATAATACCAATTACCACTGCCCAGCTTACTAATAATGAATTTGTTACAGTTAAACCGCCAATATTAAAAAGCGGTTCTGCAAAAAGGGTTTGCTCATGGTGAATTTCTTGCGTTTCAACGTATGCTGTCGCAACTTCAGGTTCATTATGTAAGTTTTGATTTTCTGTGTTAGGCATTATCTTATTAATCTTATTAATCCCTGCCTGCCGGTAGGCAAGTTTTGCTAAAAAATAAAATTTAGCAGAGATTTATATGATTTATATGATTATTTTTTATTTATTTCTGTCTTCCTTGCTTAATCTATCCATCTCCTTAAAAGCATCCTTCACTAAACCAACCATTGATATTATAAAAGCTAAACCAACAGTTACTAAAAATAGCCATGGTTCAGTATCATAGCGTTTGTCCAACCATTTTCCTAAAAATATCGCCGGCACTATTGGCCCGACAACCCAACCAGACATTCGTGAGAACATTAAAAGAGATGGTTGCCAAAACGGCGTATCTATTTTTTTATTAATATTTTTCACCCCATTTTCTGCGGGGTTTATTTGTTTATCATTATCCATATTAACTTTCTGACAAAAAATAATATCCGCCCATTATAGCGGGTATTATTATCCACAATGATTATTCGCTTATATTATATGGTAAAAAATAAATAAGGTCAATTGACAAATGCAATCAAAATAACTTTAATATATATTAACTCTTGACAGTTATTTTATCTTAGTGTAATATATAAAAGGTTTGTGCGGGAGTAGCTCAGTTGGTAGAGTTTCTGTTTTCGGACAGAAGGTCACAGGTTCAAGCCCTGTCTCCTGCGTTCTTTGATCTTTATTAAAATTTTAATAACACGGGGTTTCGCGAACGTTAGTGCTTGCCCGCCCAGCTTGCAAAACTTGTGGAGGGAGCGACCCCGCAGAGCGTAGCGAATTGCGGGGCAAATCCAGTCACACCCAGTTTCTTCGCCCTCAACCATAGGGACATGCTAATTTTCATTTTGACGACAACCCCGCCGAATGAAATATAAGTGTGTCCCATTTTTATTTTACCCTGTCAAACAAGAAGGCTAAATCTGAAACAACTTCTTAGCATTTTTAGTAGTAGCTTTAGCCACGTTTTCAAAACTAACATCTTTAATCTGCGCGATCCTGTCCGCAATATATTTAACATGAGCTGGCTCATTTCTTTCTCCTCTGTGCGGAATCGGAGACATAAATGGACTATCTGTTTCTATTATTATTTTATCCAGTGGACACTGGCGGATAAGGTCATTCCACTGGTCGTTAAAAGTAATTAATCCGGTAAATGAAATTAAAAAATCAAGTTCAAAATATTTCCATACTAATTCCCAGTCACCAGAAAAACAATGAAGAACACCGCGTCCGCTAAGACGCTTTTTTTTATTCTGATAAAATTTCTGCAGAAGAGGCAATAAATCCTCATGCGCTTCACGACAATGAATAATTACTGGCTTATCTAAATTATAAGCGAGCTCTAATTGCTGTAAAAACGTAAATTGCTGTAATTGTTTATTTTCTTTTATTCTTTCTATAGAAAGATAATGGTAATCTAAACCAATTTCACCGATGGCCACTATTTTTTTTAACTTGGCCATCTTTTCATAATCACTATATTCAAATCTTTCTCCTTTCATTTTAATTTTTTTGTCTTCTTCTTCAAATTCCTGATTCTGTAAATGAATTGGATGTAAACCAATAGTGGCATATACTCCTTGATCATATTTTTCTACTATTTTTACTGCTTGCTGAGAACTTTTTAAATCTGTTGATGGAATAATTATTTCTGTTTTTGCATCAAAAGCCCGACGGATTACCTGATCCGCATCTTTTTTATATGCTTGAAAATTAAGATGGGCGTGAGTGTCTATTAATTGTGTGCCGTTAGCCATACAAAATATTATAAATCAGTTATAAACTTAAATTTAATTTAAAATTATAATCGCAGATTTTGGATTACAGATTGCAGATTTATTAATCTAAAATCATAAATCTTAAATTTTTAAATCTCCTTGTCTTAAGATTACTACCTTCTCATTAGTTAAATCTACCACTGTTGACTCCTTACTCTTCAACAGTCTGCCACCATCAACAATAAAATCTGGCTTTATTTTAATATTTTTTACATTACAAACACTTAGCTGTCCGGAAATATTCGCGCTGGTGGCGATTAATGGCGCGTTTAACTGTTTAATTATTTTTAATAAAAATTCATTATCAGGCAATCTAACCCCAATTTTATCTGTATTATTAGATAGCTCTTTCGGTAATATTTTTTTACCTATTAATACTGCGGTTAATTTACACGGCCATTTGGACCGTAAAAATTCTTCTTGTTTTTTATTTATTTTAACATACTTCTTAGCCATCGCTATACTGCTAACCAAAATTAAAAGCGGTTTTTGCTTATCCCGCTTTTTTAATTGATAAACTTTTTTTATTACACTTAATTTATCAGCTCGTCCGCCTAAACCATAAACTGTGTCCGTCGGAAAAATACCCACCTGCCCATCTTTAAAATTATAAACAATTTCCTTAATGTCTTTTATAGAAAAAATATCTTTCATTTTAATTAAAGCGAATTACAATAATGAATGCAATTGCCTAAAAACTTCTGGCAAAAGAGGAGAAAAAAATTCGCCAAATCTAAGCAAATATGGAACAATATTAGAATTAACTAAAAATTTGTCAAAAGAAAATCCTAGAGAATAACGACTGGCAAAATAAATTAAAATTCCTAAAACAATATTAACAGTAAAAAAACCAAACAAAGCGCCAGCTAATCTGTTAATCAGTCCGAAGAAAGGAATAATAGCGATAAAATTAAAAAATCTGTCCAAAGCCACCACTAACAACATTACTACTTTACGCGCAATAAAAAGAAGCAATAAAAAGCTAATGGCATGCCCAGCACTTTCATTGCTCATATAGATTGATTGTGTCCACTCATAAAAAGGAATAAAATAATGCCCTGCTAACCAAATGCCGACAATATAACCAATCAACTCGCCCATCATCCTAATAATACCCTTTAAAAAACCATAAACAGTAAAACCTAAAATAATCACGACTAAAATCGCATCATAAACTCCAAGATCGCTTAAACTACCTAAATCTATATTGCTAAAAAATGATAAATCCATAGAATACTAATAAATTTTAATTCACTATTTAAATTCCTTTTCCTACGAATATACGAATCAACTACCCTCCCAGCTCGCTACACGAGTAGGCGGGCGGGCAAATATATGAATATATGTTAATATATGTGAACATATGTATTATAACATAAAAAAATAAATATTTGCATCTCAAAGTCCTGATATATATTGGAATATAAAATGAACTGTTTACAGTCCGTAGCTTTAGCGTAGGACTGCTTGCACCTCAAAGCTCTGCCACAGGCGAAGCGAAGAGGTGTGGATAATTATTTTTGACTATAATTACTTTATAATATAACCTATATACACATATACACACTTTAATTTATTAATTTACTTATCATAACCCATATGGACGAGGATAAAAAACAATTTCTATTTGGTCTTTCTTTAGGAATCGCAATTTTTGCTGTTATTGGATTTCTAATAATGTTAGGACTATACTTTAAGGATAATAAAAGTTCAGAAGTAGCTGGTGAGACTGAACAAAATCAAGAGGAGGAACAACCAAATGAACAGGAAAAACCGGCTTTAGCTGAATTTACTATAACTGAAGATAATCATATTCGCGGTAACATGAATGCTCCCATTACTATCGTTGAATTTTCTGACTTTCAATGCCCTTACTGCGATAAATTTCATGTAACCATGAAAAAAGTAATGGAAACTTACCCTAATAAAGTTCGCTGGATTTATAAGCACTTCCCGCTTGATTCTCTTCATCCTTTAGCTCGTTCAACAGCTGAAGCGTCAGAATGCGCCAATGATCAAGAAAAATTTTGGGAATATGCAGATAAACTATATGAAAATCAAGCTGATATTTCAGCAGATACTATTAAATCATTTGCTAAAGAAGTCGGCTTAAACATGACAGAATTTAATTCTTGCATAGATGATGGTAAATATAAAGACAAAGTTAATACTGACTATCAAGAAAGTTTATCTAAAGGCGTGCGTGGCACCCCAGGAAACTTTTTAAACGGCGATATGACTTTAGTTCCAGGCGCAGTAGAATTTGAAATAATAAAAACTATAATTGACGCTGAATTAAGCAAATTGTCAGAATAAAGCTATTTTTTATCATTCTGAACGACTCCGAGCGCTCGGGAGAGCGGAGCCTGGTTGCCGGTAGACAGGAATCTATTACTACCACGTTCGTGAAATCAGATCTTTCGCCACGAAGCCGTCAAGACTCAAGATGACAAAACTCAAAATTCATAAAAATAAAACGAGAGAATATAATGTTCTCTCGTTTTATTTTTATCTATATTTTATTATATCCTTGGAAATAATGATTCACTTTTCTTTATTTGTTTAGCTTTTATAATCTCTAATAATTTTTTACTAGTTTCGGGCATAAAGGGCTCAATTAACTTTGCAATTAACAATAAATTTGTTAACACCGTATGACAATATTTACGAAAATTCTCAATATCAGTTTTTCCCAAATCCCATAATATGTTGTGTTGAATTATCTGGTCTTGGTTATCTATTATTTTCCAAATTTTTGCTAAAACTTCATTAAATTGAAAATTATTCATATCAATTTCTATTTCTGATATTCCTGGTGGTTTCGGTAATTTTATTTCTTCGCCAATTTTTCCGTCTAAAAATTTCTCAACTAAAGCGGTTACTCTATTCACTAAATTTCCCAGCCCATTAGCTAAGTCTGCATTATAGCGAGCTTCAAATTTTTCAATCGTAAAATCTCCGTCTTCAAATGGAGTAATTTCCGCTAATAAATAATAACGTAAAGCGTCTATCCCATACTTGTCAGCTATTTCAAAAGGGTCAATTACATTGCCTAAACTCTTAGACATTTTTTGTCCACCAGAAGTAATAAAGCCGTGAATGAAAATTTGGGTTGAAGTCGGCAGTTTGGCTGATAAAAGCATTGCCTGCCACATAGCTGCCTGCTGGCGCAAGTTATCTTTGCCGGCAACTTGCATGCCCGGCCAAAAATTTTTATAATTACCATCTTCGCTGGGCCATTGTAAAGTAGAAATATAATTAATCAATGCGTCAAACCAGACATACATTACGTGTTTATCATCCCCAGGAACTGGCACGCCCCAAGGCATTTTTTCTTTCAATCGGGAAATAGAAAAATCTTCTAAACCATCTGCTACAAAATTTCTAATTTCTTTTAACCGCCAACCTGGTTTCACAAAATCAGGATTATTTTTATATAAATCTAAGAGTTTATCCTGATATTTTGAAAATTTAAAAAAATAATTTTCTTCTTCAATAGTTTCTAAATCTAAGTTAGGATGAACCGAACATTTGCCATCTTTTAATTCTGATTCGGTTTTTTCTAATTCGCATCCCACGCAATATTTAATTTTATAATTCTTTTTATAAATATCTCCATTTTGGTCGCATCTTTTCCAAAATTCCTGCACTGCTTTAACATGATGCTTGTCAGTAGTGCGAATAAAATGAACATCATCAGAAATACCTAAAGCCGGCATTAATTTTTTAAATTTATCAGCATATTCATCTACATAATCCTGAATATCTTTATTTTCTTCCTCTGCTTTACGATAAATTTTTAATCCATGTTCGTCAGTGCCAGTATTAAAAAAAACTTCCTTACCCTGCATTTTCTGCCAACGGGCAATTACATCTGCTTGAATTATTTCCAAAGCAAAACCAATATGCGGTTTGGCATTTACGTAAGGCAAGGTTGTAGTAATATAAAAATTGTCTTTCTTTTTTACCATAAAAGTTATAATACTTGCCCCGCCTCTATGCGGGGTAAAATTTATTTTTCATGAGATTAAAATAATTAAAGGGATAAAGCTATTTTTAACTTTACCCCTTTTTAGGTGTTATTGTCAAACATTTTTACTCCCTTTCATTAAAATCCATAATCTTATACTCTGCTGTAAGTAATCTTATGTTATGATGTTCTGCATTAAATATTTCTTTCAAGCGAACAAAAATCACTTCTGCTTTGATCAATTGACAGCTCATTATTTTGATGGAAATAATTCCTAAATCTTCTCGAGTGCTAACAATTATCATTCCTGAAGAATTAGATTTTTTTTCAAAAAAAGGAATGCAAATAATCTGTTCTTCGCCCTGTCCCACGTTAAATGTCCCTCTTTGCTCTTGAAGACCCAAATTACCCATAAAAAATTTTACTTTCTTAACTATTCCCATTATGTCAGGAAAATAATTTCTGGCTGGTTCTGGTATCCGTATTAATACCTGATAACAAAAATCTCTTTCATTTAAAATTTGAACTAAATCATACCATCTGCGTTTTTTCTTTTTCTTTGACATTTTCCTTTACCTCTTTCTTATAGGATGAACAATTTATCTTTATCATGCCTGTTTGGCATAAAAAGTCAAGGCTTGCTTTTTTGTTATTTTTGCTTTTCTTTTTTTTGTCATTCTGAGCGATCCCTCGCCCTTCGCGAAGGGCGAGGGGAGGCGAAGAATCTATTCGTAATACAGAAACGTAGAGACGAGGCATTGCCTCGTCTCTACCATCAAGATGACAAGAAAAAAAACTACTCCACAATTCCCTCTTTCCGTTCTTTAACATAAGCGCTCCACTGCTCGGTAATTTCCACAAATATTTTAAACGGCGACTCAATGATAAAATCCAGAATGAAAACAAAAACATTAATCTGAGAAAAGGTCTCACTTAACCATTTTCCTAAACCAACAATTGGCACATAGAAAAAGTTAGCAAAAAAGGAAAACAAATTCTCTTTGCGTTCCACTACTGAATAGGCTCGAGCAATCTTCCCTAAACGGATGCCGAAAAAACTGACCAATGATAAAAAGAAAACAAAAATAATAATACTAACAAAATGAAACTGCAAAGCTAATAGCCCCCAGACTACCAAGCCAAAAGACAATAAAAAAGTAACTGTATAAAAAAAGCTGAACATAATGTTGGTAGCGCTTCCTCGTTTTACTGGATAATACAACTTGACTAATCTATCTTGATGTTTTCCTTGAAAGACAATTTCTTCAATGCCCTGATAAATCTTTTTGGTATTATCATTGCCCGGCACGGCTGTAAATAAAATAATCAAAAATAGCAAAGCAGGCGGAAATAAAATATTTATTGATAAAGTAAAATAATTAAGCGCTCCGCCTAAAAACAAAATAATTGGTCCTTCCAGAATAAAAACTAAAACAGCTTTAGTTAAAAATATATAAATAATACTTCGCACTGCCCCGCGACTTAGCTTGCCACGCGATTCTTTATAACGCCTTTCGCAAACTTTGGTGATTAATTTTTTAAACTGTTCTAGAGAATTTTTCAATTTATCATAAGTTGCTTCTGGATTTTCTTCAATCGCATCCTTAAGAATTGAAAAATAAATAGTATAGCGATTGGCTAATTTCTGCACTTGTTTACGAAAAGGATGGCTTAACTGTTGGACTGAAGCTTTTTTCATTTCCTGATACTGCTGGGCAATATTGGCAATATCTTTGTCTGAAGCTTTATACCAATCAGGATTAAAGTAACGAAAAAGCAAAAACTCCAGCATTAAATCATCATAGTTAAAAAGCTTGCCATATATTGCTAGATAAATCTGAATTTTTTTATCACGACTGAATTCCTGGTCTATTTCTTCATCAGCAATATTAGCGTCAATCAACGAATACATGTGCTTACCAATAACATGATTTACCGAATGATTAATCAAATTTTCCTCAATATTAGTAGCCGCCAAATTCCAAATCCATTGCTTAATATTATCTGCTTCTTTTTTATCATTTTTTTCTTCTGTTAAAATATCTTTACGCAATTGTAAAAAACGCTCAATAATTAGCGCCACCTCTTCTGCTTTAGTTTCTGGAACAACATTATTATTTAAATAGCCACCACGAATCAACTCCACGATCAGCATATTGGCAATTTCATTAGATTCATGATGTCCCACTAAATGCAAGCGCTTTAAAATTCGTTCAATCGCGTTCTTGCGTAATAAATGGTCATCTTTATAATCCACCGCATTACGAATCTTTTCATAAAAAAAGGACATCTTACTAACAATTTCATGCACTTTAATTTTAGCTACCCCATTTTCATCGTCTTCTGCTGGCGAAATTTGTTGTTGATGAACAACTCTAAACAAATCCTTAGCTGTTTCAGACAAGGATTTAGTGGTTGTTTCAGGTTGGGAGAGGCTTGAAGTGGGCATTAGTTAGGCAGTTACTTAGTTAATTAGTTACTTAGTTTGCTATATAAAAAACTAAATGACTAATTAACTGATCAACTATTTAATGCGAGGCAAGAAGTCTTTAATATGTTTTTTAAAATCATACAGTTTGTAAGCGCCGTAAAAACATACCCAAGCGGCCATTAAAAATGCTAGGCCAATTACTAATCGCAAAACAAAATCAACCCAGACAACTAGAACTGCAAAAGTTAGCAATAAAATTCCGCCAATTAATAAATTTATGACAAAACCGTTAAAGCTACGGTCAATTGAGGTAAAAAAATTTTTCATATAAATATATTGTTAAATTGTTAAATTGTTAAATTGTTAAATTGTTGTGGACTTTTTTAGCAATACAACAATTTAACAATGTAGCAATATAACACTTGTATTTAATCTACCATAATCCCCATGCTTTATCAACTACCAACATACCTTAGCCTACCTGTTTCCTCTTAATATATACCCACTTCCCAACTTCAATTAAAATAATATTCGCCAGCCCTACGCCAATTAATAATGTCCAATCTTGCAAAGTCAATGGAAAAGTCTTAAAGATTATCTGCAAGGTTGGGTGATAAAATACTATTATTAATAATACAGCGCTAATCACGCTGGAAAGCAGTAATAACTTATTGGACAACAAATTAATATGCCAGATATTTTTTCTTAAACTCTTACATGAATATATGAAGAATCTGGAATCAATCGCTAATGCGGCGAAAATAATTGACTGAATATGAATTAAGCTGTAATTGGTATATTTATATAAATAATAAAATATGCCCAGTAGCATAATATCGGTAATGATGCCGATCACAAAGATTAAAAATTTCATTTCCGAATTTAACAATGGCGCTTCTTTAGACAAAGGTGGCCACTTCATAATATCCTCTTCTTTCGGTTCAAAGGCCAGGGCGAAATTTGGCAAACCGTCTTCAATCAGATTAACCCATAAAATATGGACGGCCAGCACCGGCAACGGCCAACCCAGCACAATGGCGGTAGAAATTAAAATAATTTCTGAAAAACTGGATGACAATAAATAAGTTATTACTTTGCGAATATTATCTATAATCCCCCGCCCTTCTTCCACCGCAGCCACGATCACGCTAAAATCATCAGTCAGCAAAACCAAATCTGACACTTCTTTAGCCACGGTCGTGCCTGACCCTAATGCTACTCCCACATCGGCTTTTTTCAGCGCAGGCGCGTCGTTGATACCATCGCCGGTCATCGCAACCACTTTGCCTAGCGACTGCCAGGCATTAATTATCCGCAGTTTATGCTCTGGCATAACGCGAGCGTAAACGATTATGTCTCTTACTTTTTTTTGTAGTTGCTTATCAGTTAATTTTTCTATATCCTTACCCTCTAAAATATTTTTATCTTTTACGTTCAAACCTAACTCGTTAGCAATCGCCTTGGCGGTTAATTTATGGTCTCCCGTAATAATTACCGGGCGCATCCCGGCAGTTTGGCAAACTTTAATCGCCTCTTTAGCACTCGCTCGCAACGGATCTTTTAATGTCACTAATCCTAAAAATTCTAAATCTTTCACATCTTCATCACGTAATTCGGATGATTTGTGATCCGGCACATTGCGGTGGGCCACCGCCAACACCCGCATTCCCTGTCCGGTTGATTTATCAACTAGCTGATTCAATTTTGATTTCTTAATGTTTTTGCACCGGGCAAATATAACCTCAGGCGCGCCCATAACCAGTAATTCTTGAGCTTGTCCGCCTTGCCTGTCCGCCCTTTGGCTGGAGGTGGATGACTTTCCTACCTTAAACAACGCCGCCGAAAATTTCTGCGCCGAATTAAACGGAATCCTATCTGTCTCATTATATTTTTTACTTAACTTACTTTTATGAAATCCGGCAATATGCCCAGCTTGTAATAATGCCTTGTCAGTCGGCCTACCTCGTAAAACTTCCCTCGCTACGCCAGAGCCCTTAGGCGAAGGCGAGTTGGAATCTCCATTCAACCTTTCTACAAATGCCTCTGATAATAACGTTACAATCTCAAGAACTTTATTTTTATTTTCCTTGCCCGCCCGGCCGTAGGCATGGGAGGGGAAAATTATTTCAAACACTTCCATTTTACCCTGCGTCAACGTGCCGGTCTTGTCAGTACAAATTATTGAAGTAGATCCTAATGTTTCTGCACTAGCTAATTTACGGACCAAACCTTTCTTCTTTAAAATCTTCTGCATCCCGATCGCTAAAATCACCGTCATCGCCATAGGCAAACCTTCTGGGATAGCGGCTACGGCAACAGCCACGGCAGTGGTGAACATTTCCACAAACTCGCCTCCGGTTATCATTCCTTCAATAAATATAAAAAAACAAATTACTACAATTATCCAGCCTAAAATCTTGCTAAAATTAGCTAATTTTTGCTGATAAGGCGTGACCTCGTCCTTGGTTTCTTTAATCAATTTTGCCACCCTACCAAACTCAGTCTGCTTGGCAATAGCGGTTATTACCATTTGTCCAAAGCCAGATTCCACTACAGTCCCCATAAATGCCAGATTTACCCTGTCAGCGAAAAAGGTTTCTTTGTCCATACTCTCCACTTTTTTCTCCACCGGCGCCCACTCGCCCGTCAGCGCTGACTCATTAATTTTCAAGTCATTACTCTCAATAATCCGCCCGTCTGCCGGCACTTTGTCTCCTGGTCTTAATTTTATAATATCGCCAATGGTAATTTGCTCCTGCGACACTAGTTTCTCTTTGCCGTGGCGAATTACAATTACCTTATTGGTCACAATTTTTTTCAGCGCCACCAGAGCATCATTGGCCTTTGCTTCTTGGATATAACCGACTATTGTATTGACTAAAACTGCCAGCCAAATGACAATCGCGTCTGTATAGTCTTGCAAAAATAAAGTAACTATGCCGGCAATAGCTAAAATATAGATTAGCGGACTTTTAAACTGCTCTAACAATATTCTTAACCAACTTTTCTTTTTGGCTGTTGGTAGTTTATTCAACCCGTGTTTTTTCAATCTTAAAATAGCCTCTTTCTTATCAAGGCCATCTTTTGATGTTTTTAATTTTTTCAATACCTCTTCTGCTTTTAATGTATGAAAGTCCATGGGTTTATTATAACATAAAAGCACCTTATTCTCATACAAGGTACCTTATTATATTTACCCGCCGAGCGGGACACAAAAACACTCTACGTTTATAACAAAGTATTTTATTCTTGTCCTACGTAGCTTTCTTACCATCCGAAACTTCAATAGGATGGAGGCATAGGAGGATACTATCATCTTCTGTGATACGTGTCAGGCTTCGTAGATAGAAAAATACCTTTTAATTTACGTGGGGAATTAGTAGATACTTGTCCGCCTTGTTTACTCGCCTCGGGAGGGGGCGGGGAGGAAAACTTTTATTTTTACATTTAGCTTCGTGGCACGAAAAAACCGTCCGGCGCATGCTGAGCGGTTTTTTTAAAATAAAAGTTGTTGGTGATAACCTGTTTATTTTGGCATGCTGTTTATCTCTTCTTTTTGCGCTTTAGTCATAGAAGTAAGCCACATAATAAACAGCCGACGAATTTTATCAATTGACTAGTCATTATTTTTAAAAAGTGTTGACTTTTTTATCTTAAAAACAGTAAGAATATTCAAAGTCGCCTTTAAATTCACGGGTGAAAGCTTGTTATGCTCAATTAAAAAATTTTCTTTATTAGTCATATAGATATAAAAAGCAACCCGAATAGCGTGAGTTGCATATGTTGCTTTATAGTTAAATTTTCCCAGGGAATGCCTGCCCGACCGATGCTGTCAGCGGACGGACAGGAGAATATACAACCTTTTTTCCCTATTTATATTTTATATTTTAATCATACACTAAATATTTAAAAAATTAATTTATTGCGGGCAATAACCACAAAATGAATTTCACTCTATTAGAAACAAAAAAACACTCTCTCCTAAGTACTTAGGAGGGGATATTTTTTATATTAAAATTTACTTTTTCTCGGATATAACAGCTATTATCACAGTAATTATAATTATTAAAGCCACAATTATGGCCAAAGAAATTAACATCATAAATATTTATTAAATATTTATTCAGTCGTCTGCCCGTCAAAATGCTCTTCTTTTTCATCATCTTTAGTAGGATAAATTGTACCGTCCTTATGTTCTGGTGGAGAATAAATTGAATATAATTTTAACGGTTCATTTCCAGTGTTAATAATATTATGTTCAACTCCAGCTGGAATAATTACTGCGTGTTCGGCTGGTAATTTGCTCTCTACCCCATCTAAAACCGCTTTAGCAGTTCCCGCCTCTATGCGGATAAACTGGTCTAACTCATGCACTTCACTGCCAATATCGTCGCCTGGCGCGATACTCATAACTACTAACTGGCTATTTTTGGCCGTGTATAAAACTTTACGAAAATTATTATTTTCCAAAGTTTCTTTTTCAATGTTTGTAATATATCCTTTCATATTTTTTTGTTAATTATTTATTATTATTATAAAAATAAAACCCGCCAATCACTGCTAATGGTATTATTACTATCAGCATAGTAATAGTCAAATCATCAAAATTCCTTTGCTGGTAATTATAAACCTGCAAGGCAAGAAATAAAGCTACAATAATTACCCAAATTGTTTTTGCTATTTTTTTATTCATAATTTTTCTTGTATAGTGCTTTTTGCAGTTCTCAATTTTTCGTTTAATCCACCTTAAGATTGCAAGTAATAACGGCCACAAAATAAATACAAATAATAACATTATAATTATTTTAATTAAAGGACTAGAAAGAAAGCTATAAGCGTTAAAAATTACAATTACGTCATCTATAATATGAAATAACGAAAATGCGGCAAGTAAAACGAACAGCCAAAATAAATCAAAAATTATTGAATATTTATATCTATTAAAATAAGCTATTAACCAATTTTTACTTTCTACTTCAGAGATAACTTCTCCAACGTTATGTCCTAGTTGAGTAACCCGAAATCTATAATTGTTAGCTAAAAAATCATTTGGAATAGCAAAATCATTTCTTGTGATTAACTCTGATACAACAGATTTTGATTCATTTTTTTGTATTTCAATAAAACCTCGCCAAAATAAATTTCCTATAACTCGATTTAAACCTACAATTTCTTTATCAGGGATGATTTTTTGAACCCATTTTTTAAAATTATGACTATTTATAAAACTATTTAAATGTTGATGATCTTCTTCATAAGAATATTGTAAAAAGGCGGATTCGTAACGCCAAAGATATTTATATTTAGCGATCCCTTGTCCGCTTCTAATTTGTTGATATATTTCCAACTTTTTAAAAAATCTAGAAGGAAAAGGCAAAATCATACAATTTTTGTTATTAATTTTTATATTATATTGTAAATATAAAAAATTATCTAAAACCCATCCAAAGCAACCAAGCACCTAAAAAAATCAAAATAATAGCGCTAACCCATTGATTTTTCTTAAATCTTTGCGCTTGTTTGTGTATCTGCTCTGGAAATCCAACTTTAGTAATTCCTTTAATAAAAGTAGACCAGCCTAAGATTGTAATAGCAACTTGCCAATCAGTCACCCACACATTGTGTAAAATAACAGTCACCAATCCCATCAGTAATGTAATATAGCCGGTAGAAATAACAAACGCCTTGTCATCAGTCATTTCTATAGTTCTGCCTAATTGCCCTGTGATAATAGACAGCAGACCGAAGATTATAAAAAAGCTACCCCAAAGTTTTGCGAAAAATAATGAAATCTCCATAAAATATAATTAATTATTGTATTTAGAACTAATTATAAATATAATCCCTAAAATCACTAATGGCACAGGAGCTAGCAACAAAACCACCATTGATTCAACTGCGTTAAAAAAGAAAAAACTAAAAACTCCTAACAACAAAATAATTATTCCGCCAATTAATTCCCATTGCCAAACAACTCCGACTAAAATAAATAATAATAGCCAGGGCAAGGCGTTCGGGCTGTTTTTTATTATTCCCGCTAATCCAGGTTCTGCTCCTGATAGCAGGGCAAAAACAAAAAAGGAGGCAGTAATAATAATTAAAACACTTCTGGCAAGATTGCGCAGAATTGTAATGGTTTTTGTGTTCATAAACTTAATTTAACTAGTTTCTAATAACTAGTCTAACTATTTTTCTACACTGTAAACCCCATATAAGCTAAATAAATACCAATCAACAATCCAACAAATATCATAACATTCATCAGATTATCACTAAGTTTTTCAACCCACTTAATATATACCTTAGGAAAGAAAAGCAAAGCAATACCTTCGGCTAAGGCCAGCCAACCAAATAAAGTAATTAGGCCAATCCAATCTACGCTCCAAATATTATGTTGAAGAACAATTAGTAGGCCGATGATTAAATCAAGAGCTCCGCCAAACACGCCTATGCTAATATGTTTAGCAAGATCTTTAATTACGCCACTTACCATCTTTCTGTTAACAAGAACAGCAATATAGGAGATTATCATAAAAAGACCCATCACTTTTGCTAATAAGATTGATAGTTCCATATAGTCTTACCCGCCCATCCGCCAAGTCGGCGGGTTGGGAGGGTTAAATTAATAAATAAATCATTATTTTAGATAAGCCCTATATACTGGCCTGGCGGCTACGATTACAAAGGCTACTAAAAAATACCAAGGATTTACTGAATTAACCCAGATCATGGCGGCTGGCCAAATTGTTATTACGAACAACGCAAAAATAGCTGAAGCCAACTTAATTAAGCCAATGTCTAATACGTCCATGCTTTTTAATGCTTTTTCCCAAAGTTGTATCATATTGTTTCACCTCCTTCTTCGCTTCGCCATAGTCCACCGAATCGGCGGACGGAAGCGGGCTTGTCTCGCCATAGTCCTAAATTATTTGGAACGAAGGCGAGTCTATATCTTTAATTATAACATTTTTTAGGGAAAAGGAAAAACGCCCCGTGGCGTATAAAAAAATAAGGGGGGTAAATAGGCTCAACAGCTAAGACACCGAAGGCAACCAAGCACTTCGGTAATTTAGTTACCTATTCACCCCCAAAGTTACATTAACAGAATGTAATAGACCAATTTTCTCATTTTTAATGCAAAAGTCAAGAGTTATCGCAAAATTACTGCTAACTCTTGACTTTTCTATATTTATATATTATACTTATTTAAGACTTAAACAAACTCTAAAAAAACCGCTTTCTTTGTCTCGCCGTAGCATAAGCGTAGGCGGATTAAAGCGGTTTTTTCATCTTTAATTTGTACAGACGTAGCACTGCTACGTCTCTACCTTAACTACATGGAAATAAGAAATATCGCTATTATTGCTCACGTTGATCACGGTAAGACTACTCTGACCGATGCTTTGATGCGTCAAACTGGCATGTCAGACGAAGGATCAAGTATGGATTCCAACGCGTTGGAACTGGAACGCGGTATTACAATTTATTCCAAAAATACCTCAATCAATTACAAAAAAACAAAGATTAATATCGTGGATACTCCGGGTCATGCTGACTTTGGATCAGAGGTTGAACGAGTGCTACGTTCTATTGATTCAGTGTTATTAGTAGTAGACGCCCAAGAAGGTCCTATGCCTCAAACAAAATTTGTTTTAAAAAAATCTCTAGAACTGGGCTTAAAACCAATTGTAGTAATAAATAAAATTGATAAACCGGCTGCCAATCCTGAACATGCGCGTGAATTAGTTTATGAACTATTTTTAGATTTAGGCGCCAATGATGAACAACTTGATTTTAAAGTAATTTATGCGATTGCCAAAACCGGCGTAGCCAAAGTTAAACTGGAAGATAAATCTAAAGATTTAACGCCGTTGTTAGATACTATTTTAAAACAAGTGCCAGTGGCTTCAAGCAAAGAGGCAGGCAAAAAACAACTAAGCATTCAGCCCTTTAATTTAGGCTATGATAATTTTTTAGGCCGATTAGCAATTAGCAGAATCTATGAAGGTAAAATTACTCTTGGTCAAAATGTAATTATCAAAAATGATAAAGGTGAAACTCGTACTGGCAAAATCACTAAGTTATTTACTTTTGAAGGATTAAAGCGTCAGGAAGTTAAACAGGCGAGCGCCGGTGATATTATTATGACTGCTGGCTTGCCTGATATTTTTATTGGTGAAACAATTTGCGAAGACATTAACCAAAAAACATTACCAGCAATTGATATTGATGAACCAACCATCTCTCTTAATTTTTTAGTTAATAATTCCCCGTTTGCCGGCAAAGAAGGAAAATTTGTAACTAATCGGCAGATAAAAGATCGATTGCAAAAAGAGTTGGAAGTTAATGTGGGTTTAAAAATTGATTTTTCGTCGGTTGATCATTACAAAGTTTATGGTCGAGGCGAAATGCATATTGCTATTCTTTTGGAAAATATGCGCCGAGAAAATTATGAACTGCAAATTTCTCAACCCCAGGTAATTATTAAAAAAATTGACGGCCAAAAAGTAGAGCCGTTTGAAGAAGTGACTATCAATGTGCCTGAAAAAATGTCTGGCACTGTGATTGAAAAATTATCTAAACGCAAGGGTAATATGTTAGAAATGAAACCTGAACATGGTGGAGTAAAAATTATTTTTGAAATGCCTACTCGCGGTCTACTTGGTTATCGCAATGAATTTGTGGTAGATACTCGCGGTGAAGGTATTCTCTACGCTCGAGTGATTGGCTTTAAACCTTATGTTGGAGAAATTGCTAAAAATGAATTAGGATCTATGGTATCTATGGCAACTGGTAAAGCGCTTGGTTTTGCTTTGTTTAATTTACAAGAAAGAGGCACCCTCTATATTGAAGCTAATCTTGAAGTATATGAAGGACAAGTAATTGGTAATGTAACCAAAGGAAATGACATGGCGGTTAATCCGCTTAAAGGCAAACAGCTTACTAATATGCGCGCTTCTGGTTCAGACGACGCTATTCGCTTAACTCCTCCTGTGGCAATAACTTTAGAACGAGGTATGGGTATTATGAATGATGATGAATATTTAGAAATTACCCCCAAAAGCATCCGTTTGCGCAAAATGCTTTTAACTGAAGCGGAGAGAGTGCAAAAAGGCAGGAAGAAAGAAAAATAAGTAAGTAAAAAATATTTAAAAAAAAGAAAAAGCCATCCTGAATGCAGGATGGCTTTTTAAAAATTTAAATTCAAGATTAAACTGCTGGAGTTGGTTCTACTGGAGGAGTAACTGGTTCTGCCGGAGGTGTTGGAGCTGGAGTAGCTGGTTCTGCCGGAGGTGTTGGAGCTGGAACATCTGCCGGGGCATCTGCTGGTGGAGTAACTGGTGTTGGCTCCGCTGGAACGTCAGCTGGCGGAGTTGTAGTTTGATCGTCAAAAGTCATAAAAATTTTATTAGTAAATTAGTTATTTGTCACTAAATTATGGACAAATATAACAACGATTATTAGTATAGCATATTTGTTTTTGAAATACAAAAAAACCTCCAAATTTTTATTTATAGAAAAAAGTCCCTTCGATTCAAAAGAACCAAAGGGACACTGCCATTGAAAACAAAAAACCATAATAAAACGGAAAGTCAACTTACGGGTTCCCTTCTACCATTTGAGGTCTTAAGCGCCCAGCCTGGAATCTTAGAAAACCTCATTTGCCTCCAAAATCCAAAATCATCTCTCCAAAAAAAAGAATTATAAGCGAATGTAACAATTCCAAACGGAATAATTATATCTCCATAACCGAAACCCTTATTTAGGGGACTAAAAATTCTAAGCCCTTTTTCAGTTAAGGAAACCTCCACTTCCCTTGTTGTCAGTATGTGCGCGTCCCTGCTTGTAGCTTTCCGCACTCTGCCGAATTTCGATCCGGCGCCAACAACTCCGTTGCTGGAAAAAGTCATGCTTTTTTGAGTTCTAACAAGATTGATTATAGCACCAGTAAAACTACGTGAATTTTTGGCAGAAAAACTAATTTTTTTCATTATTTCAATTCCTCCTTTTTTACCCGTCTTGCCGTAAGCTTGCACCTCTCTCAAGAGGCGGGGTTTTATTTTTATAGAACAAACTAATATAAAAGCATAGCATAACGCTATATTTTTGTCAAACTAATTTGATAATATACCCAAAAAACATAGGAAAATCACCATATTATATACACATTACCAGACGGTATTGACCCCGTAAAATATTACGGGGCGGGGCGGGGCGTTGGTGTAATATAAGGTTAATAATCCCGATTTTTTGGGATAGATAAGCTCCTAAAACTAACTATTGACAAATAATAATCTTTTTGCTATACTGACGATAGGATTTACGCCCCATTAAATAATCGCAAAGCGAATTTAACAGCCTGCCTGTCCGGTAGGCAGGGGTTTACACTAATATCACTACATAGAAATAGGGTCGGATTTCTATTTATGTTAGGAATCCGTTTTAATATAACTATCAAAAAAAACATGACAGGAACAATCAAAAGGCTAACTGACAAAAATTTTGGTTTTATTGCTCGCGAAGAAGGTGGGGATGATTTATTCTTCCACGCCAACAGCTTAGAAGGTGTTGATTTCAACGCTCTTCAAGAAGGCGATAAAGTTGAATTTGAAGTAGTAGATACTCCAAAGGGTCAAGCAGCTGAAAAAGTTAAAAAAGCTTAACACTTTTTTATAACTACTAAAAAAAGACAGGTAAAACTGTCTTTTTTTAATGCAAATAAAGGGTATTAAACCGCAGAGCAAGCTCCGCCCACATAAGGTGTTCGCTCCGCTCATATTTTTCCGCAGCAAGCTGGCGGGGTATTTACCCTATGTTAGCTCCTCGGCTCGGCAAGGCAAAATTACGCTCCGCTTGATTTTGCCTTGCTCTCGCTTTACGTCGCTAATAAAATCTAACTAAAACTTAAAGTTGACTTATTATAAAATATCCGTTATTATATTATCAGTGGATTTTCCACTGTTTTTTGTTATAAAAATTTCATCATTAATATTCCTTCTCCCCCAGGGAGAAGGTTAGGATGAGGGAATCCCGGGTGGCGCTCTGCCAGCCGGCGGAGGTAGCGCAAATATATGTATTATGTATATGCTGTCTATAATTCAAAACATAATAAATTCTATATAGGTCAAACTTCAAATTTACCATCTAGATTAATGTTGCATAATAATCACACCTTTAAACATTGCTATACATCAAGATTTGATGGTAAATGGGAAAAAATATATGAAGAAGAAACGGAGAATAGACAAAAGGCAATTAAAAGAGAAAAACAATTAAAATCATATCAAGGCAGACAATTTATAAAAAATTTAATAAATTCCCGGGTGGCGCAGCGGTAGCGCAGTTGGCTGTTAACCAATTGGTCGTCGGTTCGAATCCGAC